>NZ_AJLG01000250.1 GCF_000258495.1 Pedobacter agri PB92
ACGTACACACTCTTCGGCCGCGGCTAACCTTCTTGTTTCTGGATTAATCCGATGGCCCTACTCCATTTTTGATAGACATCAATCGGCTTAGGGTAAGCAGGGATATCGAATGTCCATGGAATTAAAACTTCCACATCATTGTTTTTCGCAAGTTCGGGGATCCACTTCCGAATAAATTCCTGTGCCTTGTATTTATTAGATTGGTGAACAGGATTGGTGTACCAGATCTCAAAAGCCTGCATGTGCCAGTTCATCCAGTTCGAGGTTACATCATAATCAATCAGTCTGGATTCGAAATAGGCCGCACCCCAGGTCCAGTCTATTTTTAAATCATGTACAAGATAACTTGAACAATTTACCCGCCCCCGGTTACTCATGTAGCCCGTTTGGTTCAACTGCCGCATGTGGGCGTCAACAAAAGGAATCCCTGTAGTTCCATTACACCATTTTTCGAACTTCACTGGATCGTTTTCCCAGTCGGGATTTTTATTTTTATAACCTTTGCTTTGAAAAATCCGATTGCCGAAGCGCATCGCTTTAAAAGTAAAATAATCACGCCAAACCAATTCAAAAACCAACCACCAGGTACTTTGGTTCTTTTTAACCTTGGTTTCATAAGCCATTACCTTTTCATAAATTTCCCTTGCAGAGATACAGCCCAAGGCCAGATAGGGTGAAAATTTCGAGCTGTAATCCAGGCCATCCGATTGATTTCTACTCCAGCGGTATCCGGTTAACAGTTCCGATTTGAAAGTATAATACTCCAGTCTTTTTAATGCTTCAGTTTCTCCACCCGCTACAAATGGTTTTGCCTTTTCATATTCATTTTTGCTAAAGCCATACATGGAATAAGCAGGAAAACGATGTGTTTTCACCTGTTTAACAGCATTTAAATTAGTCGGTATGTCGAAAGTTTTACGCGGCGTGCTTTCCTTCGAAGCCGGAATCCGGTAAGCCTTGCTAGTGAGTGGTATATTTTTAATATTGAAAGGGATATCATCTTTATGATACAGTGTTTTACCCCAGTAAAAATGAAAGGTGGTAGCTGGCAGAACATCCGTGACTGACCGCAACAGGTTAAGTTCTTCACTCGCGTATTCCTCCTCAGCATATACATCGGTAATACCATACTGTTTTACCAATTCCGGGATAGTTTTCAGGGCAGATGCTTCACCAATAATTAAGTGAGCACCTAGTGAGGTTAAGTTTTTCCGCAAATCAAGAACAGCTTGTTTTAAGAATTTAAAACGAATGATATCGGCCTTCCTGAATCCCAATGCTAGTTTTTCGAAGCCATTCTTCTCGATGCAATAGCAGAAAACCAGATCAGCACATTCCTGCTGAGCCATCACCAAAGCTTCATTGTCGTGAAGCCTTAAATCATTTTTAAACCAGACTAAACCTCTTTTTTTCATCAGCTTATATTTTTAATTCCGTAGAATAGTGATTTGCCGAAAGCAGCTGTTTCCTTTGAAACATCGGTTGTGCAAATTATTGATGTTTCAACAGGGATAATTTCGAATAAACAATATGAGCTTAACGGTAAGATGTTTTCCTTGAAGCATCCATCAACTTACCCGTTTACTATTGCAGGCGGCAACCCATTCATCTTTACTACAGCGTTTACAATGGGCTGGTGCCGATAGTTCAGCGGTATTGCCGCAATGCGTACAGGCATACACCTTAGGCGCTACAATATTTTTAGACTTTTTAGCATATTCCTTTGGGAATACGGGCAAGCCGTAGCCAACATCCTGATCTTCGCAAAATAAAAAGCTAACCTGCCCATTGGTTTCCAATACAGCAGCCTTTACCTGCCCAAGATGTTCAATATTTTGTGCCCTGATCTCTGCAAAAAACTCATCTTTAGCAAAGTTTCCGTCACCTTCTTCTGATAAGGTAAATTTTCCGTTTTCAATGATATACATCGGCACACCTTCCAGAATATTTTCTACCTTTTGATTTTTTGCTGCCAGATAAGTGATCAGCCGATAGGTAATCAGGATCACGACGAAAACCAATAAGGAAGGAAGAATGGCCGACTCACTGTTTAACATCGGATCGCCCGCAGCTGAACCCAGGGCAATGATTATCGCAACTTCAAAAATACTCAGCTGCCGCACTCCTTTTTTGCCTGTAGAGCGTAAAAAAACCATCACCAAAACAAACATGATAAAAGTTCTGACGGTAATTTCGAGTGTAAGTGACCAATTGAGATCAAGCAGAAAAACATCCTGCCAGTTGATTGCTGCCATAATATATATTTCAGAAAGAACCTTTAATAAGCCCTAATTGTTCCGAAATATTTTTTTTTATGGTTAAAAAATTGATTTAATAATCTGCCTGATTGATGACCCGACAGGTTGGAAATCACCCTTCAGGAATCTTCATGCGAAAGCCTTCTGCCGTATTAACGGCTATACAAATTAGTATTTAGGAAATTCTAGCTGGCTAAGCAACCGGGATAGAAAAAAAGAATGTGGAGCCTTGATTGGGAATACTTTCTACCCAGATCTTACCACCATGATCAGAAATAATCTTGGAAGAGATATACAAGCCCATCCCTAAACCCGGATGAGAAGAAGTAACCTCGTCAAGGCGGTAAAACTTATCAAATATTTTCGCTATACCTTCTGCAGACATGCCCAGACCCTGATCATTTACCTTAATCACCACGCTTTTACGATCTTCTGCTAAGCAAGTGGCAACATCGATGGTTGAGTTTTTGGCCGAATACTTAGCTGCATTACCCAGAAGATTAGTTAGTACCTGCTCTAAACGCAGAGGATCTGCTTTGACCACACATGGTTCACCCAAACTGATGTTGATTTGATTACCCTCATGTACGGCCGATAAAATCATGACTGCTTCTTCAACAAACTGGTTGAGGTTAACCTCCACCAAATCATACTGCAAACTCCCGTTTTCCATTTTCGACACATCCATCAGCTGCTGCGCCAACAGGGTAAGTTTGGATGTTTGCATATCAAGCTTATCTACCACCCCTGCAACTTTTTCTGAATACTGGTCTTTTAAAAGTTTCAGCATTTGGGTGTAGGCTTTCACCACGGTAATCGGCGTTTTCAGCTCATGGCTGGCCACAGAAATGAACTCAGTTTTCTTTTCATCAAGCTCCCGCTGGATTCTGATTTCCTCTTCCTGCTCACCGGTTAACCGATGCAGATGACTATTTTTCTTTTTAATTTCTTCGTAGGCATTCAATGGACTGGCTTGTTCAAAATAAACTTTGAGCGCAGTAAGTTTTGGCTCATCAAGTTTTAGCGAACGTGGCAACCCTAAACCCATTTCAATCAGGTAGGCATTTCCCGAAGCATGGAAAGTAAAATCAGGAAGCAGTTTTTTGGCATAAAAGAAACCTTCATCCGTTGAACGGAAAAGTTGGTCAGAATCAAAAACCACCCTGGCAAATAAAGAATAACGGGGAAATTTTCCAGTAATGACGATATGTAACCTGCCATTATCTGTATATTCTATTGCTGTTCTGGAGATTTCAGAAACGGCTGTGGCGAAAGTAGTACGGGTGGCTACCGTTAGCCCCAATTGTTCTCCTACCTGCATCGACCTGCGGTGGGCAAGCACCAGATCCATTTCATTCTCGAGTGAAATATCTAAAATCTCTTTCATGCTACCGAACTTTTATAACTATAACTGACATATCATCCGTTCTTCTGGCATGGTCCTTATAAATACATGCAGCAAGAATGGAAAGATCATGTTTCAATATTCCCGGATATTTGCTGATTTCCCACCTCGTTTTGATCCCATCCGAACAAAGCACCAGTTGGTTGTAGTCCAATGAACTATAACTTTGATCATTCATGGTCGTAGGGATGTTGTGGCCCACAATTCCATTGTACGACATGTGGTTTTTTGACGACATTGGTCCGATCCACTTAGCGGCGATATTGCCGATCCCGGCAGAAGACCATTTGCCCTGAGCGGCATCAAAATGGGTAACATTGGCGACCATACCCCGGGTTTTCCGTATCGAACGATGAATAAACCTCAACGTTTCGATTGGGCTATGATCCGGATAAACTCTAAAAACATTAGCCGCTTCATTTACGGCATGATTTGCTTCCGGGCCATGCCCCAGTCCGTCGCCAAGCATCAGCTTAAAGCTATTGCCCTTCGTTTTGCAGATAAAACCATCCCCACTCACCTTTTCTCCGGGTTTGCTCACCACCAGTGGACGAATAATCAATCCTGATTTTGAAGCAGGTTTTTGACCAATATAAACCCGGCTCAACACCACCGTACCCCAGCCTACGGCTGAATAAATGTCAAAGGTATCAGAAAGCCGTTTGATGCTTCCCAAACCTGCCCCCATGGTATTGCTCGTGGATACGCCATCCTGAATCATCCTGCTGGTGTTCTGCATGCCCGGGCCGGCATCAATGCTGATCAGTTCAATATAGGGAACACCATTTTCCTGGAAACTGCCGAATAGGATTTCGCCGTTGTCGGCGTATTTGAACAGGTTGCTGGTCATCTCCGCCACAATAATATCTACTTCTGCTATTCTTGCAGTTTCCATACCAGCATCAACCAGGCGTTGATGTATATCCTTCTTAAGCAGCGAAAAGTAACTTCGGTCGTTTGCCTGAAGACTTACATGTGTTGCATCAACCATTGGCCCATTTTAAGATCATCACTACCGTTCCCTCTCCGGGCTTACTTTTCAAATCAAATTCATTGCTGAGTCTTTTTGCCCCGGGCAATCCAAGCCCCAGGCTCTTTCCTGTCGAAAAACCGTCCTGCATGGCTGCAGCAATATCAGGAATACCAGGCCCCTGGTCAGAAAAGGTAAGGCGCACGCCATTATCGCGACCGCGTGTAACCACTTCGATCAGACATTTACCTCCACCACCGTAACGGAGCATGTTCCGTAATAATTCGCTGGCGGCAGTAATCAGTTTGGTTTGGTTAACCAAACCCATCTTAATTTTTACAGCCACTTCGCGAATCCGGTTGCGCAGCAGAACCACATCCTGCTCCTTTTGCACCTGTATGGTATCTTTACTCAACGACAGTATCATCATCATCGGTTTCTTCCTGGTCCCCGTGATCATCTCCTATCATCGACTTAAGCAAATTCATTCCCTTTTCAACATCGAGTGCGGTGTGTACACCTTTTAACGGAAGCCCAAGCTCTATTAAAGTAATCGCCACAGCAGGCTGCATGCCTACCACAACAGTTTCAGCATCCAGAATTTTCGACATGCTGGCGATGTTTCCAATAATTCTGCCCATGAATGAATCAACAATCGATACCGCAGAAATATCAATCAGTACGCCTTTTGAACTGGTTTTATT
>NZ_AJLG01000251.1 GCF_000258495.1 Pedobacter agri PB92
ACGTACACACTGACGATGTGCTGTACCCTGAAAAGGATTACCTGCTTCAGGTTTATTATCTTTTTGCGCAATTTATAGAGTATAGTGAACTAAAAAATGCTCAGGCAATACTCGGGTTTATGAAAAATGAATTTGAGCAAAACGGACCTGGGAATTTGTTTGAAAAAACAGCTGCAGCTTTCGATATCGATTTGAAGTATCAACATAACTTCGATTTGCTACACCTTAATGCCCGTTTGCCGTTAAAGCTTTTACTGTTCAAAAACATGCTCGAATTTATGCAAGGATTGGTTGTAGACCGAAAAAAGATATTTATTGTTACTGCCGGCAATCCTGAACAACAACTTAATAAAATTAAGCAAACCGAATGGAATGGGCTGGAGCAATACCTAACTGTATTCTTCGCTGATGAACTTAAACAGCAGAAGTCAGAAATTTTTCAGAACATATTAAATGACAACAATTTATCTACAAAGGATGCGTTAGTTGTTGGTGCAAGTAATTTTGATGCACAACAATCCAAATTAATTAATTTGCCGTATATTGTGTCACTAGAAATTTACAAATAAATATGTTTAAAAAAGTTAACGTGAACAAGAGCATTGTGTTCTTGATGATTGGTGTAAGCGGGTTTTTAGCTTCTTGTAAAAAAAAATAGCGCTGAGCCAGATGCAGACAATAGTACCCCGGTTGCTGAGAAAAATACACTTCAAACACCAACAGCCAATCGCGATTACTTGACCAGGGATTCTATATTCCTGTATGCAAAGCAAACTTATTTGTGGAATGTAGGTATGCCGGATTACGATACCTTTAATCCGAGAAAATATTCAAGCGATAATCAGGTGCTGGCAGCTTTAGCAGCTTTACCAAGTACTGGTGGAAAAGACAAGTATTCTTTCATTGATGATGGTACTGTTGCTGGTCAGTTGGGTGGGGTAAGTGGCGATTATGGTTTCTCTGCAAATTATGATGCTTCCAATTTATTACGTGTAAAGTCGGTTTATGCTACCTCTCCTGCAGGATTAGCAGGTTTGAGAAGAGGGTACCAAATCACACGCGTGAATGGAAGAACTACATTAAGAACCAGTCAGAGCGATATTGATAATTTAAACGATGGTATTTTTGGTAGCAACCCAAGCATTTCATTAACCGTAGTTAGGCCAGATGGAACTTCGCAAGATCTAGTTATCAACAGAGGAAGTTACAACATCAACCCGATTTTGTATTCGAATACTTATACTGTCGGGGCAAAAAAAGTAGGTTATATTGTTTTTAACAGTTTTACTACCAATTCTGTTCCATTACTTGATGCGGCATTTTCCAAATTTAGTACTGACGGGGTTACGGAATTAATTGTTGATTTACGTTACAACGGTGGTGGCTCAGTGGCTACAGCAGAAGCTTTCACAAATTTAATCGCTCCATCTTCACAGAGTGGAAAGGTGATGTATACCACTTATTGGACAAAAACAATGCAGGATGCCCAGGCAACCATTCTTCAAAACCAAAAGTTTTATGCTAAGGGAAATGATGGCGTAACCAGATTGTATTCATTTTTTGATTATTCGTATAAGCCAACAGCTGCTGCGGGTAATCAGGAGGTTTTCGCCAAACGTGGAAGCTTAAATGGATTAACACGAGTTTATTTTCTGGTAGCAGGCGGTACCGCTTCTGCCAGTGAGCTGTTGATCAATAACTTAAAACCTGTGATGGATGTGAAGTTAATTGGTAGAAAAACATATGGCAAGCCAGTAGGTTTCTTCTCTATCCGGATCGATAAAAAAGATTTGTACATTCCTCAATTTCAAACTAAAAACCAAGCTGATTTTGGTGATTATTTTGATGGATTAACTGTGGATAAAGACGTAGTCGACGATTTAACAAAAGATTTTGGCGATACCTCTGAAAAGTTATTGGCGCAAGCATTAAATTATTCTGCCACTGGTGCTTTCACTTCGTATTTGAAAGATAATGCATTAAGTAGCACTTCGGGTGTATCGAGACAAGTAATCGATAGCAATAATGAACAATTAGACCATGAGTTTAAAGGGATGATTGAAACCCGAAAATTAAAGCTTAAACAATAAATTATATCAAGCTCCGATTTCCATCGGAGCTTTTTTTTTATCTTAATTATTCAATAAAATCATCTTTTAGGGTTGTTTTTTTTCTAAAATTTTGATAAGCTTGTTATATCATTAATCGTTAAAGAGAAACTATGCCAATAGAGATTGTAGAAAAGGAACATTTAGGCTATTTAAACATCATCAATGCACAAGAAGACCAAACTGTTGAATTAAAAACTAAACTTAATGAAGCACAAAGGCTCGGGAACGAGTTTAAATCAAAGGCAGTGATTACTTTTAATACTACAATTGGTCCGAAACGTGTAGATACCACCGTTTGGGCAGTGACAGAGAAATATATTCAACTTAAAAATAACATTCATATTCCCATTAAAAGTTTGATAGATATCGATTTTTAGGCTCTTTTTAAGGAAATAAATCATCCCGCATTTATTAACCTTTACCTAAAAATCATGAGTACGCTTCATAAAATTGCTTTAACTTTCATAAAATCCATTGGCCCGGTAAATGCAAAAAATTTGTTGGCTTATTGTGGCAGTGCAGAGGCTGTTTTTTCTGCGACTAAGAGACAGCTACTTCAAATCCCCGGAATTGGTGAAAAGACTGTTGAAACCATTTTAAATACTGATGCTTTGAAAAGGGCAGAAGAAGAACTCAAATTTGTAGAGAAACATGGTATTGATGTTTTGTTCTTTTCTGATGAGAACTATCCAAAAAGGTTAAAAAACTGTTTTGATGCACCTATCTTATTATATTTCAAAGGCCAGGCAGATTTAAATCATCAAAGAATTATTAGTGTTGTAGGTACCAGAAATGCAACGGATTATGGTAGAAATCTTTGTAAACAGCTTTGCGAAGTTTTATCCGCTTATGATGTTTTAATTGTTAGCGGTTTAGCTTATGGAATAGATGTAACTACGCATAAGGAATGTGTTTCAAGTAATATTGCTACAGTGGGTGTTTTAGGTCATGGTCTGGATAGATTGTATCCTCAGATTCATAAACCCGTAGCTCAAAAAATGGTGCTTAACGGCGGCTTGCTTTCAGAGTTTCCAACCAAAACGAATCCTGATAGACAGAACTTTCCTCAACGCAACCGAATAATTGCCGGTATTGCAGATGCAACTATTGTTGTTGAAGCATCAATTAAAGGCGGAGCATTAATTACTGCAGAAATTGCAAATTCGTACAATAAGGATGTTTATGCATTCCCAGGGAGAACAAATGATGTTTTTTCTGAGGGTTGCAACTTCTTAATTAAAACCAATAGGGCAGGACTGATTAATAATGCGAATGACTTAATTTACTATCTCGGTTGGGATGATGAGGTAAAAAACAAGAAGATAAAAACCCAAACAACGCTGCACCTTAATCTAACTGCAAATGAGCAAAAGGTTGTTGATGCGTTGCAAAGCAGTCAGCTTTCGATAGATGAGTTGGCCATAAATGTAAATATACAACAAAGTAAACTTGCCATTATTTTACTTACGCTTGAAATGCAAGGTATTATCATTTCCATGCCAGGTAAAGTTTACAAGCTGGCTTAACGATATTAGCACCGCTGCTAGTTTGAACAACTGTGGTTTGCGTAGCGCTATTTTGCGATGGAAAATTCAACCATTCATAATAAACCCGGTAGAGCCAAATAGCCCGCAATGAAGCGCAGCGAAATGAGGACTATAGGCGATAACGGGACTGAAGCACCTATGAAAACCGAAACTTTGATTTTCAAAAAAAAAATTGCCATTTGTGTGGTGTGAAGATTTTTCAAACTAATAAACTGATAATTGCAATTCGCCCAATAATCAATCTATAATGCCTATGATATTTATAGATTATGCAATAAAATTTTATTTTTTTATTTTATTCGAAATTATGTTTCAAATAAAATATAGTTTGTAAAATACTTAATGCCTTTGCTTAATTTTGTAGCATGTGGTATAATAATATTCTCGAAACCATTGGCAATACGCCGCTGGTAAAACTCAATACAATTACGAAGAACGTTCCGGGTACAATTCTGGCTAAAATAGAAACTACAAATCCGGGTAACTCGATTAAAGACCGTATGGCGGTGAAAATGATTGAAGACGCCGAAAAAAGTGGTAAACTGAAGCCAGGCGGAACGATTATAGAAGGCACATCAGGAAATACGGGGATGGGTTTGGCCATGGCTGCTATTATAAAAGGCTACAAATGTATTTTCACCACAACTGATAAACAATCTAAAGAAAAGGTTGATGCTTTGCGTGCTTTTGGAGCAGAAGTAATTGTTTGTCCGACAAATGTTGAACCTGAAGACCCACGTTCGTATTATTCTGTTTCGTCTCGTTTAGAGCGTGAAGTTCCTAACTCATGGAAACCAAATCAATACGATAATTTAGCGAATACGGCCGCTCACTACGAGCAAACTGGTCCTGAAATTTGGGAACAAACTGAAGGAAAAATTACGCATTTGGTAGTTGGTGTAGGCACTGGTGGTACAATTTCTGGAACAGGTAAATATTTAAAAGAGAAAAATCCAAATATTCAGGTTTGGGGAATTGATACTTATGGTTCTGTTTTTAAAAAATATAAGGAAACCGGCATTTTTGATAAGGATGAAATTTATCCATACATCACTGAAGGGATAGGTGAAGATTTCTTACCTGCCAACGTAAATTTTGATGTGATTGACTTATTTGAGAAAGTTACGGATAAAGATGCGGCCTTGATGACCCGCGATATCGCACGTAAAGAAGGTATTTTTGTGGGTAATTCGGCTGGTGCTGCAATTGGTGGTTTAATTCAGTTGAAAGATAAACTGAAGCCAGAAGATGTGGTTGTGGTTATTTTTCATGACCACGGAAGTCGCTATATGGGTAAAATGTATAACGAGGATTGGTTGCGTGAGCGTGGATTTTTGCAAGATGAAAAATTAACTGCGAAATCAATTTTAGCAAAGAAAGAAGCAACAGAAATTGTAACACTTGATGCAACTAAAACTGTTTTGGAAGCCATTAACACCATCAAATCGATGAACATTTCTCAAATTCCGGTAACGCAACAAGGTATGATTGTTGGTAAAATAGCAGAAAGTGACATTTTATCGGCTTTGCTTGAAAACCCGGGATTAAAATCAGCTCCGATTTCAGAAATCATGACTGCGACTTTTCCTTTCGTTGATTTAAATACTTCGATTGATAAAATTTCATCATTAATTAATAAGGAAAACTCTGCTGTATTGGTTGAGG
>NZ_AJLG01000252.1 GCF_000258495.1 Pedobacter agri PB92
ACGTACACACTAAAAACGACTTTTTAGACTTTTGGGAGAAACTGAGAGCGAGCACTAAAGATGCTAACTTAGAACAACTCATCCCCTTGGTTCAGTTTCCATTTGCCATTAATGGCGAGCACGATGATATGCCTGTTTTAAAAGTTAACAAACAACAATTTGCTAAAATATGGCCACTTTTAATGCAAAAAGAAAACTATGATATGAGAGACAATGGTAAGCTGGTTTCCTGGTATTCTAAGAGTATTTTTAGCAAAGCTGATGCTTTTGCAGAGCAGACCTTGCATACCAAATCAAACAGTATCGCAAATCTGGATTTCGAAAAATTAAATGGCGTGTGGAAACTGAATGGTGCTTACGCCGACTTGGAGTTATACCCCAAAATACAAAGTATGCTGATGGCGGATAAAGAGAAATTTCCAGTTAAAAAAAATTAAGAGAATGAATAAGTTAGTTAGAAAATATCTCTTCTTAATTACCTCTATTACATCGATATTTTTATCGGCTTGTAATTTGGGTGATGGTATTATGGAGCGTAACGAAGAGCCATTAGCATCAGCTTACGCCAATTTTCAAGAACTAAATGAAAACTATCGTTCTACACATTTTGAGGTGAAATTAATTTGCGAAGCACAAGGTTACCCTCATCCAATCCGTGTTTTTCCATCTATAAACAAACAGTGGATTATAGAAGCTGATGCGGAAAAAAGTGATGAAACCCAAGGCGATTATATCTTCTATAAACTTAACGGAGCCGGCAACATAACAGATACCTTGTATTTAACCTACAAAGGATATTGGGCCGAGCTCATAGATGATTTTATGGTTTTTACGAACTACGAAGAAGCCTACTATACAACTTGGCCATTGGACGGTGACACTACTAAACGATATTTTAAAGTTTTAAATGCCGACTTAAATTGGAGCGCTGTTAAGGTAAACCAGCATATTGAAAATGCCAAAGCAAACTCAAAATATTGGTTTTATAAATATATAACCAACAACGAAAACAGCTATCTGAAATTTTACTATTACCAAAACAAACAATGGCAAATTTTATGGCAAAAGGTTGAAGGTTTTCAAACCGTTAGCGATGAGGAAAGTGCAGGCAGATATAGCGTTGAAGTGATACGAACTGGTGAAACAGACCCTCATTTAGCAGAGAATATTACATACCTACATCACCATCGGCTAGAAAAATTATCTTACAGTCACAACATTGGGGGTGGAAATCCAGGATTTGATGTAACCAATTGGCGAGGTAAAGCCTTTTTTAAGACGAGCGTTAACGATAGGGATTTTCATTTTTTTGAGCCAAATATTGCCGTAGAAAATGAACAATCTGACGGAAATAAAAATAGATTTTATATTGTTTCAGAACCTAATGCCTCGGCGATCATTTTTACACCTCTGATTTATAAGGTGCCAAACAGCTTTGCTTTTTACACTTCAGATCGAAATAAATTGTATCTCATAAGAGAAAAAATTAGGTCTAAATAAAATAAATCAACAACCTACCAAATGAAAAACCTACTTTACCTATTACTCTTTGCATCGCAAATCAGCTTTGCGCAAAACATCGATTTTAAAAAATTTGAAGCCCAGGCTTTAAAAGTTGCTAAAACCAGCAAACATGCCGATTTGATAAAAAGCTTTATCGCCGATAATAAAGAGACTGAACAAATCACACAACTCGATTTAATAAAAGATTACGTGGGTTTTGGTATCGTTATTAATCCAAAAATAACAGCACAAAACTACTGCCTGCAAAATATACTTTCGATATAAAAACACGGCTATCTACAGTTGGCGTGGTCGATTTAGATAAACCAGAACTGACTGCAAAGCAGTTAGCGTATTTATCAGCATACACCAAAAATCCCTCAGCACTTGCCAAAGACGAATATTTTAAAGCGTTTAAATACCATACATTTACTAACGAAACCAAATTGGAAAAAGGTGATGATTTA
Source organism: Pedobacter agri PB92 (assembly GCF_000258495.1). Lineage (GTDB taxonomy): Bacteria > Bacteroidota > Bacteroidia > Sphingobacteriales > Sphingobacteriaceae > Pedobacter > Pedobacter agri. The sequence goes on from NZ_AJLG01000252.1 coordinate 1,971, forward strand.
ATACTGAAAGACCAGAATTACACGACTTATTTCACTATAAAAAACAACTTAATTTATGCCATCGGAATGAGTAAAACCAGCGATGAATTTATCTTTTACAAATTTGACACGAAGGTAATCCCAAACGACGATTATTTGCTCATCCAAATGGAGAAAAACAGAAAGGTAAAGTGGGCAGAGGAAAGCAAATTAAGGGATGTTTTTCCGCTTTATCATGATGTTAGGATAGACGATATCCGCACTGCGTTATATTATTTGCTCCGCGAAGAACCTTACAAAAGCGATAAAAAATTGATGGAGTATGCCCAGAACATGCGCCAAAAGCTAGATCGTTCCAATATCCGACAGTTGACCACAGAACTCGACTATTTTTTGGATTTAAAAATTGACGAAAAAGCCTGGAAATATAAAAGTGACGAAGTTTTAAATCTAAAACACACTTCTGCCCACGCACTGGCAGATATTTATTTTGGAAGCGCCAGTTACAAGCTGGCAGAAAAGTTTTTCTTAAGGTCGTTGCTAGATTTTAAACTCTTTTCTGCAGGTGGAAGCAACGCCCAAAAAGACGCCAACAGATTAATTTACGATTTAAGTAAGGTTTACGAAAAGCTAGGTAAAACCGATGAAATGATTGGTTATTTAATTCCGCTGTTAAATGGCAATGGAAGCATCGGCTCTGCAACAGAGTTGTTAAATACTTACATCGAAAAAAATAAAACCGATAAACAGAGTTTAAAAAAACAGATAGATGCATCTTTTGAAACTTTAGATAATATCAGAGGCGATGGAACTTATACTTTCATCTTTAATGGAAAGGTAATTTTCTTTTATAGCGTTTTTTCTAAAACGGAAAGTAGTTTTAGGAAGGAAGTAACTGAAACAGATTTTTATAAGTCGTTGTAAGGAATTGAAATGCGAATAATATTTAAAAGCTGGCGAATAGCAAGCTAAATACCACGCTTATAAAACTGGCTAAAATTTGAATATTCTATTAATTAGTTTTAAGTAGTTAAAGCTGTAGCGCAAGCGCAGAAATGATTAAACCTAAAAAATAAAACCATGACAGTTACTTACATGATGTTGGCCTTCACCACGATCTATTTAGCGGCAACTTATTTCTATTACAGGCACACTGTAAAAAAAGGCACAGAATTTAGATACAAGCCGCTTTTCTTGTTAATTATCGGACTTTTATTTTTATTATCCCTTTACGGTAGCGTAACCAATCAGCCTTTTAACACCATTGTTCCATTTATAGGTTAAGCTCCGCTTGCTGATTTGACTAAAGATTTTATTTATTGCCCGAAGTTGATCCGATTGAAAAGGAAAAAAGTTTTATATTTTGCCATTACTAGCGTAGTTGTATGTTACGTTTTTATCTGGTGCAAATTTCATTTTTTTACAAAGGTTTATACCCAGGAAGAAATAGATCAGGAATTTGCGGCCTTGAAAATGGATGCCCCGCTTTATGACTCTGTAAATATTAGGGGCTATAGCATCAAGTATATTAGTAATAAGAAGAATTATAGTGTAAAAGGCGATGAGTTTGGAAAGAAAAAACCCTACTTGGTACTGCTGCATAACAGCGATAAAAATGCTGGTTATTTCATAGATTATTTCAAAAACAAAACCCTTAATCAAAAATTTCATATCATCGCGATAGATCGAATCGGTTTCGGAAATAGTACATTCAAAAAACCCACTCAAAAAAAATTCGCTGTTTCAACAAGAAGAAAAGGAATTTGGAAAGATGGCTGAATATGCCAACGGAGTCGCAGTTAAAGAAATTTTAGATGCTGAAGGTCAGTATATGGAGGAAGTTCGAATTGTTGCTGATGGGAATGGCAGCATGGCTGGCTTACAAGCCTATTTGTATAAAAGCCTTTCATTTTCTAAAGTTTTTTTATTTGATCCGGAGATAAATGATCGATTTTTCTTAAGCAAAATTTGGAGTAAAATAATCATTAGCCCTGTTATTTCAGGGTTCTTCCCGCGGGCATTCGTAAGCAAACAACAAGACTTGCTATTGGCCGATAATCACAAAGGAAAAGAATTTGCAAAGCTGATCAAGAATGTTCAGTCTTCCGAAAACAGAGAAGCAACGGATAATTCATACATGTATCCCAAAGGTTTCAAATCGGTTTTTTTCTTCGGATTAAGCGATAAACAACAACGCAGGATTACTGAAATTTCCGGAAAATCGAATTTCGTTTTTCAAGAGAATGATTTGAATATTTATTCCTCCCCAGAAAAAGTCTTCAGCACCATACTTGCCAATGATAGTTATACCTTACCATTCAACAGAATACGCTGACGAGAACAATGTCCAATTATTCGAAACGGATAGTTAGGTATTTCACAATGCAGTTTTTAGCAAACGCAAGTCTGGATAAAATTAAAATTGGGCTTCAATTAATTTTAATTTATGATATTAGCTTTACGTATTCTACCATTTGAAAAATGGTATGGTATTTCTAACGATTAAGCTCCACCTAATGAAATTGCCCATTTTATTTTTATTCCTCTCATTGCTCCTTGCTTATGCTTGCAAACATGATAATGGTACCAAGGCCGATCAGTTAAAAAAATATCAGGAAGCATTTGCAGCCTTATCAGACAAGCAGGCTACACCAGCTTCAAGCGATTCGATAATAAATGCCTGGAAGCGCTACAACGCTGATCCGATTGTGTTGGCCGATACCGATTTGAATGCGAGAACCAAATATAGCCTTGGCAAACTCTACGCCAGGAAAAACCCTGACTCTTCGAAAGTATATTTACAACAGGCTCTTGAACTGGTAGATGTTAACAAGCGTTACTTAGATATCAAGGCCCGTGTTTATAATGGCATGGGAAATCTGGCTAATGAAGAAGCACTAGAGCATCAGGCTAATTATTACTATAACAAAGCGGCAATTATTGTACTTACTGATTCAACAGTAAAACTTAAGCCTGCGGCGAAGGTCATTATGCTTTTATCAGCAGCACAGAGTAACAAAAGCCTGCAGCAATATAGTTTGGCTTATAAAATGAATATCGCGGCCCTGCAGCTTATGCCTCAGTTGCCTCCAAATGCACCAAATCAACAGCGAGTGCTTACACAACTGATCTCATTAGTTTACACAGCCAGCTTACCAAAAGATGATGTGGCTTTTTACATCAAAAGATTAGAAAAACTGCATCTCACCTATCCTGATGATTTTAATCCCAGATATTTACACGATAGCAAGTTGCTTTATTTTGATAATCTCAACCAGGTAGATTCTGTTTTAAAATACTCATTGCTTAATGCGAAAATAGATGAGGAATTATACGAGGAAATGCCTTTATTACCCACCACAACA
>NZ_AJLG01000253.1 GCF_000258495.1 Pedobacter agri PB92
CAATAAAGGACGTGGTTATGTACCTGCTGAAGAAAATAAAGTTGCTGATGCTGTTGTAGGTGTTATCGCGATCGATTCGATCTACACGCCAATGAAAAACGTAAAATACACAATTGAAAACTTCCGTGTTGAACAAAAAACGGATTATGAGAAATTGGTATTAGATATTTCAACTGACGGTTCAATTCATCCGGAAGAAGCATTAAAAGAGGCGGCTAAGATTCTTATCCAACACTTTATGTTATTCTCTGATGAGAACTTGGTGTTAGAATCTCAGGCAAAAGAAGAAACTAAAGAAGTTGACGAGGAAATTTTACACATGCGTAAAATCCTTAAAACAGAATTGGTAGATATGGATCTTTCAGTTAGAGCATTAAACTGCTTAAAAGCTGCTGATATCCGTACTTTAGCTGATTTGGTTTCTTACGATGTTGCTGACATGTTAAAATTCAGAAACTTCGGTAAAAAATCTTTAACAGAGATTCAAGAACTTGTAAAATCAAAAGGTTTATCATTTGGTATGAACCTGTCTAAATTCAAATTAGACGAAGAATAATTCAATCTTCAGTTGATAGTTTTCAGTTTGAAAATTTGAAATTGAGATTTGAAAATTAATTAATTTTCACTGTGTATAATTCCCTCTGAGACAGAGACGGTATACACTTAATTTAAAAACAATGAGACACGGTAAAAAAGTTAATCACTTAGGCAGAACCGACAGCCACAGAAAAGCGATGTTAGCTAACATGGCTACTTCACTAATCAAGCACAAAAGAATTTCTACAACTTTAGCTAAAGCTAAAGCTTTACGTACGTATGTTGAGCCACTTATCACTAAGTCAAAAAATGATACTACTCACTCACGTCGTACAGTTTTCTCTTACTTACAAGATAAAGAGGTAGTAACTATTTTATTCCGCGAGGTTGCTGAGAAAGTTGCTAATCGTCCAGGTGGTTACACTCGTATCATTAAATTAAACAACCGTTTAGGTGATAACGCTGAAATGGCTTTAATTGAATTGGTAGATTATAACGAAGTTTACGGTAAAGATGTAGAGGCTAAAGAAGAGAAGAAAACAACTCGTCGTGGTAGAAGTAAAGCTGCTGCTCCTAAGGCTGCTGAAGCGAAAGCTGAAACTGCAGAAGAAGCTGCTCCAGAAACTACAACTGAAGAAGCTCCAGCTACTGAAGAGCCAAAAGGAGAATAAGTTTTTTCCTTAAAAATTTTTAGAAGTCCTGTGCGAAAGTGCAGGACTTTTTTTGTTTATATTTAATTTTATTCTAACCTTATAAAATGGCCAGATCAATCTTTTTTATTTTAGCCTTCTTCAGTTTTTCGGCTTCAGCTCAGCAGAAACCTATTTCAATTATCAACAAAGTTATTTCTATTTATGGTCGGGAATTAGAAATCAATGCCGATGGTTTTCCAAAGCAAATAAAGTCTTATTACGATTGGGAGTTTAACAAATTTGGTTTTAAGCCAACAAATTTGCTTTATGAACCCATCCATTTTCATTATTTCACTTCCCCTAAAACACAGGAGAAATTGGTGATCAGTACATTCGACATTATCTCGAATACAACCGATTCTGTGGTTTGGAATGCTACGAGTTCCTCTGACAATATTTCTCAATATGTACGGGCTAAAATGAGTGAAGATGGATTTGTGGATCTCCGTGTACGAATCAAGGCATTAAAGGCTGTTGTGTTTTCAACGATCAACTTTCACATTCCGTTTGAAAAGAATGCTGCCAAATATGTGGTTGGACTAGGAAACCATGGGTACTTAAGGCCAGACACCGTAAAATGGAGCTGGAAACTGGCTGATAAAATCAGTCCAGCGGTGTTGATAGGGAATGACAATGCTGCCTTGTATATCAATATAGACCAGTCAAAAAAATCGGAAACGTTATCAGCTCAAAATGGCTGGAGAAATGATGATAAAGGAACGATGCAAGTTAACATTAAAGGTAGCTCAATGTTGACCGAGTTTTCTACCGGAGTTGTTTCATTAAAAGCAGGTGATGAACTGACTTTTAACTTTAACTTGCTTGTAACGCCAATCGATAGGAAAGACGGCAGAAGAGATCTTCAAAAAAGATTTAATAAATATCATTCGAGATAAATACCTGAAAGAGACTATCGCCTATATTCAATGAAAACAGGCGATAGCTAATTTAGTTAATATAATCAGAAATATATTTTTGCCAGTCGACATTAAAGGGGATGACAACGTATTTTCCTTGCGGACTAACTAAAAATTTCGATGGCCAGGAGGAAACATTATATTTTCTTTCAATCTGATTGTCAGACATGACAACCGGGAAAGTATAATTTAAGTTCTTCATATATTCTTTTACAGTAGGCTCCCGATCGTTACTCGCAATGGTAATGACATTTAAGTTTTTCATTTCTCCTTGCATTGTATTAAGATAAAGTTTCTGCAAATCAGGATGCTCCTGTCTACATGGCGAACACCAGGTACCCCAAAAATCAATTAAAGTCCATTGTTCTTTGTTTTTTCCTAAAATGTATTGATTACTATCGATTTGAGTTAAAGAAAATAATGGTGCTTGTTGGAACTTCTTATTAAACTCATTTAGCCAATAATCACCAAAATTGATTTTACCTTTATACAATGCCTTTGCCTTTTGTTTAAATGATGGATTATTCATAGACATTGCCATAACCGTTTTAAATTTTTCTTCATCACTTCCAAGAGCAGACAAATAATCCTCTTCAAAAGAATATTTTTCATTTCCGAATAGAAAAATCATATCATAAAAGTATGCATGAGAAACCGTCTTGTCTAAAATATCAGGACTATGTTCATATGCCAGCTTCAAATATCCTAGCTTTTGATCTTGAGTTAAATTTGCTTCCTGCGACATAATAAAGTTGCAGTAGGCAAACATATACCTGTACCAGGCTCGTTTCTCTTTAATAGATCTTTGGATGGTAGTCAGATCTTCATTTACTTGATGATCTTGTAGGTTGTTATAAATGAGTTTAATGACCTGATCTGCATCTGACCGAAGTTTATCATTATTGTACATTAACCTAGCGATCATCAAAGCATATCTTGCTTTGCGTTGAGTATAAAAATTGTTGGTTCCTTTCAAATAACTTATATAAGCTTTTCCAATTTCTTTTAGGTTTTCTGGATTTGAAAAATTCTTTTGCGCTTGTATCCAATAAGAAATAGGAAAAACCATCTCCTTAATGAATTGACTTGTATCGTTTTCTAACTTTTCCAGAATAATATAGGCGTTTTTTACCGATTCCCGAGTTATTTTAAGTGCAGAGTCTACCGTCATATTCATCCGTTTTAAGCTTGCTAAAAAAGCAGGATCGGTGCGGTATTTTTCCTCATCACGAGGGATGAACGATTGAGCAAAACTTTCATGAAGTAATTCTTCGGCAGCTTCTGGCCGAATAGTGGCTAATGCCTGAAGATACCTGATTGCCGAGTCTGGATACTTATCGCGAGCTCTTTGAAAGCCATTGAAGTTTAGGGCATAGTCTTCCATAGAAGCTTTATTTTGTGCGGAAGCCAGAACCGCAAATAACAGACAAAGAGATAAGAGCGTTAATTTTTTCATTTTAGTAATTAAGTAGTGGGTTAAACTTTCACATTTTCCATTCCATATTGTTTCAATACATCCTGTGGAACGCCCGTCCACTGGTTTGGCGCATTGCCTGCATAACCAATATCTTTTACACCAATTTCTGTTGTGTAAAATCCAGAAGCGGTTAAATTTCGCATTCTATTAAAGAAGGTAACTCCTGCCTGAACCTCAGGTTTCGCCTTTTTAGGATAGGCAATTTCATCGATGATCGAAATTTGTTGATCTGAAGAGGCATCGATAAAAGACTTACTGAATTTGTTGAAACAATAAACATCGAGCCATTTTAAACCACCACGCATAGGTACTTTATGTTCTGGAATATCTTTTACGATAAATTCGATAAATTCTGGCACTTTAGCATCTGATGCACTTCCAGAAATATCATCTTTCGGGATAATAATATCTGCCAAAACCGTGATCGTAGCCATTTCATGTTTGGTAAAATAAGTTTCAGCTTTTAGTCTTTTATCCCGGTCAATTTCCCACTGTTCTCGTCCAGCTTCTTTGTTTGTTTCATCAGGAGTTGCTGCAACTTCTGTTTTCGTATCGGGTTGTTTGCAAGCCTCTAACAATACCGCTGTACTTACTGCAGTTAAGCCAATTGCTTTTAGGGAATCACGTCTGTTCATATTGCAATTCTTTAAATGTTTTGTTTTTTCTTTTGAGCTAAAATATATTCAGCGGTGCGCATCGAGAGTGCCAGGATTGTCCAGGTCGCATTTTTATCGCCCTGTTGTACAAATGGACCAGCATCAACTACGAACAAATTCTTGCAATCATGCGCCTGACAATATTTATTTAATGCAGATTTTTTTGGGTCGTCGCCCATACGTATGGTTCCCACTTCATGGATAATTTTGCCGGGAGGGAGTAAACCATAATTGGTTTCAGGGCCTTGAATTTCGGATGTGACTACGCCACCCATTTCTTTCATCATGTTTAAGAAAGTATCCTGCATGTGTTTCGCTTGCAATATCTCTTCCTTTGCCCATTTATAATGAAAACGCAAAACCGGAATACCGAATTTATCAACCGCATTAGGGTCTATTTCACAATAATTGTCTTCACGGGCAATTGCAGTTCCCCGGCCAGCCATGCCCACCGTTGTACCATAAAAACGGCGGTAGTCATCTTTTAATGATTTACCATAACCTCCCGCATCCTTCATTTTCCCATCCCGGCCTGGAACCATACCGTTCATTTGCGCCACGCCGCCGCCAAAGCCATAAGCAGGCATTCCCATTCCACCCCAGTATTCGATATGATAACCGCGTGGGAAATTTAATTTTTTATTATCCAGCCACCATGGTGAGTAAATGTGAACACTGCCTAAACCATCTTCATTATACCGTTTGCGATCCATTAACTGTGGAAGAAATCCCGAGACACTTACTCCTGTAGAGTCGTGAAGATATTTACCAACAACACCACTACTATTGGCTAAACCATTAGGATGTGCTGAAGATTTTGAATTCAGTAAAATACGGGCAGATTCACAGGCACTGGCACCAAGGATAACCATTTTCCCATTAACCTGGTATTCTTGTAAATCTTTTCTATTTACATAAGAAACACCCTTAGCTAAACCATCTTTGTCAGTAATCACTTCAC
>NZ_AJLG01000254.1 GCF_000258495.1 Pedobacter agri PB92
CATCCCAACTTTTGGTTGGGATGCCTTTTACTAATATCGTAAAAAAGTTAGCTTATGCTAAACCGTTAACGAATTTCGTTAATTTCGATTTGTTGTTAGCTGCTTTGTTTTTGTGAATAATGTTTTTCTTAGCTAAACGATCTAACATAGAGATTACTTTAGGCAATAAATCTGATGCAGATTTTTTATCTTCTGCAGCACGTAATCTCTTGATGAAAGTACGAGTAGTTTTTGCCTGATATCTGTTACGTAAACGTTTTGTTGCGTTTGCTCTAATTCTTTTTAATGAAGATTTATGATTTGCCATTTCTATTTAGCCTTTTATTTTTCTTTAATCGTTTCCTATAATTCGGGTTGCAAATATAGAGTTTATGTTTTTAAATTACAAAAGAATTTAACTTTTTTATTCACTAAAATATCTACTCCTTTTACAGATGCAAAAATACATTTAATTTATTCATTAATAACACCTTTACGTAACACAATAAAAATTTAGTTCTATAGAGAAAACATGCGTAAAAATACTATTTTTGGGCAAAACGATTTTTGAGTGAAAAAACGAATAGCCATTTTTGCATCCGGTTCTGGTTCCAATGCCCAAAAGCTAATGGAACATTTTAAGCGAAGTAACGACACAGAAATTTCTTTGGTATTAACTAATAATGCCGATGCTTATGTACTTCAAAGAGCCGATAATTTTGAAATTCCAAGTCATATTTTCGACAAACATGAGTTTTATAAAACAGAGGAAGTTATCGATTTACTCAAAAATTTAGATATTGATTTTATTGTTCTGGCAGGCTTCCTTTGGCTGATTCCGCAAAACCTAATTGCGGCATACCCAGGTAGAATCATTAATATCCATCCCGCAATTTTACCAAAATTTGGAGGCAAAGGCATGTATGGTGATCATGTACACCATGCTGTTATGGCTGCCGGTGAAGCTGAAGGCGGGATAACCATTCATTATGTGGATGAAAACTACGACGAAGGAGAGTACATTTATCAGGCCCGATACAAAATTGATAAAGGGGATAATCTGGAGATGATCAAATTTAAAGGACAGCAGCTGGAACATTTGCATTATCCAAGAATTGTAGAAACTTTGGTAAAAAAAATAAAGAAGTAGGATTGCGCAACGTGAATTATAGAAATTCACTGAGTAATTCCTTGATTTCCAAAAGTGAAGAATCTTTGAAAATAAAAGCACTTGCACCTGCAGATAATAAAGTTCCCGGAAGTTCCTGTTTCTTATCATAGCAGGAAAAAATAACTACTTTCGAATCCTTGATTATAAAACGAATAAGTGCTTCTAATCTATCGGCACCCGTTAAATTCGCATTAAAGATAATCAACCTCATATCCTGAGCGGCTATCATATTGACTGCACAGTCTAGGTTCTCTGCTTCCAATACCGTCGCGTTTGGACACATCGACTCCAAAACTAATTTTACGCCATAGCGAAAAATTTCATGATCATCAACAACAAGTATTTTCATTATCCTATAGCTTAAGCACTGAATGTTTCGGGCGATAAATCAGGGAACAGCCATTGATTCATAGGCTGTTCCCTTAATACTTATTGTTTTGTAATTGTAAATTCTGTTCTTCTATTTAACTGATGATCAGCTACGCTACATTTAACACCATTTGAGCAGCCGTTAACCAACCTGCTCTCTCCATATCCCTTCGCGGTGATCCGGCTTTTATCAATGCCCTTATCAATAATATACTGAACTGCAGAATTTGCCCTGCGCTGTGATAACGATTGATTGTACTCATCGTTTCCACGACTGTCAGTATGCGATCCAAGCTCAATCCAGATTGTCGGGTTTTCCGTCATAATCTTTACGAGCTTATCAAGTTCAATTGCCGCATCCGGCCTGATGTTAGACTTATCGAAATCATAGTAAATATTCTCTAACCTGATGGCTTTACCGATTGAAATCTTCTCCAGGTATAAGTCTTTCTTCAACACTGTTGAGGTTGTTAAACCTTTGGTAGTTAAATTCTCTGGACTTGCTACGCGATATCCGGTTTTTTCTCCCTGAATGCTGTAATCCATGTTTGCATCTAAATCAAACTTAAAGCTACCATCGGCATTGGTGGCTACTTTAAGAGGATTGCCGTTTGAAGCTGTTAAACTAACAATTGCATTAGCAAGAGGTTCATTGCTTTGCTTATCAAATACCTTTCCTTCAAGTTTGAAAGCCAATATTAGTTTCTCTACAAAACTATAAATATCATCACTCCCCATCCCACCATCGCGGTTTGAAGAAAGATAACCCTCGTTTTTCGAATGCAGAGTAAAGGCAAAATCATCATCCGCAGAATTTAAGGGATAACCCATGTTTTGAACCCCATTATTTACCGCCTTGAAAATATCGAGGCCACCCATACCTGGAAAGCCATCACTACTAAAGTAAAGGTTACCCTCTGCATCAAACATTGGGGTTCGCTCATTGCCAGAACTATTATATTGACTTAGGTTTAGCGCATCAGACCAGGTACTGTCTGCATTTCTTGTGGATTTATAAATATCTGTTCCACCTTTTCCACCTGGCATGTTGGAAACAAAGTAAAGTGTATTCCCATTATCGGTCACCAGAGGATCACCTACAGAATAACTATCTACAGCATTGTATCTAAAAGCCACAGGCTTTTGCCATACTCCTAATACTTTTTTACTCGAATAGAGTTCAATATTTACAGTAGTTGGTGCTCCTTTTTTCCGTTGAATGCGGTTAGGAATTCTTGTTAACGTAAAGAAAACTTCATTTCCATCCGGAGTGAAACTAGCATTGCCGACGTGGTAATTGGTACCGGGATCAATTGGAAATAAACCAATAGTATCGTTACCGGTGCTTTTTTCATAGAAGCGGAGATAATCATTACCCGTCCAGCCATAAGTATTTCGGTCTGGTAATTTACTGCCATCAAATTTTAAAAAAGGACGGTTTTTGCTGGCCTTTGCTTCAGCCGAAACATTTGTTCGATCGGAGGTAAAAACTAAACCATTGCCATATTTAATCGCACCCCAGTCTGACTGCGGCGAATTTAAACTCTGTTCGTTTTTTAAGGTTACAAACTTTGGATTTTGCATCCATTTTATAGCGGAATCGCAAGAAGCTGACCAAAGCAGGCGTTGTGCTGCTGTGGTTTCTTTCTCCATATCAGCATATTTATTAAACTGAACTTTGGCTTCTGCATATTTCGCATTATGACGCAAAGCTTCTGCATATTTTAAAGTGGCGTCACTTTTCGCCCCTTCCATAGCAGTCAGAATAGCAAACCAGCTTTCGGCCTGTTTATAATCTCTGGTTAACCGATAACTTTCTGCAAGTCGCTCCACCGAATGAACTGTTTTTTTCTTTTGATAGGCGGCGGTATAAAGTTCAATCGCTTTCTGATAATTATACAAATCATACTGTGCATCGGCTTCCTTGATAACGTATTGCGCTTTTGCAAAGTGTCCTTGTGCGATCACGAGCACCAGGACCATATTTAATTTAATTATATACTTCATAACCTAAAAATATCTTGGTGTTAACATCCTCACTTTTTTCGGCTTAAAATAATAACCAATCGAAATTTCATGCGTACCACCACTATAGCCCTGAAGTTTACTTAAGCTATAATCAAATGCATATCCAATTCGTAATTGTGGATTCGCAAATAATTCTGTCATGGCCACTATCGAATTGTTTTTATCCAAATCCCTTTGCAAATAATTCTTATCGTAAAGCTTAACAGCTGTGCGGTAACTTCCGCCTAGCCAGATTCTTTCTGAAAGTAAAAAAAATGCATTTATGTCTAAACTGGTTGGACCGCCCCGATCATCTTTCAATAAAAACGAAGGCTTTAACTGAACATTTTGATTGATAGGCAACAACATCCCCGCTGTTAGATAGTAATGTGGCTTCGGTACAGGAAAATTAATGCTCATGTTGCCATTTTGCATCACATATTGTGCGATTAAATTATCTACAGAAAACCCTGCATAAAACCTGTTATTGGCATAAAAAACTCCTGCCCTTGCGTCGGGGGCAACATGTCGTTCTGTTCCTAATGGAATGCCTACGTCTCCGGCGTCTAATGGATCGAGCAGATCTCCATTTAAACCATTTTGGATAACACCGATCCCTAAACCAAAAGCCAACCTCGAACTGCCATCGGCATTTGTCCTGATCCGGTATGCATAATTTGCATAGGCTGATAAAGTGCTTTGTGCACCCAACTTATCAGACGCAACTTGCATCGCAAGACCAACATTCCCATCGTTTGCCGTAGCATCAACTGCTAAGCTCATCGAGGTTGGTGAACCGGTTATACCGGTCCACTGATTTCTATAAAAACTATGAATATTGGTCTGCTCTTTATATCCTGCATAAGCAGGGTTGATATAGATACCATTAAACATGTATTGACTAAACTGAGCATCCTGCTGACTTCGTGCAACTTGCGCAATCGTCAATGCCATGATTATCATTATTACCTTTTTCATCTTTGATCCTTTTCGAATTAATTCTTTTTAAGTAGCGTAATAAAACCTTTGTGTGCATGCCAGTTACCATTAGAATCTTTAATTTTCAAAAGGTAATAATAGGTACCTGCATTCAATCCTTCGCCCGTCCAGTTATTCTGGTACGCTCCATCACTATGAAATACTTCATTGCCCCATCTATTGAAAATAACCATACTATTCTCCGGATAAGCACTTAAGCCCTGTATGCGGAACGTATCGTTCTTACCATCCCCGTCTGGTGTAATTACATTTGGAATCTTGAATCCAAGAATTTCCTTTGTGGCAGTAGAGGTATTGTCAGCTGGATTGGTATCTTCTTCTTTACTGCTTACTGTTGCGGTATTTACGACTACACCTGCCTGATCAGTCTTCACATTTAAATTAAGAGATACACTCACTCCGGCAGCCAGTTGTCCGAGGTTCCAGCTTAAAGTTCTGGTTGCAGGATTGTAAACTACGGTACCATTATTACTTGTAGCAGATATGAAGACTAAGCCATTTGGAAGTACGTCTTCTACCATTACTTCTGTAGCAGGATTAGTGCTGTTGTTACGAACGGTTAGATCATAATTGAACTGTTCTCCAATTGATTTAACCACTAAAGGCGTTGATTTCACAATACTTAAATCAACAGTTACTGCTTTTGGAATTGGTGTAACCGTATCGGTGTTGTTACCCGGTGTTGGATCCGTTTCGTTTCCACTAA
>NZ_AJLG01000255.1 GCF_000258495.1 Pedobacter agri PB92
AATACGGCTTCGCAATGAACGACTGCCCTAAACATCATTCCTGTTAGCATTAACGTTTTATTTTCGTCATTGCGATCCCGATTCTTTATCGGGAGAAGAAATCTCATTTGTAAAAAATAAGATTGCCACGGTCGTGAAATACGCCCTCGCAATGACGACTGCCATTGACGTTTTTATCAAATGTTATTTTTCGCAATGACACTCCAGTCATCGGAACCATGTCCATTCTCTATCCACTGATCCATTTCAGCAACAACTGCAGGCAATACATTTAATTTCACTCCTTTTTCCTGAGCAGCGCTGATCATTAAACCAGCATCTTTGCGGGCCATATCTAATTCCCAGGAAGGCTTACCAAAATCGCCTGTAAGAATTTTATTTAGTCGTGCAGGCACACCCGCACCAGGATTCCACGCTGCAAACAAATCCGAAATATCAGTAGTAGGAACGCCTAAAGATTTCGCCAAAGCCAGCGTATCTGACAGCCCTGCCGTAAGCGATATAAGAAAATGATTACCAGAGAGTTTAATAGCGGCAGCTCTACCTTCTTCTGAGCCAAAGTTTAAAAGTTTACCTGTCATTTTTGAAAGCTCATCCTCAACTTTTTTGATTACTTCCTGATCGCCGGAAACCAGCATATTGCCGGTGCTTTCCAAAGCATTCGGCGGTCCCATAAATACCGGTGCATGCAAATAGGTAAATCCTTTATTTTTCCAGTAAGCTGTTCGTTCAATGGCACCATTTACTGAGGTAGTAGTATGATCGATAATGATTACGCCAGTTTTAAAACCTGTACTTGCCAATTCCAGAACCTGATTAACGGTATCATCATCTTTAAGTGTAAGGTGAATATAATCCACGCCCCTTACGGCATCAAAAACATCATCAAAAGCTATTGCGCCATCCGTTTCCAGTGCTTTAGCCTTCGTAGCTGTTCTATTCCATACCTGTACCTGATCTCCTTTACGGAGCATCGCTTTAACAAAATTTGAACCTAAGAGGCCCATGCCTAAAAATGCTTTCATTGATGATTTTATTTATGGATTAAAGGTAAGGAGTTCTTCAGCTTTCTCAGTGGTAAATAAAAGATTTGCCAGATTATTCTTAATGGTGTTAGCATACGCAAAACCAATGTTGTTTGGCAGATGTTAAAATTTACTGATGGCAAAGATTAAAGTATGAGCTGAAAGCGCATTCATGTAGTTCACCAGCAAAAAATAATCCCGAAAACAATAACCTTAAAACATTAACCCTATGAAAAAAGAATTGATGACCAGACGACAAGCCGTAGCCGGCCTTGGCGTAGGTATTGCAGGCCTGGCCGTATCACCTGCTTTTGCAACAGATGGCGTGGCATTTTCTGCTCCGGCAGCCTTACAAGATCCAACGACAAAATATCCACGTCCTCCTTTTAAACCGCAGCAACAACCATTTCCTGGCCTGGCCAGCAAAATGGATCCCCGTCCAGATCATGGCGAAGAAAGTTACAAAGGCTCAGGCAGATTAACCGGAAGAAAAGCGCTGATTACCGGAGGCGATTCAGGCATGGGCCGGGCTGCAGCCATTGCATTTGCCCGGGAAGGAGCCGATGTGGTAATCAATTATTTACCAGCCGAAGAGGAAGATGCCAGAGAAGTAATTGCGCTAATTACCAAAGCCGGAAGAAAAGGATACGCGATTCCAGGGGATTTGCGTGAAGAATCTTTTTGCAAACGCTTGGTAGAAGATAGCGTGAAGCGCCTGGGCGGTTTAGATATTGTGGTAAGCAATGCAGCCCGCCAGCAAACTAAACCTTCGATATTAGACATTAGCACCGAGGATTTCGATGCCACGATAAAAACAAATATCTATGGGCCGTTTTGGCTGTTAAAAGCATCCATTCCCCACCTTAAGCCTGGTTCAAGCATTATCGTCACCACTTCCGAACAGGCCAATGATCCTTCACCAGAATTGTTCGACTACGCCCAAACCAAGGCAGCGAATACCAGTACGGTTCGATCACTGGCGAAATTCCTTACCCCTAAAGGCGTTCGGGTAAATGGTGTAGCCCCCGGCCCTATTTGGACACCCTTACAGGTGGGCGGTGGTGCAACCAATGAAAAGTTGACCAGCTTTGGAAAAGCAACTCCGATGGGCAGACCAGGGCAACCGGCAGAATTGGCTTCTATTTATGTGCAGCTGGCCGATAACAGCGCCAGTTATTCAACCGGACAGATTTATGGTGCAATGGGTGGTGGTGGCCAACCGTAAATCCCTCTGAACTTTTAACTTTTAACTTTCAATTTTAACTTTCAATTAGTCTTTTAAACTAAAATCTATATATTTGGCTTGTTGCACGGGGTGCTTTTAACTTAGGTTAAAGGCTGAGATGAATACCCGCGAACCTGACACGGATAATACCGGCGTAGGGATGCACTGGCTCAAATGATTGCGGCTGCTCGGCTGTCTGAATTTAAGCCCTGTTCACTATCCGGAGATCCGGTTAGCTGACAGGCCTTAAATTTTTAGACATATGCAATTAGAACAAAAAAGCTTTAGTGTTCTTTCAGAAAGCCTTACCAACTGGCAGGGAAGAAAAGAATGGTTTTTTAACCGCGAACATACCGATACCTATGAACAATGGTACGAAGGGCGTTACAAGCGTGCTGAAGTATGGCAGAAGAAAGTAATGGCGCAACTGCTTGGCAGCAACCCGGAAATTAAAGAACTACTTGAATTTGGTTGCGGTACCACACGTTTTACCAGATGGTGGGAAGAAATTGGAATCGAAGCTACAGGTGCAGATCTTTCTCCTTTTATGCTCGGCCAGGCTGTCCACCTTTTCGAGGGAGACCTTGTCAATGCCGATTCCCACTTCATGCCGTTTAAAGATCACAGCTTTGATGCGGTCGCTTTCATTACCACATTCGAATATTATCGAGATCCCGTTCAGGTAATTAAAGAAGCTGCCCGGGTAGGAAAAAAGGGTATCGCCTTTGGCATGATGAATCGGAATTCACCGAAATTTTTCCGAAGGAGAATTCAGCAGGCATTTGGTAAAAATCCCTTTTATGTAACTGCAAATTTTTATACGCCACAAGGTTTGACGCATAAAATCCACGAAGCCTTGGAAGGTCGGGAATATACCATTGAATGGACCTGTACAGGGCTTCCAAAATGGTTTCCGCTTCAACAATGGAGTTTGCCTTATGGCGATTTCTTTGGCCTTTATGTTCACTTCAAAGATTAAAGCGAAAATGATGGACTTAGGAAAAATCAACAATGACGACTTTGAGGGCATGATACTTCAGCGTTGTGGAAAAGATCGTAAAGAAGTGCACTGCGGACCGGCATTTGGCGTAGATGTTTCGGTGATCAACCTGCCCGGCGGACTTGCTTTGGCCATGACCAGTGATCCTTTATCCTTGATTCCTTCACTTGGCTTGCAGGAATCAGCATGGCTCTCTGTTCATTTGATGGCCAATGATATGGGTACTACAGGCTTTGCACCCATGTATGCGCAAATGGTGCTCAACTTACCAGATTATTTAACCAGGCAGGATCTTGATACCTACTGGGGATTTATCCATAAATACTGTGCAGAAATTGGCGTATCCATTACTGGTGGCCATACCGGAAAGGTAACAGGTCAAAATTCTACGATTGCCGGTGGCGGAACCATGGTGCTTACGGCGCCAGCCGATAAAATTTTGCTCAGTAAATATGCACAACCAGAAGACCTGATCATTGTAACCAAACAATGCGCCGTATCGTCAACAGCAATTTTAGCCATGAGCTTTCCGGAAACGGTAATCAATAAATTAGGAAAGGAAGCTTATACTCTTGCCTGTGATCTATTTTATCAAACTTCTAGTTTAGAAGAAGCACTTTTAGCGACTGATGATGAGGAAACTATGGTAAGTGCCATGCATGATGTGACCGAGGGTGGTGTCTTAGGAGCGGCATATGAGATGGCTGCCGCTTCGGGAAATGGGGTAATCCTTGAAAACCAAAAAATTCCTGTTAGCGATACGGTTCGCCAGGTTTGTAGCCTTTTCGAACTCGACCCCAGATTTTGTGTAGGTGCTGGTAGCACGGTAATGGCTGTCGACAAATTGAAGGCTAGGCTTTTAATCGAAAAGCTTGCTCAGCACAACATACAGGCAACCGTGATTGGAAAATTTATTGCTAAAGAACAGGGATATCAATTGATTGATCAAGACGAAATCTTGAACCTACCCTATTTTGCTACCGATCCGTACTGGGGAGCTTTTTTTAACGCATTAAATAAAGGATGGAAATGAGCAAAAAAATCGCAGGCGGCATTTATCTGGTTATTGATCCCGGCATGGAAAAACAATTATTATTTAATAAGCTCAAGGCTGCACTCGAAGGCAGTATTGATGTGTTGCAAATCTGGAACCATTGGCCGGAAGGAATAAACAAGCTGAGTTTTATACAGGAAATTAGCGCATTAGCCAAACCGTATCACGTACCGCTCCTAATTAACCAGGAATGGGCTCTTTTAAACGAAACATCAGCATTGGATGGTGTACATTTTGATGCTTTTCCAGTTGATCTTCTTTCAATTAAACAAAAAATAGGTAAAGCATTTATAGTAGGCGTAACTTGTTCTGGAAACCTTGAAACAGTTATTCAGGCACACCAAAATCAACTGGACTATATCTCCTTTTGTTCAATGTTTCCTTCACGTTCCGCTGGCAGTTGTACCATTGTACTTCCTGAAAACGTGGAACAGGCTGGCAAATTAACCGACATTCCGCTTTTCATCTCCGGTGGAATTACCCCAGAAAACACAGCAACCCTGAAACAAAAAATAGATTTTGATGGCGTGGCCGTAATATCAGGCATACTCAACGCAAAAAATCCGAAACAGCAAACCCAGGCCTACCGGGATGCATTAACTAAAAAACAATTATCATGAGAATAAAAACCATAGAAAAATTATGTTGCCCTTTCGATAAAAAAGATCTTAAGCTGGATATTTTTACGAAGGATATCAACCTGAATATCCTCGAGGGAATACTAACCTGTGCATACTGTAAACGGAAGTATCCAATTGTACACGGTGTACCCATCATGTCGCCTGACGAGTACCGCCAGATGGAACTGGAACAACCTATCATAGAAAAGTGGAAACTGGAACATGGGCTTAGCGACATGCAGCTGGTTCCCAAAAACTAGACATAAAAAAATCACTTAAGCTTTTCTTAAGTGAT
>NZ_AJLG01000256.1 GCF_000258495.1 Pedobacter agri PB92
ACGTACACACTGTAAGCCAAATGTGAAATTCTTGCTTCTAACACTTCAATGCCGGCTCTTGATAACCGCTCGTTCAACTCATTTTCCAATAATTCACTAACCTTTTCGGCACCATCTTTTAGCGTAATGCTATCTTCTTCGCCTTCAGAATGGTCATAAGGGAAAATATTTGCCAAATGCCTCACTGCGGCTTCACTTTGGATATTAACGTATTGCATATAGTTTTCTACAGAAAAAACTGCTTTCGCGGTTTCGTTAACTTTCCAAACTACAACAGCTGCAATTTCTATCGGGTTACCTAATTTGTCATTAACTTTAAGTTGCTGCCCGTTTAAGTTATTAGCTTTTAATGATATCCTTCTTTTTGCAGTTAATGGATTCACCCAAAAAAAACCGTCAGCTTTCACTGTGCCGATGTATTTACCGAATAAGGTTAAAACCATTGATTGATTTGGATTGATGATTAAAAAACCAGGAAATATTAAAAATACATCGATAGTTAACAAAATTCCACCCCATAAAAAGTTTTCTGTTACAAAGCAAAAAATAGAGGCGCCTAAAAGCGCAAGGCATAATACGAAGGTTAAATAACCTGACGGAGGACTGATAATTTTTTCTTGATACATGATTGACATTAATTTGATATCATAAAATAAAATATAAAATCTGGTAATTGCAAACAAAAACAGTAAAATGTATATTAGATAAAAATGTTAATTTTGAAAGCACAATAATCTCTTCGTCTTGGCTAAAATCAAAAAAAACTCACATAAAATCCTTTACCGTAAATATTCATCAAACCTAAAATATGTGATGATGATTTTTACGGTATTCATCATCACACTATTTCTACCGAAGCAACCACGCTTTAGGTATGAATTCGAGAAAAATACAGTTTGGAAAAATAAAGATCTAATTTCACCTTTTAGCTTCGCGATTTTAAAAACGAATCCTCAGGTAAGTAATGATAAGAAAAATGCTTTAAAAAATATCTTGCCTGTTTATCAGTTCGACAAAGCAATTTCTGATAATGCCTTGGAAGAGTTCTCAAATGATTTTGATATTAAATGGAAGTCAACACAACTTGATGAGAAAAATAGGGTGTTATACAAGGCCGAATCTGCTAATCTTTTGAAAAATATTTATCAGAAAGGAATTATTGGTTTAAATATTAAACATCAGGCAGGTGCTAAACACTATGATTTTTCTTTGATGGAGAACAATGTTTCCAAAACGAGGAATACTCAAGACGTTTTCACGACCGAAAGCGCATTAATTTTTTTTAAAGCGAATTTTAAGGCAACCAACCAGGTAATGACAGATTTAGTGTCTAATCTAGTGATTGACCATCTTGTTCCCAATATTGTTTTTGATGAACGTTTAACGCAGGTAATTCAGGATAACACTGTTAATAATATTTCTACAACGAAGGGAATGGTGCAGAAGGGCGAACTAATTGTTTCTAAAAACGATGTCATCGATGAAGAAATCTATCAGAAGCTAGAATCATACAAAACCACCTACGATGCACAAACAAAAACGATTGGAAGTAGGGTGCTCGTTTATGTTGGACAGGTAGTGTTAGTCAGTTTTATCCTTACCATCCTCATGTCATTCCTGTTTCTTTTCAGGAAGGATATTTTTGCAGACAATCGTCAGCTATCCTTAATTCTGATCGTCACAACCGGAATGCTGCTTGCTCTGACCTGGGCAATAAAGATGGAAATTCCTAGCCTATATTATATTCCATTTTGTGTAGTTCCTATAATCATCAGGATTTTGTTTGATACACGCTTGGCACTTTATCTACACATGCTGGTAATTCTAATTGCTGGCTTCTTTGTGGCAAATAGTTTTGAGTTTGTGTTTTATCAGGTCACTGCTGGAATGGTGGCCATCTTCAGTATTAAAAATTTTGTAAAAAGAGAAAGATTTCTTGTTTCTGCTTTATTCATATTGCTAGCCTACTTCGTTTCGTTTGTTGGCATTGCTTTGCTTCGCGAAGGATCATTCCGTGAAATCGAATGGATTAACTTTTTGCCTTTTGTATTTAGTGTACTATTGTCATTATTAGCATATCCACTTATTTATCTTTTTGAAAGAATTTTTGGAATTACATCTGATGTGGCGCTTATTGAGTTAACGAACACCAATAACAAATTACTTCGTGAATTAGCATTTAAAGCACCAGGCACCTTTCAGCATTCATTGCAGGTGGCCAACTTGGCTGAAGCAGCCATTTTCAAAATCGGCGGAAACTCTGTGTTGGTTAGGGCAGGCGCATTGTACCATGATGTTGGTAAAGTAGATAATCCTCAGTATTTTATCGAGAATCAAAATACCGCAGTTAGTCCACATGATAAGCTGCCTTATGAGCAAAGTGCTCAGATTATTATTCAACATGTGCACAAGGGGATTGAGATTTTGAGAAAAAATCAAATTCCGGAAGCCATCATCGACTTTATTAGAACTCACCACGGAAACACTCGTGTCGATTACTTTTACCAGTCATTTTTAAAAAATACACCAGAAAAATTCGTCGATGAAAATATTTTCAGGTACCCCGGACCTATACCTTTTAGTAAAGAACAAGGAGTGTTAATGCTGGCAGATTCTGTCGAAGCTGCCTCAAGAAGTCTTAAAAATCCAGACGCTCAGAACATAAATGACATCGTTGAACGGATAATTAACTACAAATTAGAACAAAATCAATTAGATGATTGCGATTTAACATTAAAAGATATTGAAACTATCAAATTGATATTCAAGACAATGCTGATGAGTATCTATCATGTGCGAATAGATTATCAACAAGTTTTGTTAATTTTTTTTTGTAGAATAACTTGTTTTACTATATTTGCAGACCTCAAAACAAGGTCGGTAGGACAAATTTTGAAGGTTAACGGTGAGGTGCCTGAGAGGCCGAAAGGAACAGTTTGCTAAACTGTCGTACTGGTAACGGTACCGCGGGTTCGAATCCCGCCCTCACCGCGAAACAAAAAAAAGTAACAAAAAAAAATGGAATTATCATTTTAAAACCGTTACTTTGCCAACCCTTAGAAAAAGGGAATAAAGAAGATACCAAGTTCGGGATGTAGCGTAGCCCGGTATCGCGCCTGCTTTGGGAGCAGGAGGTCGTAGGTTCGAATCCTGCCATCCCGACGAATACAGATACAGATTGTATCAAAAACCCTCTAAATGGTGAATTTAGGGGGTTTTGTTTTTTAAGATGGGTCATTATGGGGCAATATATATCAAACATTTTGCAACCAAATCGTAACCAAAATTTTCCTTATAATTTTGCGATCTCTTCAAAACTGAAATTTTTTTGCATTTAATTTTATTCACGAAAAAAAACTAATCAAGTCGAAAACGTTTTTTGCTGTTTTTTGGTTACGATTTGGTTGCAAATTAAGGAGAAGATTTTATGAAATCTAACCACAGTTTTAGCGTCACTTTCTTTGTTAGACGCAATCGAGAGGCCTTTGGAAGGGCTCCAATTTATGTTAAAATAACCGTTGACGGTAGCAGGGTTTTTATCCCCGTTAAACAGACAGTCGAAGTAGCACAATGGAACCAAAAAGCTCAGAAGCTGAGAGGAAATTCACCAGAGAACATTTTGGCTCGTGACCGGATGCGGCAAATAGTAAATGATATTAATTTGGCTTACGATGAATTACGTTTTCAGAAAGAGGTGGTGACTGCCGAAAAAATTAAAATTAAGGTGGAAGGCGAAGATCAGGGAAAGTCTTTAAGAGACTTAATCAAATACCATTTCGATCAACCAGGTAAATTACTAGCTGCAGGAACATTGAAAAACTACTATTCTACAGAGCGTTTTCTCTCAGAATTTTTAAAGAGAAAAAAGTTGTCAGATATTCAGCTTTCGAAAATTGATTTCAAGTTTATCACTGATTTTGGCGTTTATCTGCGCACTAAATCTCCAGACAAAGGACAGAGGCCATGCACTAACAACACAGTAATGAAGCACATGGAAAGATTTCAGAAGTTGATGGGGCTGGCACTAAAATTTGGTTGGATTTTGAGAGATCCTTTCATTCATTTTACTCGAAAACTCGTAACTAAAGACCGGAATGTTCTGAATGATGATGAATTGGCTTCAATCAGACAAGTAAATTTGCCCGATCCTGTTCAGTGTGTTGTGCGGGATATGTTTGTGTTTAGTTGTTATACTGGACTTGCCTACAGTGAAATCAGTTCTCTTGCTTCTCATCACATCACTACTGATAACGAAGGTGGAGTCTGGCTCGTGATGCAAAGGAAAAAGACCTTAAATACAAATGAGCGAAGTTTTCATGTTTTGGTGCTGCCTATTGCTATGTCACTTATTCAAAAATATAAGTTATCTCCGGACGCTATAAATAGGGAGACAATTTTTCCTTGCCCTTCGAATCAATACACCAACAGAAGTTTAAAGGTAATAGCAGAAAAAGCCGGATTAGGAAGACAAATAACCTTCCACGTTGCCAGGCATACATTTGCCACCACTGTGACGCTCGAAAAAGGAATCTCAATTGAGAGCGTTTCTCATATGCTTGGACATTCGAGTATACGAACAACGCAGATTTATTCGAAAGTGAAACAGAAGAAGGTAGCAAATGAGATGAAATATCTTTTTATGGCTCAACAGGTAGTGATAACCTAAAACTAACTCTTAGTACCCCAATTTCATTTTCTTTAATTTTGGTAGTTGGCTGTAATCTATTGCAGCCTGCTATCAACATTATTACGTTCTTAAACGAGGTCAGCTAAATCTGTTACTATACGATTTTTTAAATAGTAAGTGGGACTTTTTTTCCTGTTTTCACCGCCTGGTAAATGGCATCGATAATCTTTAGGTCTTTCAAAGCTTCCTCACCGTTCACAGGAACTATTGGCTTTTTATTGGTAAGGATAATGTCGGCCATTTCGTCCATTTGTACCGTTTGGTGAATGGTTAAAGGCTGCGTAAGTTCTCCCTGATGTGTCCTTCCCCGTATTGGACCATAACCGGTTGAGGGCTGCATTTCTGCGAATCCTTTGTCACCAGTAAGAAAAAATCTATCCAGATGATTGATATTGTAGCTGGATAAGCAGGATGCTACAGCACCACTGGCGAAACCGAGTTGAAACTGTATGGTTTCATCAACACCTT
>NZ_AJLG01000257.1 GCF_000258495.1 Pedobacter agri PB92
TATTATGTCAGCAATATTAAACTCAGCAAAGCTGATGGAACAACCTATTTAATTCCTGAGAGTTATCTGTTGATAGATGAGTCAAAACCTGCTTCGAAACTTGTAACCATCAATGATGTTCCGACAGGTGATTACACTAAAATTGAATACACAATTGGTGTTGACTACGCCCGGAATTTTGCAGGAGCACAAACTGGCGCCTTAGATCCTATAAATGGTATGTTCTGGACCTGGAACAGTGGTTATATCTTTGTTAAACTGGAAGGAACTTCACCACAATCTACAGCAGCAAACAACCTTTTAACCTTTCACATTGGAGGCGTGGTCGATCCGAATAATACCATCAGAACATATTCAACAGAAATCAATGCAGCAAATCCTTTGAGAATTAGAACTGATGCTAAACCGAATATGCACTTTATTGTGAATGCAGCATCTCTCTTCACAGGCACAAATGATGTAAGTTTTGCTTCGTTAAACTTTACCATGGGTGGAGCCAATTCTGTAATTGTTGCCAATAATTATGCTAAAGGTTTATTCCGTTTAGATCATATTCATAATTAATATGCTTAACAAATTAACAGTCTTTGCAATGCTTTTTTTTAAGCATTGCATTGATGTATGCCTGCAGTAAAAACGAAGATGAAATTACTCCGGAAGAAAAGAAAATATCTTTCACAGTTCCATCTAATTTCCCAGCTCCAACTTACAATTTCGAAGATAATGAGTTAACAAACGATGGTTTTGCACTTGGGAAAAAGCTATTTTACGAAGCCCGTTTATCAGCAGATAAAAGTGTTTCCTGTGGAAGCTGCCACCAACAATTTGCAGCATTTGCAAATCTGGATCACAAGGTGAGTCACGGTGTAGACAACTGCCAGGGAAAACGAAATGCACCTCCACTTTTTAATCTCGCCTGGCAAAAGGCTTTCTTCTGGGATGGCGGCGTAAAGAACCTCGAAACATCTCCCCTGAATGCCTTTACAGATGCATGCGAAATGAAAACCGATCTGGAAACTGTAGTTTCAGTGTTAAAAAATACGGCTCCCTATCCAGAACTGTTCAGAAAAGCGTTTGGTACACCGGAAATCAATTCTCAGAAAATATTAAAATCAATCACACAGTTTATGGGCGTATTGGTTTCCGGCAATTCCAAATACGACCAGGTTATGAGAAAGCAAAACGGCGTTTCATTTACATCGACAGAACTTGCTGGTTATAATCTTTTTAAAGAGAAATGTAGTTCCTGCCATACTGAGCCACTTTTTACTGATTTTACTTACCGAAGCAATGGTTTAGATTTAGTTAGTGTTGATGAAGGCCGCTCACACATTACAGGTGTAAAAACCGATTTCGGAACTTTTCGAATACCAACATTGCGTAACATCGAATACACCGGACCTTACATGCATGATGGTCAATTTTATAGTTTAGATGAAGTTCTAGAACACTACAATTCTGGTGTAAAAGCATCGGCAAATTTGGATCCACGCTTAAAAAATGGAATTCCGTTAAGCTCAGCAGAAAAAGAGCAAATCAAATCATTTTTAAAAACATTAACAGACAATGAATTTATCAAAAATAAATTATTCAGTGAATCGTAAGCCATTGGTATTGCTGCTATTACTATTAAGCAGCAGCACTTACGCCTGTGATATTTGCGGTTGCTTCATGGGCATAACGCCATACTTCAACAGAAACAACATCAGTGTGCTGTATCGCTACCGCTCATTTAATGGTTATGCAGGCCAGTCACATTCGTTATTTCCAAATGGTGGAAAGTTTTTTATTCCGGCAAGAAGTCAGAATGCTCCGATAACAGGTCATGCCGGAAACCCTGAAGATTATGAGCTTTATCGCTCACTAGAGGTAAGAGAAAAGTACTTTATCACTAATAAATTGGAGATCAATGCAATTCTGCCATACGTTGCTAATAGTGAACGTTATAATGGGTACACATCTTCGATTTCTGGTGTTGGTGATATTAATGTATACGCAGGCTATCATCTGTTCAGAAAACTGGAAGATAATTTCAGGCAACAGCTTATTGCCGGCGCAGGAATTAAAGTTGCTACAGGAAAAAATGATTTTAAGAACACCGAAGGCATTCGTTATTCATCCTTAATGCAAGCAGGTACCGGTAGCACCGATGGTTTTATTTACCTGAATTACATGGTTGGCGTTGGCAAGTTTGGCGCCAGTTTAAATACATCATATAAATTTAACGGCACCAACAATCGTAACGAAGGAATCGCAAACAGCACCACCAGTTTCCTCAATATCTTCTATACTCAAAGCATAGGTAAAGACATTCAAGTTATGCCATCAGCACAATTTTTCTACGAGTATTCTGCCGGAGAAACATATAATGGCACTAAAACGGGCGAACACATCATGAATAACTTAATGGGTGGCGTTGGTGTGGATATCTTTTACAAAAATGTTGCACTTAATGCTGGAATTCAGAAAAACATTTGGGAAGCTGAAACCGACCATCCCATGAGTGCAGGAAAGGTATATCTCGGACTTACTTATAATTTTTAAAACGATTAATATGAAAAAGACACTAACAATTGGATTTTGCATAAGCATGCTTCTTTTAAGCGCTTGCAAAACTGAACCTGATGCTGAAGCAGTAAAAAAGAAGTGCTTAACATACACGATAAACTGATGATTGATGGCGCAAAAGTTATCAATAACAAGATGAAGTTAGACTCAATACTGAAATCTCGTCAGATTAAATCTGTTGATGATTCCGTAAAAATTGCAGATTTGGTTTTAAAGTTAAACCAGGCTGATGAAAATATGATGGACTGGATGCATGCCTTTAATGATGATTTTAAAGGTAGAGATGAAACAGAAAACTTAAATTATTATAAATCGGAAATGGTTAAAATAAGAAATGTTGAAGATAGCTACATCAAAGTTACCAGAGCATCAGATTCTGTTTTAAAAATTTACAATGTTGCGCCATCTCAAATAATGGAAATGAAAAATCATAAGCACTAATGATTCCTCCTAACAAGGTCATTAGTTTGGCAATTTGTACTATCCCTCTCTTCAAAGAGAGGGATTTGAGGAGCAGAGGTTGTATATTTACATTTTTAATAAAATAACATGAATAAAATTATTTCTTCGATAGCCATTGGCATGCTATCAGTTACCATACTTTCATCTTGTCAGCAAGAAAAAAAACTTCCCTTTTATGGCGAACGTTATGCAGAAACCATAAAAGATGCAGCAGGTGTAGAAAAAATTGACACCGTTTACCAAACCATTCCGAATTGGGCATTTTTAAACCAGGATAGTGTGTTAACAACCAATAAAGCAACAGATGGGAAAGTTTACGTTGCCGATTTTTTCTTTACCTCTTGCAGTACAATCTGCCCAACTATGCACCGCAATTTAATGACAGTCTACAATGATTTCAAAACCAATCCCGATGTGATGTTTGTATCCCATACCATCGATTTTAAGTATGATAAACCATCAGTATTAAAAAAGTATGCTCAAAAGTTGGGTGTTGATAATGCTAAATGGCAATTTCTTTATGGTAGCAAGGATAGCGTTTACACATTAGCAGAAAAAAATTATTTAGTTGCTGTTGGTGAAGACAGCACCGCCAAAGACGGTTACATTCACCAGGGGTATTTGGTTTTAATCGATAAAGACAGAAGGATTCGTGGTGCTTATGATGGCACAAAGGAAGACCAGGTAGAGCAGCTTAAGAAAGATATCCCAGTTTTACTGGCAGAGTATAAAAAATAGATTTTATTGCTACGGAAGCACGGAAAGAATAGAATTAATTCCGTGTAAACCGTGTTTCCGTGGCAAAAATTAACGAACCATAAATGCGCAAATACATCATATATTCAATATTTCTATTTTCGGTTGTAGCCGTAATTATTTCTTGTCAAAATCAGGAAACGATTGATTTGCAAAACTATATGTCGAATGGAAAAGATATTTATAAAGCCAAATGCCAAAATTGCCATGGTGAAAACGGCGAAGGCTTAGGTCAGCTTGCTCCTCCGCTAACGGATTCTGTTTTCTTGAAAACCAACAAAGAAAATTTAGCCTGCATCATTAAAAACGGAACGAATGAGAAAATTACCATTCACGGAAAAGACTATCAGGAGAAAATGCCTGGTTTCCCCGAATTGGCTGATATCGATGTGGCGCAGGTGATGGTTTATGTAACCAATTCTTTCGGAAACCATCAGGGATTTGTACCCTATTCAAAAGTTTCTACACAGCTCCAGAATTGTAGGTAGACTGAAAAAACTTTCAGATTTGTATCTTTTGTAGTTAAAAAAATCCATCTTTGCGGAAAATGCAGGTTGTTCTATCGCTGTCTCGATTTATCGGGAGAGAGGAAAGTCCGGGCAACGAAGGGCATCTCGCTTTCTAACGGAAAGGAATTTAGGATTGAAAACCTGAATTACGGATTAG
Organism: Pedobacter agri PB92; assembly: GCF_000258495.1. GTDB lineage: Bacteria > Bacteroidota > Bacteroidia > Sphingobacteriales > Sphingobacteriaceae > Pedobacter > Pedobacter agri. The sequence continues at coordinate 4,453 of NZ_AJLG01000257.1, forward strand.
TGCAACAGAAAATATACCACCTGGCGCAAGTTGGGAAAGGGTGAAAACGTGTGGTAAGAGCACACGAGCATTGCAGGCGACTGCAGTGGTTTGTAAACCCCGGGAGTTGAAAGACCAAATAGGCTAACGCATGTAGGGCTGCCCGTCCGATGTTAGTGGGTAGGTCGTTAGAGGTAAATGGCAACATTTGCAGTGGATTAATGATAGAAGTTCTGAGCAATCAGGAAACAGAACCCGGCTTACAGACCTGCATTTTTTATTTTCTTGAAAAGCCAAAACAGCAATGCTTGGCTTATTTCAGCCCTGCTGCTCACTAAATCTTTTTTGCGAATGGCATCCTGAACATATCGAAGGAAGCTTCAAAAAAGTATACCGTTCACATCAGGTTTATGAAACACAAACCTGTAAAATAAACTTAGCGCCCAACGCTGGCAAATTTCAAATCTGATAAAACCTTTTCCTCAATTTCCCGTTTATAGCCTGAAATCGTTGTATAAAAAACTATACATTAATTTAAAAACAATATATTCGCATATCAAATAGAATAAACAAATACTAAATGGCCAAACTATTAATTATTGATGACGAGCGGGCGATTAGAAGTACCCTACGCGAAATCTTAGAATACGAGAACTATGATGTAGAAGATATCGATAATGGTATCGATGGGCTCGAAATGATTAAGAAAGGTAATTTCGAC
>NZ_AJLG01000258.1 GCF_000258495.1 Pedobacter agri PB92
ATATGGCAACTACTAAATGGGCATTAGATCCAACCCACAGCGAATTACAATTCAAAGTAAAACACTTAATGATTACTACCGTAACGGGTAGCTTAAAATCTTTCTCAGCAGAATTAACATCAGAAGGCGACGAATTCGAAAATGCTGAGATTTCTTTTAAAGGAGATATTGATTCTATTGACACCGGAAATACCGATCGCGATAATCACTTAAAAAGCGCTGATTTCTTCGACGCTGAAAAATTTGCTTACATCGAGTTCAAATCTTCATCAGTAGAAAAAGATGGCAGCGACTATATTGTTAAAGGCGACTTAACCATTAAAGGCGAAACTAAACCTGTAAAGTTAACCGCAGAATTTGGTGGCATTGCTACCGATCCTTGGGGAAATACAAAAGCAGGGTTTACTTTAAGCGGAAAAATTAACCGTTCTGATTTCGGCTTAACCTGGAATGCAGCATTGGAAACTGGCGGCGTAATGGTAAGTGAGGAGGTGCGTCTTTTAGGAGAATTACAGTTTGTAAAACAAGCATAGTCTAAGTGCAGAGCTTTGAGCTTCGGGCATAGCAATCACTATGCCCATAGCCCCATGCCTCAGTTATTTAATAAGGTGATGGAAACAAAACAAATAGCCAAAATATTAAAAGCCCCGGCTCCACACATGGTTGGCGATGGCTTTAGGGTTCACAATTTTTTTCCTGGCGGATACGAAATCGACATGAGTCCATTTTTTTTTAATGGATTATGGCTCCAAGATTGATTTTTCTGCAAGAAAAGAACCTCGTGGTGTCGGTGTTCATCCGCATCGCGGCTTTGAAACCGTAACCATAGCGTATCATGGGTCTGTTGCACATCATGATAGCACCGGAAATAGCGGCGTTATTTATCCTGGTGATGTACAATGGATGACGGCGGCAAGTGGAATTCTGCATAAAGAATATCATGAAGAATCTTACAGCTTGAAAGGTGGTCCGTTTCAAATGGTACAACTTTGGGTTAATTTACCCGCAAAGGATAAAATGAGCAAGCCTAAATATCAGGCTATAAAACAAAGTGAAATGGCTCATTTCGATTTGACGGATCAAGGTGGAAAGATTGAAGTGATTGCAGGTAAATATAATGGTATAGCCGGCAGCGCCAGTACCTTTACACCAATAGAGTTATATAATGCCAGATTAAATGAAGGTGGAAAAGCAACATTTAATTTTCCTGAGAAATACAATACTGGCTTTATGGTAATAGAGGGGAAAGTGAAAATTGGTGATCGTGAAATCGCTTCAGCTGATCATTTCGTTTATTTTGGAAACACAGGCGAACATATTGTACTTGAAGCTTTATCCAAAAGCATTGTTTTGATTTTAAGCGGCGAACCCATTAACGAGCCAATCGTGCAATACGGGCCGTTTTTAATGAATACACAGGCTGAAATCACGCAGGCTATTGAAGATTATAATCAAGGCAGGTTTGGTTATATAGAAGAATAATACAGGTTAATAATTTATATTTTTGAGCCGGCCTTTTGCAAAAATTGCCGGCTTTTTTATTTGGAGAATTTCGAATGACGGTGCATCCTTCTCACTTCCAGTTATTTTTATACAATCTTCATATCCATTAGAGACATTTGAATACCAATCAGAGAAAATGTAAGGCTGGAAACCTGGGCAACTTTAAAAAGAACGGGAAATGTGAAAGAGATAATAGTTAAAATACTGAAGCGCAAACGATCATTACATATTTTTATAATTTGAAAATGAACGGTCCAATGATCATCGCGGACATCAGCCCTGCCATTCGCTGTAGTCCCGATGAAGAATCGGGAGCTGCCGCTACTGTCAGGTTTACGAACAAAGTTTTAGCTAGCACCGGGCTATTTTGGCCATGAAATACTGTTTCTGATTTATAGCCCCGGTTGCAGCGTTACCCTGCAGCGAGGAAGTATGACGAGCGAAGCGTAAATGCAAAAAACGGGAAGACAGTTAATTCCTTATGCTGCTTTTGCGCTTCAAAACATTTGATGATTTAAGCCTTTTCGATTAAACATACTGCATAGGCTACCACGCCTTCTTCTCTACCTACAAAACCCATTGTTTCGTTGGTTGTGGCTTTGATCGAAATCTCATCGGTAGAAATGCCGATTGCATTGGCGATGTTTTCCTGCATGGCGGGAATATGTGGATTAATTTTTGGCGCTTCCAGGCAAAGCATCGCATCAATATTGCCCACCTGCCAGCCTTTATCAGCCAATAACTTTACCGTTTCTTGGAGCAAAATAACACTGCTAATTCCTTTCCAACGGTCATCCGTATTTTTAAAATGAAAACCAATATCACGCAGGTTCGCGGCACCTAACAAGGCATCGCAAATGGCATGAAGCAGCACATCGGCATCTGAATGGCCAAAAGCCCCTTTATGATGTTCTAAGGTTACGCCACCAACTACAAAAGGGTGTTGATCTTTTAGTTGATGTACGTCAAAGCCAAAGCCTACTCTAATTTTCATTTTAAAAGTTTAATGATGGAAAATGTTTCTTTTGAAGGAAATCAAAATTCTATTTAATGATTTTCTTATCGCCAAAGTTAAACAAAAGGCCAAAACGTAAGGTATTGGCTAATGGACTTGTTTGTGCATTGGCCAATAAATAAGAGAAATCGATATTGAAGACATTGTATTTTAATCCCAAACCCAGCGTGAAATATCGGCTATCGCCTTTCATAGGACTTTGATAATTATAACCAGCCCTTAATGCAAATTGCTGATTGTACCAGTACTCTAAACCTGTAGAAATACCAACCTCTTTCAATTCTTCGCTAAAGCCTCCAGGTGCATCTGAGAAGGAGCCAAAAATACCTGCAGGAACTGAGCGATTTGGATCTTTACCGCTTACGATATTATTATCCAAATCGTAAATAGGTTGCGTTGGAACGAGTAACTTGTTAAAATCGACTGCAAATGTAACGGTGCTATAATCATCAACTGCTATTGTTGAAGCACCGCCAAGCTTAAAATTGGTTGGCAGGAAAAAGTTTTCGCCACCGTCTGAATAGCTCATTTTGGTGCCAATATTCGATATATTAGCTCCAGCTGATAATATTGCTGGCTTGCCAAACATGGTGGCAGAAGTTTTATACAATCCAGATACATCAACTGCAACGGCTTTGCCACCTCTCACTTGGCCTGATGATGACAACTGACCGGAAGCTAAATTGGAGTAAATATATCTTAACGAAGAACCTAACGAAAATTCTTCACCGAAACTTCGGGCAAATGAAACGTCAAAAGCCAGTTCATTAGGATTAGCAATGCCTAAATCCTGTTGGTTGATATCGGTTAACTGAATAGATCCTAAAGAGAAATAACGAAGTGATGCGCCAATGGTATTCCGATCATCAAGCTTGTAAAAACCACTTAGATAGGCCAGGTTGATATCAGGAACCAAACTTTTTAGCCACGGACTATAAGAAACGGCAAAACCATAAGGTTTATCAATAAAAGCCAGTTTGGATGCATTGATACTGGCAGAATTTACATCACCAGCAACAGCAACGCCCGCATCTCCCATGGCACCAGAACGTGCATCGGGTGTAATTAATAAAAATGGTACTGCAGTAACAATATTATTCGATTCACTACCATTGGTTTGGGTATTACCTATAGTAACTTGAGCATTTGTTTTACCAAATACCAAGGCCAAAGAGAGTGCAGAAAAAGCAAGTTTACTGATGTACTTGAAATTCATCCTTTAAAGGTACGTAATTTTAGATCTTCGGGATATTGTTATTTGGAGACTAGCTTGATAACGCAAAACCAAAAATTATATTTCACCAAATTACGAATTATGTGACTATTTACTAATTAAAGCTACGATTTTTACAGTTTGATGAAACCATAAAAATCGTAACTATTAATGGATTAAGTACTTATATATCAAAAAAGACATTAATCTTTTTTAACTAATTTTTTCTTTTGAACAGGCCGTTCAGTTTATCGGCAATGGCGTCTTTAACTTTTTCAGTAGCTTTTGCCTTTACGGTATCGATTTTTGCCTGGGCTTTGGTTTGTAGTTCAGCTTTTTTCTCAGCAATCACCGCATTTACGGCGTCTTTTGCTGTTGCCTTAGCATCACCAGCACCATATTTTAACCCTATAGTTGGTTTCAAAATGGTGCCGCCCAAAACAGCATTAACTTTGATGGTTTCACTTAACGCAACGTTTGTACCTGCTTTACTGTTCAATTTCGCAATCATAGCATTGGCAGTTTCATTCGCCTTTGCACCTAACATCGCCCGGGGAACATTTAGCGCTAAATCATAAGCCATGGTTTGGTCGAGGCCATTTGAACCTTGAACATTCATAACGATTCCATCTTTTCTAATATCAAATGGAGAAACATTCAGTCGGCCATCTTTTATTTTGAACTTGGTCATCACATTGTTCAACTCGAGTTTTTTAAATTTATCAGAACTTAGGGCCGATGCCAGCTTTTGAAGTGGCTCAAATCCATCTACCACTGCCTGGATTATATTAGCCAATCCCTCCGCATTAATAGAAGAATAAACAGGCATCATATTTTGATCAAGATCTGAATTGAACTTGAGGTTGGTAGAAAAGGTTCCTTTCGTGAACTTGGCAACCGGAGCCAAAAGTTTTACCGTATTAAAAGCACCAAAAGCCTTTTGAATATCCATTTTCTCTATTCCGAAGTTAACATCAACTTTAGGCTTTTTAGGGTCGGTCGTTGCATAAAAACCGTTCATGTTCACTTCTCCACCCAACATATTCATACCCATATCTTTGAAAGTGATGGTTTTATTTTTTACCAATAAAGCACCTTTGGCATTAGTAATATCGTAGTTATCGTAAAGTACCCGGTCTGCTTTTGCTGCTACTTTAAAATCAATATTGCCCGGAACTTCAAATACAGAAAGTTTCGAATCGGGTTTCTTTGCAGCTTCATTTTTTGAAGCTGCTTTTGGCCCCATCAGTTCATTCGCATCGATTAAGCTAGCGGAAAGGTTAAAATCTCCCTGTAATGCCTGGTTCTTTTTAAAAAAAAGTGTGTACGT
>NZ_AJLG01000259.1 GCF_000258495.1 Pedobacter agri PB92
AGGATATCCTTGAAAACTATCCAACATATATTCATCGCTGCATTCCCTGGCCTTTTTGCCTTGCTTTTTTCCTCCTTTTCTTTTCAGCTTCTTCAATCGTATCCGAACCGATATCCGGAATAAAAGCAGGTTCCATCAAAACTTCCAAAAATTCGCCAATAGTTTTGCCGGTCGATCGGAGCATGTGCCCAAAGGATGAAAAAATTCCATCAGCAACACCTAAAGCAAGTTCATTAACCAATGACCTGTTTAGATGGTTATTTCTTGATGCCTCATTCAAGATATCCAGCTGCTCTCTTTGCAGTAAAGTACCATTCTTTAAAATATTGGCATGAGCAAGTGTATCCTTAAGGTTTCGTTCAAAACTGAACTGTTCATCAAATAATTTCTCCCCACACTGCTTAAAAGCCATCCGGTTAAACTGACCCATTTTTTTGGAGTGCTCCGTATTTCTTCCTTTCGAACTGTTCATGGGACTGAGTTTTATTTTATTAGTGATATCCCTGCGACTGACGATCACCTGGATATGCATCTGATTCCCATTTTTTTTCTCTCCACGCTTCTTGCTACCATCTTTAACCGCTGCATCTTTATGGTTGTAGTAGCGGTTATGCTCTACCTTTCCAAACCAGAGCAGATCCTTATTGCTGTTGATCCCGGGACGCCTGAAATTCTTTGCATATTCATCCATTACTTTCTCAGTGTATGCTTTAAGCACATTTTTCATATCAGCATCCCCGACCGAACGCTTTAAATGCTCCAATTCTTTCTGACTCGGGCTGATGTTAATCAGGAAAAACTTCGCCTCATTCCTTCCCAGCTTTGCATTGTTTCCATCCAATTCCCTGCGTACTTCATAGGCCTCCACATTTTGCCGGTTTCCATTGAACCATAATTCTGAATGCTTTAATGCCTCCGTGCGATTCTCCTTTTCCAGGTAATTTACCAGCCCACCGCTGCTCCCCTTATTGCCGGCTTCCTTATTGTCAGTGATATTGATATACATAGCTATAATAGGTCAATCTGGTTTCTGGTTATTTTAATCAGTTCCTCTTTATCCTTTGTAGGAGTCATCATATTAAAGGCATCTCTATTTTTGATGAATGTGCTGAGTATATAATGAAATTGTTTCTTGAGCTGTTCTTTAACAGCTAGTTTCGAAGAGATACCCTTCAGGATTTCATCTGTACCCTGAAGTTTTTGTCCATAGCTTTTAGTGACAGAAGAAAGTTCGTTTTGTCTGTTGGTCAGCTGTTCCAAGCCTTGCTCCAGCTCCTTTAAAAAATTATCGATGTTTTCCTGGCTAGTAATCATACGGCTTACATCCGTTTTGATGGGAATTAGCAAATCTTTTTCCTGAACCCGGATGAAGCCGATATGATCTTTGTGCTGCTTTAATAGTGTATTTTTTAACAGCTCGTCATTAAAATCCAGCGGATCTTTCTTGCACCGAAAGAAGTAATCAACCATCTGTGCAAATACGAGCCTGTTCGGACGACCCAGCTTTTGCGCGATCTTATTCATTTTTCCTCCCGTCTGCTCGTTATATTTTATGGTTCTTAATGTTTCCATTTTTAGCAGTTTGTTATTGATTAATCGGTTATGCATATATCAGTATATGTTGCCCTATAGATATATAGCATAAAAAGCATTTACACATTTAAATATCTCAAACCCTACCCCGGATTCTCATTTCATTAATCCTGCTGCCGTCAGCGGCTAAGAGAACCCCTGGAGGGTTCTCCAAACCGCCTTTACGCTAGCGTAAGGCCAAGATGGTGAGGCTCTGCCCAACCACCGCTTGCTCCTTTTTCTGAAAATGAAAAAGGACCTTTTGCATGATGCATAATCCCTCATATTTTAGATTCATGATTGCTTAAAGAGATATGTAGACTTTTAAATCTTTAGATATCTACATATCTCAATAGGCTTACTTTTCAATCGTTTTTTGTTTCACACCACCAGACCAAACTCCCCTTTTTTGGATGATAGGAAGGCTTATATCGGATATAACCATAAGCAATAAGCTGTTGCATGCACTTATGGTAGGTCGCAATTGAAGCAACTTTGGAGAATGCCATCAGTTTTCTCCTTGTAACTGAAAATGGCTCCCGATACTGGTTATTCTGCCAGCATAGACAGATTGCTGTCAGCATACTGATATGAGTTGGAAGCAATCTGCCGTCCAATTCTAATCGTAAAACAATGACCTCAAAACCTTCCCTTAGGTGGGTTTCATCGTTAATCATTGATTTCCCTCAAGCAGCTTTGTGATATCCTCCATTTTGTAATACATCATTCCTCCAATCTTGGTGTAATGCAGCGTTCCGTTGATTCGCAGATTCTGCAATGTACCAGGCGAGATACCCAGCAGTTTACGTACTTCAGCGCTTTTTAACCATTGTCTGTTTTCCGATTGTCCAGGCTTCATGAGCTGCCTGATCTCGCTGAGCATTTCGGTTTTCAGATTTTTCAGATCATCCCTTGTGATTAATTCTACATTCATCTTTCCTTGATTTATTTTATCATAAAACTATTTGTCAGCTCACAATACCAACAAGAAGGCCCTTTATCGAAAAGGCAAACTCACACGTCTTTAGCGGTATTTTTTGAACTGGGACAAAGAAAAATAAAGGAAATTGCATTTCGCTACCATACAGAATTGTATGGTAATGGATTGGTTAATAATAAAATGTATTATTCCGGAATCGGATAGGTATCGGATGATATTCTTATCAATCTTTTGGATGTATTTGTAGATTTTTAGCTATCGCTATTTTCTTATAATGCTCTTAATCTCGAAAAGATGTTGGTCTGCCGGAATGGATGAAGAGCGGGTACCTGGATTGCGCCTGTCCTTGGGGAAATATCTGCGAACACGGTTGAAGTCAATTTCTCTGTTGTCTTCCCGAAAATATTTGCAAATCATTTTCACCCACACAATTTGGAATTCCGCAAAAACTAATTGTTTGCCAGAAGGTAATTTTATCTCTTCCATTTGAATAACCAAATCTACAAAGCTTAGAAATCCTCCTTTAGGAATATTGATGAATTGAGTAGTTTCTAATTCGGTTGCATTCTTAAGTTCCAATTTAAGGGTTTCTATTTGTCTCTGAAGCTCATGAATATCTGACTCCTGTTTAGCGACAACACTACCGAAAGATTTATGAATATTCCATTTATCCAACGAAATCAATAAGCTCATGAAGTTTTCAAGATGAGCCAGCTGGCGCTGAGTTGTAACATGATTTTCCGCATAGACGTCTCTGCCATTCAATACTTTTAATTGCCTGTCCACTATTTCGAAAAGGCTTTTGAAATAGGTTTGCTCTTGACCTTCGTCAATATTTTCGAGATAGTAATGCAAATGGTGATTATAAAATTCTTTAAATCTGGTTGAATCCAGAGCGAAAATTCTTTTAAAAAGATGTTTTAAAAAATGTGACCTGCTCCAGGTGATTGGATTTCCAATATCCAAGGTAGTGCTGGAAAAATCAAAACGATCAAGCGGCTTGAAATAAATGATGCTCATAAGTTACCGGTTTAATCAAATATAATATTTGCATATGATTTTGAAAAGCTTCGGAGCCTAAATAAATCAATCTGTCGAATGTTTTATGAAGACCTGGTTTACAATTTTGCCATCGCTCTTACAAATTGGGAGGCTCAAGGGATAATGGCAACAAGTTTGCGTTAATTATATAGAAAGGGATTAAGCAGAGCCTACACAAGGCTTTACACAGGAAATTGAGAGATAGGTAAAATTATTGGTACCGAAGGATTATAGTTTTAGAATCAAAATTTTGCATATATAAGTTTACATAGAAACAGCTTTGATGCAATTTTAGAAAAACCAGATTTCAAAGTTTAATGAATTAATTCGTACTCTATTTATGCGCAGGCCACACAATCCTTACAATCTGGCAAGCTATTTTATTCAAAATCATCGATTAAACTGGTAGTGTTTTACGCACTCTTACGGATATGAAGGGCGGCATTGAAGGTATTTCTGAGGTTTATCACTGCGCTGCGGACTAGTGTTTTCACGCTCCCGAGTGGCATTTGCATTTCTTCAGCAGCTTCAGTATGGGTATAGCCAAGAAAATAAACCAGGTTAATGAGTTCTTTCTGCCGCCTTGGCAGCGACGAAGTAATTTTTTTAAGCCCAATAACTTTGGGAAGTGCTCGAAAGTTATCATATCCTGGATGAAATTAAGTATATATTGTAAATGGAGTTAACGGAACTATTGGGCCTAACTTTTTAAAGTAGAGTCATCGGAATGACTTAGTAAGCTTAGGCTCGAAACTGGGAAAAAGGCTTTCAATATATTTAAGTATACCTAGCAAAGGCGATTTTCGCACAGTAAGACGAGCTGCAATACCAAGGGAATTATGAAAAGGTCTTCTATAACAATTGGTTATCAACCATTATAATTGTTGATATAAATAATCGAACATCGGTAGGTAATTTTGGTTAAACAATAATCAATCACTATGAACGGCAAGGAGAACATTAACCAGGAAACCGGTGTGAAGCTAGCCACTACACTTATCAAGGTCTCATTGCTTTTTGTGCTGGCTGGCTGTATTGGTGTGATGGTTTTACTTGAAGAGAATGGCATGTTTGGAACGGATGAAACGGTACTCAAACAGGTGTCTGATGGAGAGCCATTAGCTAAACAGCATGTTTCAAAAGCTATCAAGTCTGATTGGATAGCTCCTGATACATCTACTATCCTTTCCGACGCAACAGGTCATCAAATAAGGTATGGCCGCGATCTCATTGCACATACCTCAGTTTACTTCGGGCCAAAAGGGATAGTAGGCAGGTTGACTAATGGAATGAACTGTCAAAACTGTCATAATGATGCAGGCAGAAAAATTTGGGCGCTTAATTATTCCGCCGTGGCTTCCACCTACCCGCAGTTCAAGGCCAGATCGAATAAGGT
>NZ_AJLG01000260.1 GCF_000258495.1 Pedobacter agri PB92
GATGATAACCAAATTATAAACCTAACAAACATCGGCAATAGATGTAAATCAATTCATGAGCAAAGTCGTAATTTTTTCTTGGTTGTATTTGCTAAGTATTCCGCTTTTTGCACAGGATATTAAAGTTGCACATTTGAGTTGTGGTTATCGAAATAACCCGATCGGGATAGATTTTGTTTCACCCAGCATGAGTTGGAAATTGCAATCATCTAAACACAATGTGATGCAAACTGCTTATCAAATTCTGGTTTCAGGCAGTCAAGCTAATTTAGAGAAGAACATTGGAGAGGTTTGGGACACTAAAAAAGTAATTTCATCGCAATCTATTCAGGTGAAATACAGCGGTGCCAAACTTTTATCCACTAAAACTTATTATTGGAAAGTTCGGGTTTGGGACAATTACAAAAATGAGTCGGCCTGGAGCAAAACTGCTTTCTGGCAAATGGGTTTGTTAAATACGGAGGATTGGAAAGGCGCAAAATGGATTGCATATGAAAAGTTAGTCGATTCAAATGTCAATATTCTGCCAACAGATGGAAAGAAAGATAAATACAACGCCAACAATGTTTTGCCGATGTTTCGTAAAGATTTTTCGGTAACTAAAATGGTTAAAAAAGCTACAGCGTTTATTTCGGGTTTAGGTCATTTCGAAATGAGTTTTAACGGAACAAAAATTGGAGATGATTTTCTTGCACCTGGCTGGACCAAGTACGATAAAGAGGCCTTGTATGTTATTTACGATTTAACGAAACAAATAAAAAGAGGCGGAAATGCCATTGGCATAATGCTGGGTAACGGCTTTTATTATGTTCCGCCAGTAAAAGATAGATACAGAAAATTAAAGGTAGCTTATGGTTACCCGAAGATGATTTGCCGAGTTTTGGTCGAATATACTGATGGCACATCTGATAACATCATCAGCAATCAGACTTGGAAAACCGACTAAATCTCCAGTCACGTTTTCAAGCATTTATGGCGGTGAAGATTATAATGCGAATCTCGAGCAAAAAGGGTGGAATATCGCTAGCTTCAATGATAGTAAATGGAAACCAGCACTGATTGTAGATGGACCACAGCTGAAAGCTCAGAAAGAAGAACCTGTTAAAATTTTTGATAAATTTTCTCCAAAAAATATTACCAATACAATAAATGGAGATTGGGTTTACGATTTGAGTCAAAATTCATCAGCCATCATAGAGTTAAAAGTTCGCGGTAAAAAAGGCGATACGATTAGAATTACACCAGCCGAACTAATTAAAGAAGATGGTTCAGTTACACAAAAAAATATTGGCGGACCATCGTACTTCATTTATATTTTGAAAGGTGACGGATTAGAAACCTGGCGACCAAAATTCTTTTATACAGGGTTTCGCTATCTACAGGTTCGAGGTGGCAATCCGAAAGTAAAAAGAAATACATCAGGTAAAGCGGTTATTGAAGATCTGGTTGCACTCCATGTTAGAAATGCTGCTGATCAAGTTGGGAAATTCTCAACGTCGAACGAACTATTCAACAAAACTTCTAACTTGATAGATTGGTCGATTAAGAGCAATATGGTAAGCGTTTTTACCGATTGTCCGCACCGTGAAAAATTAGGTTGGTTAGAGCAACTGCATTTAATGGGGAATTCTGTTGGCTACAATTATGATGCAGCGCCGCTTTTCAAAAAAGCCTTAGCGGATATGAGAAATTCTCAGTTGCCAAACGGTTTAATTCCTGAAATAGCACCCGAATACGTAAAATTCGAATGGGGCGGCGATATGTTTCGCGATTCTCCAGAATGGGGAAGCAGTGGTATTTTATTGCCTTGGTATTTATATCAGTGGTATGGAGATAGGCAGGCAATGGTTGATTATTACCCAATGATGCAACGTTATATCAACTATTTAGCCACCAAGGCTGATAATCATATCCTATCACAAGGTTTAGGAGATTGGTATGATTTAGGTCCGAAGCCACCTGGTGTTTCTCAGTTAACACCCATGGGCGTAACCGGAACGGCAATTTATTATTACGATCTAAAGATTTTAGAGAAAATGGCAACGCTTTTAGGTAAAAAAGCAGATGCAATAACTTACGCTAACCTGGCGGTAGAAGTTAGAAAATCATTCAACAATAAGTTTTTCAATAGTAAAACTAAACAGTACGCAACGGGATCTCAGGCAGCAAATGCCATGGCTATTTACATGGGTTTAGTTGAGGATCAAGATAAAAATGCTGTGATTGACAATCTGGTGAAAGATATCAGAGATCGGAAAAACAGTTTGACAGCTGGCGACATCGGCTACCGCTACGTGTTAAGAGTTTTGGAAGATGCAGGAAAATCAGATGTGATTTTTGATATGAACAGTCGTTCGGATGTACCTGGTTATGGAATGCAAATAGCAAAAGGCGCTACAGCTTTAACCGAAAGCTGGGCAGCTTTGCCAACCGTTTCAAATAATCATTTTATGTTAGGCCATTTAATGGAATGGCTATACAGTGGCATCGGCGGTATCCGTCAGGATGAAAATTCCATCGCTTTTAAGCAAATAAGAATTCAACCAGAAATAGTCGGGAATTTAACCTCGGCCAATGTAAGCTACAACTCCTCTTATGGTGAAATTTCTTCCGCCTGGAAAAAAGTGAATAATGGTTTTGAGATTGATGTAAAAATTCCTGTGAATACAACAGCTGTGGTCTATCTTCCTGTTTCGGCTAATCAAAAAGTTAATGAAACAAATAATGTCGCTTTCCAAACCATTGGTTCTGAAAATGGAAAGACAAAAATTTCTATCGGTTCGGGAACTTATAAATTTAATGTGAGATAGATGAGAGCGATTTGGATATACATATTTGTTGCGTTATCAAGCTTTTCCGCATTTGCTCAGGAGATTAAAAATCCTGTTTCTCAAACTGAAATGGAAAAAATTTACCAGGAAGTAAAAACACCTTATAAATATGGTTTGGTTATGGTTCCAACTGATAAAGACCATAAAATGGATTGCCCAACTATTTTCAGAAAAGGCAAAGATTGGTACATGACTTACCTGATTTTCAGCGGTCGTGGTTACGAAACCTGGATGGCAAAAAGCAAAGATTTATTGCACTGGGAAAACTTAGGCAAATTAATGTCGTTCGAAGATTCTGGTAAATGGGATGATAATCAAAAAGCGGGATACAATGCTTTGTTGGATATAAAATGGGGTGGAAGTTACCAGGCTAAAACATTTGATGGTAAATATTGGATGTCGTATTTCGGAGGCAAAGAAAAAGGTTATGAAGTGGAACCATTATCCATCGGCATGGCTTTTACTACAAAACACCCATCAATTGTTCAGGAGTGGAATAGATTAGCTAAACCAGTTTTAAGTTCATTGGATCAAGATGTGCGCTGGTGGGAAAATCGCAATAAATTATTTAAAAGCACTGTAATTGAAGACAAAAGCCGGTTAACAGGGCATCGCTTTGTGATGTACTATAATGCGGTTGGCGATTCTTTGACCAACAATAAAAAAACACGTTGGTACGAGCGAATTGGAATGGCCGTTTCTGATGATATGATAAACTGGAAACGTTTTCAGAAAAATCCAGTGGTTCATCATCCGGTTGGAATTACTGGTGATGCTGTCATTCAGCAAATTGGAAAAAATTATGTGATGTTTTATTTTGGTGCTTTTTGGCAAGATAGAAAAGGTTCGTTTAATAGATTTGCCGTTTCTAAAGATTTGGTAAACTGGACGGATTGGAATGGCGATAACCTGATTGAATCATCAGAAAAATATGATGAATTGTACGCACACAAATCTTTTGTACTAAAGCATAAAGGTGTGGTTTACCATTTTTACTGTGCGGTTAACAAACAAGATCAACGTGGTATTGCAGTAGCCACATCGAAAGATTTAGGTAAAAGTAAAGTGAATTTTGTCCAATAGTAAGATATGAAGATGCTTAAGTTTAGATATAGAATTTTTGGTTTGATGCTTATTGTGTTTCTTACATCTAGTTATTGCGAGGCACGAAGCAATCTTCGAACTAAAGGTTTAGATGGCTACTGTAATAAGATTGCTTCGTGCCTCGCAATGACGACCACTACAGTATATCCGACAACAGAAACTCGAACCCGAACCAGCTTCAACAAAGATTGGAAATTCTTTTTAGGTGATGAGCCTGGCGCAAAATCGCCTGCATTTATCGATGCAAAATGGCGTAAACTAACTTTGCCACATGATTGGAGCATTGAGGGTGAATTCGATGAGAAAAACCCAGCAAAACCAGAGGGTGGCGGTTTGCCTACTGGAATTGGATGGTATAGAAAAGAATTTACTGCACCTGCAAATTTCGAATCTAGATTAATTACCATCGAATTTGATGGCGTTTATAAAAACTCAGAAGTTTGGGTTAATGGCAAATATTTAGGCAAACGTCCGTATGGATATGCATCGTTTTCTTACGAGATTAGCAAGTTTCTAAAGGCTGGAAAAAACATTATTGCAGTTAAAGTTGACAATTCTGCGCAACCAGATGCTCGTTGGTACTCTGGTTCAGGTATTTACCGGAATGTTTGGTTAACTTCTACAGCGAAAGTTGCCGTCGCAAAATGGGGGACCTTTGTAACAGCAGATCAATCGGGCAGAGTGGAGTTTCAGGCGCAAATTCAAAACAAAACATTAAAAATGCAAACTGTTGTCATCACCAACTCTGTGTTTACTGCCAGCGGAAAATTGATTGCGAGCACAATACAGCAGAATGTAAAAATAGATACTTCTGGTTTAGAGATAGATAGGGTGTTTGATGTTAAGGATCCCGTTTTATGGTCTATCGAAAACCCATATCAGTATACGTTGGTTACCAAAATTGTTCAGAATGGAAAAATACTTGATAGTTACGAAACCAAGTTTGGTATTCGATCGTTCAATTTCGATGTTGAAAAAGGTTTTTCATTAA
>NZ_AJLG01000261.1 GCF_000258495.1 Pedobacter agri PB92
AACAGATAACTCTCAGGAATTAAATAGGTTGTTCCATCAGCTTTGCTGAGTTTAATATTGCTGACATAATATTTAAACACATTGATTTTAAAATCTTCGCCCTTGGCATTTTTGTAGGTTGTTGTATTTAATGCTAAAGCAGCACCATTAACCTGGTGTTCAAATTCCAAAGTGAAGCTTGATTTTGTATCTGAAGAAATTTCATCTGCATCTTTTTTGCATGATGTTAAGCATATAAGAGGGCATAGCAATGCCAGTAAGTATTGTGATATTTTCATCTGTTATGTGTAGTTTTTAATGGTGATGAAGAGATCATGGCCAATATTTTAAAACATAGGCAGCCACGATGGTTTAATTTTTAAAAATCGAATCTGTGAATTTATAGTCTTCTGTCATTCTGAAAGCAATGAAGAATCGGCAGCTAAAAAGCACTGTTTAAATGAATCCACTCATTCTCATGTAGGATAATTTAAAACCAGTAATCAATAGCTTGGAGATTTACTTCGTAACTGCTTCGCGGTCTCTGCTGTGCTCAAAATGACAAATAGCCTAAAAGACCCTGATATAAATTCAGGGCGATGATTGTAAATAAAATTTACTTAAACCGTTTTTGGTGGATGAAAAATAGATACAGAAAGATCTTTAACTGGCTTTTCGAGATAGCCACTTTCTGATTTAATAATGAAATAAGGAATTTGATGATTGATTGCTGTGATCTGAAATTTTGGTTCAGCTTCTACAATTCGTTTGAGATTTTCCTGAACTTGTTTATTCTTGCTATCCAAATCTTTCAATTTTTTGGCTAGGAAACACTGACCGTCACAATGCAATTCAGGATGTTCTTTATTAATACAAAATACACTGGTAATGTACTCTTTATTCATTTTATAGCCTGAATAAACCACAAGTTGCATTGCTCCGTTTGAAACCGAGCAAATCACTAACAGGTATATCAGGATTTTTTTGAACATGTTATTTGCTGCAAAAGTATTAAAGAAATTGAAAGCGGCAAAAGAAAAGCGAACCATTTTTAAAACCGTTGATTGAAATCAACGGCAATGAATACCTAATAAAACGGAATATCTTGTGCAACATCTTTCAATTGCCAATAGAACGATTATACTAAATGTTATTCCTTGCCGTCAGTTTCAACTGACGGGTATAAAAAAACACAGATGAATTTTTCCACCTGTGTTCCATTCTTAATTATTTTAAAGAAACTAAGCCTGTAAATCAGCCATCACAGCTTTAATCTTTTCGCCTAATTCTTCGTTGACTTTTGCAAAATCAGCTCTGTCTGCCAAAGGTGCGTTAACGCTGCAATAAAACTTAATTTTTGGTTCTGTACCACTCGGACGAGCTGAAACAATACTTCCATCTTCAGTGATAAATTGAAGTACATCAGAGGTTGGGTAATCTAATTTTGTTACTTTGCCAGTGGCCAAATCAGTTTCCTGACTTAGTTCATAATCTTTCAATACAGAAACTTTCGATCCGCCTAAAGTTGCAGGTGGATTTTCACGGAATTTTACCATCATCGCCTTAATTTCTTCAGCACCGGTTTTTCCTTTTTTGGTAAGCGAAACTAAATCTTCTTTGTACAAGCCGTATTCAACATACATATCCAATAGGGCATTGTATAAACTTGCGCCTTTATCTTTGTAGTAAGCCGTCATTTCAGAAATGAAAGCCGCAGAAACTACCGCATCTTTATCACGAACTAAATCGCCGATTAAATAGCCATAACTTTCCTCTCCACCACCAATAAAATATTTCTTACCTTCTAATTCAGTCATTAACTGACCGATGTATTTGAATCCCGTTAAGGTATTATAGTAAGTAACATCTTTCTTTTTAGCAATTTCTTCAATCAGGTTTGAAGTTACAATCGTTTTCACAATAAACTGATTTCCGTCTAGTTTTCCGCTTTCTTCCCAGGCAGATAAAAGATAATTAATCAATAAACTTCCGGTTTGATTACCATTTAGTAAAACCCAGTCGCCATTATTATCTTTAACCGCAATACCCACGCGGTCAGCGTCAGGGTCAGTTGCCAAAACTAAATCTGCATCAATTTCTTTAGCCTTATTCATGGCCAAAGTCAATGCATCTTTTTCCTCTGGATTTGGATAAACAACAGTAGGGAAATTACCATCAGGTTTACTTTGCTCTTCAACTATAGTAACGTTAGTGAAACCAAATTGCTCAAGCGCTTTTGGTACCAGGGTAATTCCTGTTCCATGAATAGGAGAATACACAATTTTTAGATCGTGCTGTCTTTTAATGGCGTCAGGAGAAATTGAAAGTGCGGTGATTCCATCTACGTAAAGTTTGTCTACAGCTTCGCCAATTAATTCAACATTTGCCTCAACTCTGTCAAACTTCACTTCATCAATGCTCTGGATTTTATTAACCTCGTCAATCACTAATTTATCATCGGGAGAGGTAAACTGACCACCATCGGCACCGTAAGCTTTGTAACCATTATACTCTTTTGGGTTATGTGATGCAGTTAACATCACACCGCTTTTGCAACCAAAATGACGAACAGCAAAAGATAACTCAGGTGTTGGCCTTAAAGCTTCGAAAAAGTAAACATGAATGCCGTTGGCAGAGAAAACATCAGCTGTAATTTTTGCAAAGTAATCTGAATTGTTTCTGCTATCATGCGCAATGGCCACACTGATCTTTTCGCCTGGATATTTGTTATTTAAGTAATTGGCTAAACCTTGTGTTGCCGTTCCTATTGTATATTTATTGATCCGGTTTGAACCCGCACCCATAATGCCTCGCAAACCACCAGTTCCAAACTCTAAGCTTTTATAAAAAGCATCTGTAAGTTCAGTAGTTGAATTGTTATCTACTAGAGATTGGATTTCTGATTTCGTTTTTTCATCGTAATTTCCATTTAACCACTGATTTATTGTGGTTTGTGTTGATTGATCAATTGATTGCATTGAGCTGTATTTTTAATTTAATATCTGGTGTTGAACAAAATTTATTTCATGAAGTTTGGTGAAATTGAAATAAATTCAATCTGTCCCAAATTTTATTTTGTTGAGGATGTTGCTTTTAAGCTGCTTTTGCTTATTTTCACGCCCCGATACAATAATAAAGAAAATCCAGTATTAAAAATGAGACAATCACATTTTTTATATTCTGGTAAGCACGATGTAAATGGTGTTCTTTTTATTACAGCTAAAATAATAACTAATTAGATGAAGCCCTCATGTTTTTCTAATTCACCTAGTGGATATAAAACTGATTGTTCCATCGCAAATTGAAACAAAAACAAATCGATGAAAATTTTAAAATTTGGGGGTACTTCAGTAGGTAGTCCCGAGCGCATGACGAAGTTGTTGGATATCATTAATCCAGATGAAGAGCAGATTGTGGTTTTATCAGCAGTGTCTGGTACTACGAATAGCTTAGTGGAGATTTCAAATTATTTTTTAGCTGGAGATAAGAAGAAGGGAAGCGTTGCGATTGAAAATTTGTATGCCAAATATAAAGACTTTGTTGTTGAACTCTTGCCCGCTGCAGATTTTCAGGAGATGGGAAATGAAGTGATCGACTATCATTTTAGCTTCCTTGCAGTTATTACAAACGATATTTTTACCTCAATTGAAGAGAAAGTTGTTTTGGCGCAAGGCGAATTACTATCTACCACATTATACCATATCTATTTAAAATCAATTGGTGTAGAATCGGTATTATTACCTGCATTGGACTTCATGAAAACCGACGAGGATAATGAGCCAGATATTCCATTTACTACCAAACATTTAACACCCTTATTAGAACAACATAAAGGCAATAAATTATTTATTACGCAAGGTTTTATTTGTCGCAATAGTTTTGGCGAAGTAGATAATTTACGTCGTGGTGGGAGTGATTATACGGCATCATTATTAGGTGCTGCGATTATGGCCGAAGAGGTTCAAATTTGGACGGATATTGACGGTATGCATAATAATGATCCACGTATTGTTAAAGGAACTAAACCAATTGCACAACTTTCGTTTGATGAAGCAGCAGAGCTGGCTTATTTCGGTGCTAAAATTTTACACCCACAATCCGTGTTTCCGGCGCAGAAATATAAAATTCCTGTTCGTTTATTAAATACAATGGAGCCAACGGCTGCAGGAACCTTAATAACACATAATAGCGAAAAAGGCAAGATTAAATCTATTGCTGCCAAAGATGGCATTACAGCAATCCGCATCCAATCAAGCCGGATGTTATTGGCTTATGGTTTCTTACGCCGTGTTTTTGAGGTTTTTGAACGCTACAAAACGCCAATCGATATGATTACCACATCAGAGGTAGCCGTTTCGTTGACCATTGATGAAATCGGAAATCTTCCCAAAATTATTGAGGAACTGGAAAGTTTTGGAACAGTAGAAGTAGATACCGATCACAGTATTGTTTGCGTAGTTGGCGATTTCGGCTCAGAAAAACATGGCTTCGCTAGCAGAGTTTTAGAGGGATTAAAGCATATTCCAATCCGTATGATTTCTTATGGTGGAAGTAACTATAATGTTTCCCTGTTGATTTTAAGCGAATATAAAACGGAAGCTTTAAGAAGTTTGCACAACAGATTATTCGAATAAAAGATAGAAAGCGCCTAGGATGACCAGTAATCCTATAATGAAGTGAAAAGCTAAAAAGCTTGCTGGTAATAACTCATTTTTATGTTTCTTATAGGAATTAAACAGACCTAAAGTAATTATAACAATGATAAAAATGGCCGCTACTATTTTCATTTTCGTATAAATAAAAGAAATAATACGATCAGGAGAAGCACGATAAAAAATCGGATTTTTCCGTTGTATTGTTTTTGGGTAATTCTTCCATGCTTTAAATCGAGGTAATTACCCCAGTGTGTACGT
>NZ_AJLG01000262.1 GCF_000258495.1 Pedobacter agri PB92
ACGTACACACTTGAAACCGCCATTTACAACTATTTTTTTCAAAACAGGCATTACGGCTACTGGTAGTCTTGATCCCAATACAGTTGATGGTGCTTTTGTTGCAAATGCCGTTCACCCGATATTAACCTATTATGAAAACCAGTTGATCCTGGCAGAAGCTCAGGCAAGATTGGGTATGCTGGAGGAAGCCGTTATATCCTTAAATAGTGTGCGCTCCAGATTAAGTAGTGGTGTTTTTAATGGCAGAACGTTGCCAGTTGCGGGGCGAAAATATGACGCTTATACCTTATCGGATTTTAGTAGAAATGGTTTGGCAAATCCAACAGGATCAGGCAGTGTGCAATATGCATTGCTATACGAAATCATTGCTCAACGGTATATTACCTTATTGATGCAATATGAAGTGTTCAATGATTATCGCAGGCTTTCATCAGCTGTTCCAGTGGTAGAACTGCCGGTTCCGTTAAAAACAGGATCTAAAAAACCCAACCGATTCATCTATCCGCAAACGGAGATCAATACCAATCCCAATGTTCCAAAACCCTTGCCAGATCAGTTCACTAAAGTAGCCATCTACAACTAAATGCAGCTAGTAAAAAAAACAAAATTACCGGCATTGGCCGACAGTGCAGTGCTACGGTACTTTAATTTTATAGCCCTTTATTTTGCAGAGGGATTGCCAATGGGTATGTTATTTATTGGCATACCTGCCTGGATGGCCATGAACGATAAAAGCATTGTAGAAATTGGTAGTTTCGATGTAGCCTGTGCCTTTCCCTGGACCTTTAAATTCTTCGTAGCACCATTAATGGATCGCTACACTTATTTGCCAATGGGACGTAAAAGACCCTGGGTAATTATTTGCCAGACGGGATTATTTTTAAGTATGGTAGGCTTCGCATTTGTGCCAGACCCGCTCAACAATGTTCATTTGCTGGTTATTGGCGGCTTTATCGTTTCGATTTTTGGCGCCTCGCAAGATGCCGCCACTGATGGATTAGCCGTAGATACTGTGCCGGCAGAAGAGCAGGCAAAAACAAATGCTTACATGAATGGATCGCGGATGATTGGAAGCTCATTTGCACTCACCATTGGAACCTGGTTGCTCACAGATTATAATTTTAAAATCTCTGTCCTGGTCATTGCTATACTGATTGGGCTGATCATCTTTGTACCCTTATTATTGCGGGAGCGGAGTTCCGAGCGAATTTTTCCATGGAGTTCAGGGGCACCTGATGAAGATAATGAAAAACTCCAGATCAATAGCTGGGCGGCGATGGTCAGATCATTGTATATGGCTTTCAGTTTGAAAAACTCTTTTTTACTTGGTCTCTTGCTTTTTACTTCACAGGGTGCTTACAATTATTTTGAGAAGTTACTACCCATTTTTGCCGTTAAAGTAAGCGGTTGGACGAATGTATATTATTCTCATGTTTTTTCGATCGCAGACCTTACTGGTGGCATATTGGGAATGTTGGTAGGAGGTTGGTTGATTGATAAATTCGGGAAGAAGCGAATGATCTACACCTACTTATTTTTCATTTTCTTTGAAACATTATTGCTCGTTTTTCTGAGTAAATACTGGACTAATGTTCCTTTTCTGTACAGCTTTATCATCATTTACAGGTGGGTGAACGCCTTTGCGAAAATCGGAGTGTTTGCAATTGCGATGCAGTGCTGCTCGAAAAAGGTTTCAGCGAGTCAATTTACCTTTTATATGACCATCGGTGCATTAGGATCAATGGTTGGTGCTGCCCTGATTGCGCCTGTGAAATCTTTTTTTAGCTGGGAAGTGTCTTTTGCGTTGTTTGCCTTGATGATGTTGATGAGCGCTTTTCTTTTACGGCTGTTAAATTTCAATAAACTCGAACAGCAAATTTCTGACATGGCTGAAATTGACGGTGAAGAAAAATATCATACAACGAACTCAGATGCATGGCAAATGAGCAAACCTTAAAAATGTTTGTTATAACCAACCCCACTTTTACAATTTCTAAATTTCTGAGTAATTTATCAGTTCAATTTATCGAATAGAAAACGCTATATCTTTCAATAAGGATGCTGCGAAAGACTATCTTCTATTTGCCTGGCGGAAGGTTTTTGAAACACAGTTATACAATCGGCCGAGTCAATTTTGATTAGGCCCATTTTTTCAAATGCTTTTAACCAACGTTTCATTGGCAAAACTTTCCATTTTTGATGGTAACGGATTGCATTTTCAATAATCGAATTGAAATAATTTAGGGGTGGATCGTATTTGTCGTGATATTGGTGAAGGACATCATCGCGAACGAAAATTAGGTCAATGTGAGCTTGATGAAACATCATGGCGAAATCTGTGTCTTCTGCACCATAACCTGTAAAGGATTCGTCAAAACCACCGATATTTTCGAATGTTGGTTTTTGAATCGCAAATATTAAAGACCAGAATTGTAAATGTCCAACAGGCGCTCCGCTGGGAATCTCTTCTCTGTTTGGATGTGGTACAGCCATATGCTTCAGGTTATTGTAATTGCCTGAATCTGGAAGCATGGGCAGATAAAGCGGGTAGGCCGTTACGATATTTTTTACCGATAAATCTTTCAGCAAATTTGAAAACAGTGTTGGCGAAACAATACAATCAACATCAATAAATATGATGTTGGTGGTCTTGGTGGCATTCATCCCCACATTTCTTGCGGCAGCCAATGGCAATTCATGCGTTTGTTTGATCCTATGAAAATTAATGTTCAGACCCTTTGATACAGGCATTTCTTCCAAGTCATCCATGCAAACCACCTGAACATCGAATGGAAGCACAACCGACAACCTGATAGATTCAAGGAGATTTGCCAATTGCTTTCTCCTTCCTTTTACAATAGTTACAATACTAAATTCAACCATACCATTCTTGCATTTTTTGTGCTACATCTGCCGCTGCAGTAATATTTACTAAATTTTTATAAGCTGGGGTAAATGCTTTCGCTCGTTGGAGCAGCATTTGCCATTGCTCGGCGTTAAAATTTTCCTCGCCTAAAAGGGCGATCTTCTGATCAGACAACATGCGAGCATGCACCTCTTGCTCCTCATACGGCCGGACTTCGGGAAGCAGGATCAATCGTTTATTCATTGATAATAGTTCTGCGACGGTATTTTGCCCCGCTGCCGATATCACAAGATCTCCTGTTATAGCCTGGCTGATATCTTTTACCATTCCGAGCTGGTTACAATTTTTACCAAGATCATAACGTTGTTTGTTTCCAATAATGGTGAATCGGATATCCGGATCCTGCGTCATTTTTTTAACTATAGCCTGATCCCAATTATCATAGCCTAACAATATGGAAACCTGATGAATATTTGCAGAGGTGTTTCGATTGAATTTGCTACAATCGTACCTTGATATATATCCACTGTAAAAAGTTTTGGTTGAATATTTATAGTCGGGTTGTTCAAGTATGAAAGGAAAATGAGCGATGATGTGGTCCGCTAGCTCATGTGCAAATACCTGGGTTGGGTCTTTAGAGATATTTCCCGGTAAGTGAACTAAAACAACTGGTACTCCCATTCCCCGGACCAAAATTGCTAATTCAGGAACGCCATCGCAGTAAAATGCTTTCGGCTTATGCAGCAATATTGCGTCAGCCATTGATTTGGCTCGCTTTGCAGCCTCCTGAACGTATGGTGTAACTTCGAAAGCTTTTGAATAGGTATGTTCAGGAATTTCGTAGTTTGCTGGATACTTGGGTGGCAATTCGATGACTTGTACCTGGTATGTGTTTTTTAAACGGTTGGTTATACTGGTATTTGTAGTTATCGCAATGACCTCAAAAAAGACTGACAATTCTGGGTACAGCATACTAAAGGTTGCCTGATGGCCATTGCCATGTGCATGTACAAAATAGAATATTACCGGTTTACTCATGACATGGTGTTTTTGATAAACGATGATAAACCTCAGCATATGCCTCCGAAGTTTTCTGCATGTCAAATGAATGAGCGAAGTTTCTGCAGGTCTGTGGAGTAGCATGCATAGCTTTCTCTAAAGGCTTGATTAAGTCACGCCAGTCATCTGAATCAACTGCAATAGATACTTTTTTATCTCTTAATTCAGGAGGGATTGCGGTGTAAAATCCCACAACCGGCAGGCCAGACGCCAGCATTTCCAACGTGCTCAGGCCAAAAGGCTCTTCCCAGAGGGCGGTGGCCAGATAAGCTGAAGCACCTCCGGCCAGCTCGTTTAATTGCTGCTGATTGACGTGGGAAATGTATTGAATCCTTTCGCTAAGCATTGGTTCAACATGGGTACTGAAATACTCCTGATCGAATATAGGGCCGATGATTTTTAGTGGCTGCTTTAGGTGGTTAGCCAAATGAATTGCGGCTTCAACGTTTTTTTCTTTGGTGATTCTTCCGCTCCATAAAAGGTAACC
Source organism: Pedobacter agri PB92 (assembly GCF_000258495.1). GTDB lineage: Bacteria > Bacteroidota > Bacteroidia > Sphingobacteriales > Sphingobacteriaceae > Pedobacter > Pedobacter agri. The sequence goes on from NZ_AJLG01000262.1 coordinate 4,413, forward strand.
ATTATTATTTCGATGATGCAATTTCCATTGATGAAGCACAATTCCATTCAAAATAACGTCTATATCTTTTCCTAATGATGATGCCCAGCTTTTGCTCATTCGTTTAGAAATGCCAATAGGCAAAGCGGGTGCATGTTTTAAGAAAAATTTGTACATCAGTTCAAATTTTTCCGTAGGTGGCAAATGCAATGTTAATACGCTTGGGATGTTAAGCAGGGCGCCAACGGCATAAATCTCTGGTATAAATGAGTTGTAGTGGATGATGTCATAATTGTTTACGTCAAGCATTCCGAATTGTAAACTCTGATAGTGTTGTTGTCCAAGCCACTCCGGACAGGGCCGATAGGCGTCATCTTTCATGCTTAAAGGGCTTTCCTGGAGTTCAATTACATTAAACAGGTTTCTTTCATCCGTGTCTTTTGCAATCACATCAACGGTGTGCCCCATTTGCACCAGTTGGTTTGCATGTGCAACAATGA
>NZ_AJLG01000263.1 GCF_000258495.1 Pedobacter agri PB92
ACGTACACACTTTCAATATTCACCGAATCATAACTTTTTATCAAAATATATTTCAGACTTTTTAATTGGTTTAAATGATCTTCATTAAGTATAAGATTTTTATCTTTTTCCCATTTGATAGAGATTACTTCAACATACTTTAATTGGGTTGAAAAATTTGTATCTTTTAGTTGATTTGTCAGATCATTAGTTAGTTCTACACCTTTTACACTACCCTCCTCTGCCCATAGAAATGTAGGCTTGCCAGTTTCATTGAGTTGCATACGTGATATCGGTCCAAACAACAATTTGTCTAATTCTTCACGTTCTTTTAGTGAAAGACGCTTAATCTTATTGCTGAATGTATCCATGATGGTAATCTGCGCTTGCGCTTTGATTACGAAGCACAAACACATTACCAATATGATTTGAATTGATCTTTTCATGTCCTGATTATTTAACTACGAAAACAATGTTAGCAAACGATGTTGTTTTAGCTTTACCTGTTACATTATAAGTCATTTCTCCGTTAGCATTAACTGATGTAACCGTAATTACAGCAGCATCAACATAGGTGACATAGTACTCCAAATCTGTAGGATTTAACAAGAATGGGATGCTTTTCTGTACTCCTGTACTATTCATTGTGCCTGGTACACTTTCGAATTGTGATTTGTAAAGATTGTACAGGTTGACAGTTTTCCCTGTGCCGATCGTTGCCACATCTAACACAATCGAGGGCATATAGAACCATTTAGGCATAGCAGCGTTCGCCAGTTTTAAAACACCACTTGCTGGGTCGGCCACTACAATTTTATCAGTTGTTGTTCCTGTAGTAGGTAAACCTGAAATTGCAAGGGTATTGGTTCCAGTGGTGGCGATGGCTGTTGGTGTAGTTAAAGCACCACCCAATTGAATATTATTAGCAGTTTTGGTTAAACCATTACTCGCAGTTGTATTGTCTCCTAATGTAGATTGATCAACCCATTGCGTAGTTCCAGCAGCATTTGTAATTAAAACCTGACCAGTCGTACCAGTGGAGATTTGATTGTTAGTCACCTTGCCTGCCATGTTTTGTAAATTCAACTTCGTTTCGTCAACATCAATATTAAATGGTTTTAATGCGGCACCTGTAGGTGTACCAGTTAAAATTATTTTGTTTGTAGAAGTAACGTTTTGTCCAGTGGTGATCGCAGCAGCATCTACGGAAAGCGCACCATCTGTAGCTACCACTACAGAACCATTACCTTGTTTCACCACTCCTGGAGCTGTACCATTTGCTGTGGCAACATTTACAGTATACGCAGTATTTCCAGTTGCAGCTGGAGTAGTTGGTGAAACAGTAACATTTGTACCGGCAACTACTGTTGTCGTTTTTTGGGCAGCCTGTATAGCTGGTGTTAAATCTAACGCTGTAGTAGCTTGACCATTAACAGTACCTACTAATTTATTAGTACCATCAAGTGTTAAGGCATTTGAATTAATAATGTTCACACCAGTTCCGTTAACTCCATTAACAGTTGTTGATAAGCTATTTCCTGTTGAGGTATTGCTTACAACAGTTGCAGGAACAAGAGTTGATTTATCTACCCATGAGCCTACATTTCCTGTACCAACCACCATCACTTGTCCAGCTGTGCCACCTTTGATTTGATTGGCATTTAGGTTTAATTTGGTCTCGTCTACATCAACAGAAAATGCTTTTAATGCAGCGCCTATTGGTGTTCCACCCAATTTTATCTTATCGCTACCAGTGGTAACATCCTGGCCAGTTGTGATGGTAGATGCATTAACAGTTAAAGTTCCTGTTCCATCAATTGCTAAACCTGCGCCTGGTTTTACAGCACCAGTTACTGATGTACTAGCCACATTAGTATTCACAACATAATTGGTATTTTTTCCACTTGTAGTTGAGGTAACTGTTGTATTCGAACCATTAGATAATGAAGTTGTATTTTGGCCAGCCTGAATTGCTGCATCGGTTACTTCTACTTTATAAGCGGTATTGTTTCCAGCTATAGTTGAAGTAACAGTTGTAGTCGTTCCATTCACTACCGAACTTGTTTTCTGAGCCGCAGCAATAGCTGGCGTTAAGTCCAAAGCTGGTGTAGTTGCAATTCCATTAACTGCACTTACTAATTTTTTGTCAGCATCTAACGTTAAAGCATTAGTATTAATAATATTTACTGCAGTTCCGGTTTTACCATTTACTGTCGTAGTTAGGCTATTGCCAGAAGAAGTATTGCTTACTGAAGTTGCATCAGCTTTATTAACCCATTCCGTGGCTGTTCCAGCGGCATTGGTAGTTAAAATTTGCCCGGCTGTACCTTGTTTGATAGAAAGACTTACATCTTTCAAAGTTGCTCCATCACCACCTAAAACATTAATGTCACTTCCGGTAATTTTCTTGGCACTTACTATGCTCGCATCAGTAATAGCTTTATAAGTCACATTACCTGCGGCGTCTGCTGTAGCCACTTTGTTGGCATCCGTTCCATCAGTTGCTGCACCTAATTTGGTTGCAGTAACCGCTTTATCTTTAATGTTGATGGTTACATCTTTCAATAACGAAGTACCAGCATTTGCAGATAATAATAAATCGGTTGAGCTTAATGCTTTACCAGTTGTAATTGCAGCAGCATCAACTGAAAGTCCGCCATCAGCAGCTACTACTACTGAACCATTACCCTGTTTTACAACTCCTAAAGCAGTACCATTCGCAGTAGCAACATTTACTTTGTATTGATCAGCAGTTGTGCCCGATCCTGTAACGGTTGTATTTGTTCCGTTAACTAATTTAGTTTCTGCTCCAGTTACTAAAGTAGTTAAATCTGTATAGGTTACATTTCCTGCTGCATCAGCAGTAGCTACTCTATTTACAACCGTACTTGTACCAGCGGTTAATTTAGCAGCAGTTACATTTTTATCTTTAATATCTGATGTTTCAACAGCGTCGTTAGCAATTTTAGCAGTTGTAATCGCATTATCTGCGATACCTAATTTTACATCTTTTAAAACAGCATCTGTTCCATCACCCGCCGGACTATTAACCGTGATTCCATCACCTGTAATTGCTTTTTTATTCGCTAGAGATGTTGCATCAAATGTTTTATAAGTTACCCCTCCTGTTCCATCAGCAGTTGCCAACTGACCAGCAGTGGCGCCATCAGAATTTAACATTGATGCCGTAATTGATTTAGCTTTCACCGTAGCCAACACGTTTTTCAAAGTCGCACCATTACCATCAGCAAATGTGATTTGATCAGATGTTAGATTACCAGCATTTAAAACATCGGCAGCTCCTACAGTAGGTTTTTTACCTACCCAGGCTCCATTTTCAAATGTTAATACCTGATTAACCGCCGGAGCAGTTGCACTCACTGGCGTACCTTGTAACTTTTCAACTTTCGTTGCATTTGCAGCTCCAGTTACATCTCCAGCTAAAGTAATGTTTGCCAAATCTGCCGCAACAGTATAGGTGGTTACATTACCAGTAGTTGATGGTGTAACTATTGTACCTGTACCGGCTGCTACTACCGAAGTTTTTTGTCCTAATTGAATAGCATCTTTTAGATCAACTGCATCACCGGTTGTACCATTTACCGTAGTGGTTAAAGCGGTACCTGTGATGTTATTACTTACTGTAGTACTTCCGGCAATTCCATCAACTGTAGACCAGATTACATTTCCAGCACCGTCGTAACCAAGAACTAACTTATTGGTTCCTGCTGGAGCATTGATTTTTTTGGTTGTAATCGAATTATCATTGATTTTAAGGTCAGTTGTTTCTAAAACTGCACCAATTAGTGAGTTTGCGTTGTTTACGCTGATAATTCCATCAGTTGTGATGTCTTTTTTACCTATCAAAGTAGCGGGGCTTAAGTTTTGATAAGTTACCACACCATTTGCATCAGCAACCCCTACTCTTCCAACACTTCCTGCTCCGGCATCTAATTTTGTAGAAGTGATCGCCTTCTCAGCAACTTTATCAGTAGTGATTGCGTTGTTGGCTAGCTTAGCAGTTGTAATCGCTAAATCTTTCACCTCCACTTTATATTCCGTATTTTTAGCATTAGCCGCACTTGCAGCAGAAGTCACACTTGTCGTAACGCCTTCCACAACACTGGAAGTTAATTGATTGGCTTCCACTAAATCTTTAATGGCGATTGTTGTTTGTGCACCTTTTGAATCTGTATAAGTTAAAGCATTGCTTGCTTTATCATAAACCAAAGCAGTAGTATTTAATGGCAATGCCGTTACCATACCTTTGCCATCTGTATAATTTAAAGTGTTGGTGGTTTTGTCATAAGCCAAAGCACCATCGTTCAAGTCGATCAGTTTCGAAACACCGTCCTCACCTGTATAGGTCAGTTCGTTTTTAGTATTATCGTAAGTTAAAGTGGTTTTGGTTTCGTTCGCTGCAACTAAATCTTTGATCGCGATTGTTGTTTGCGCACCTTTTGAATCCGTATAAGTTAAAGCATTGCTTGCTTTATCGTAAACCAAAGCAGTAGTATTTAAAGGCAATGCGGTTACCACACCTTTGCCATCTGTATAACTTAACGTATTGGTGGTTTTGTCGTAAGCCAAAGCACCATCGTTCAAATCAATTAGTTTCGCAACACCGTCCTCACCTGTATAAGTCAGTTCGTTTTTAGTATTGTCGTAAGTTAAAGTGGTTTTGGTTTCGTTTGCTTTTACAATTTGTGAAATATTTATGGTTTGTTTAACCCCACTGTTATCAACATAAGTGAAATTTGCTCCATCATAAAAAACATTCCCTCCAGTATTTTTAACAATATTTTCGATAATCGTTCTTACCGAATTATCATTTGCAATGTTTTGAAAATTTGAAATTACATCAGCCGGAACATTGATGATTGTTTGCTTTCCG
>NZ_AJLG01000264.1 GCF_000258495.1 Pedobacter agri PB92
TTTGAATGGCAGCAACTGCCGAGTTTCTTGGCGTGAGGTCTCTTTGTAAATAACTTTTATCATAAAGTTTCACTCCTGTACGATAAGATCCACCCACCCATAAAAACTCTTTGATCAACAAGAAAGCATTCACATCTAAACTGGTTGGTCCGCCCCGGTCATCTTTCAAAAGGAAAGATGGTTTTACCTGGAAGTTTTCATTAATCGGAAACAAAGCGCCTGCTGTTAAGTAGTAATGTGGCTTTGGTTGAGGAATGAAAGCATATCGATCGATATTGATGTAAGTAGCAATCAGGTTATCAGCAGAGAAGCCGGCATAAAATTTATCATTTGCAAAATAAACACCTGCCCTCGCATCTGGTACAATGGTACTTTGAACGCCTACCGGTTGAAAAGGCTCCGGATCGTTCGGGTTTAACATCGACCCATCAATGCCTAATTGTACCATCCCCACCCCTAATCCTAGTGCCAACCTCGAACTTCCGTCATCATTTAAACGAATCCGGTAAGCATAGTTTCCGTAAACAGCCAGGTTGGTTTGTGCACCAAGTTTATCACTTGATACCTGAAGGGCTAACCCCACATTTCCACTGTTGGCAATGGCATCAACAGCAAGCGACATACTTTTCGGCGCTCCGGTAATGCCCGTCCACTGGCTCCGGTAAAAACTGTGCACATTCAAAACCTCTTTATAACCTGCATAAGCCGGGTTAATGTAAATGCCGTTGAACATGTACTGGCTATATTGGGCATCTTGCTGAGCCGAAACGGGCATCGCAAAGAATAAAATGAAACACCCAATTATCAATAATAATTTCTTCATCATCACCTTAGCCTTAATTTTTAAATGCACGAATTAATGTAATATATCCTTTAAACACCTGCCAAGGAGCTGAAGCGTTTTCTTTAACCCGAAGCAAATAGTAGTAAGTTCCTTCGTTTAAGCCTTCTCCCGACCAGTTATTTTGGTAATTGTTAGATTTATAAACTTCGTTACCCCATCGGTTTACAATTACCAGATCATTTTGAGCGAAAAGGTTCAGTCCGCGGATTTCGAATAAATCGTTTATGCCATCACCATTTGGTGTAAATAAATTAGGTACAAAAAGGTTATTCCCCGAAATAGAATGTTTTGTAAAAAATGCACCATTAGCTGCCATGTCTGCGCCAATTAAAACATTAGAGCGGGTATGAATGCCAAGCGCAGGATTAGTTCCGGATACGATATCCCAATTTGAATTGCCTAAATAACGGGCAATTGTCGCGGTAGCATCGACGAATTTAGATCCATTTGTATTCTGATTATGCTGAAGCGTGATCGTAGTTTGAACTGGAGCTGACGAGTAAATATTCCAGGTACGGTCCATCCCTTGCACCGAAGTAATTCCGGGAAGGTTAGCAGCTGAATAATTTTGAACACTTACATAAAGTTTAGCTGCCGCTTGTGGTGTTAAAGTTGCAGGGGTATAGTCACCTTCAGCAATACCTACAGGAAATACAAAAGCGGTATTGTCAGAAAATTCCTTAACCATATGCCCAGCGATGCTGTTTCCGGTAACCACCATTCTATTTTGGCTGTAGTTCGTAACTTTACCTGCAGCATTAAAGGCAAGATTATTTCCATTTAAGATGATGTTTGCGCCATTTGTAGCCAAATCGAGCGTACCACCGATATTAAGTGTTGCAGCTAACGCACCAGATGGATTCGCCGTGTTATAACCTGGATCAGCTACATCAGTTAAAGTAGCATTGTTTCTGTTTCTATGTTCAATGATCAGGTCGATAAAGTTGCTATTGTTACCATCAATCATGGTTGAACTGGCAGGCATATTCGGATAAAACGGATTATCTGCCGGATTATAAATTACAATTTTCCCAGATCCTGAAAACTTGGCTCCAGGTGCTATCCAAATGTTTTTGCTGTATATTTCTAATGTTCCGTTAATCACCCAGTTTGCATTCGGACCAAAGTAAGTTCCTTCAGCATATCGAGTTTCTGTATTACCAACGGATACAATCACTGCCGAATCATCGACAGTTTTGCTGCCTGCTCCTGTTTGCGCATAAATTTTAGAGCTACTGATCAACAGAAAAATCAAAAGCAGAATCGGTATAATTTTCTTTCTCATTTTCTTAGTTCTTGATAATTTTAGCAGGAAGCATTGGATTGGTAATGATGTTACACAAACGCACTTCGATAGTTACTTCTTTAGAGTAAATTGTACAACTGTTTGATGAAGTCAATTTAGCACGAATCTTTAGTTGATCACGATCAATTGACGGGCTGGTGAATTTAACCTCCGATCCTGTTGGTGTTACCTCATCAACAAAGGTGTTCGCAGTTAAGACAGACCAGCTGGAAGTATTCGTATTAAAATATTCCCAAACCACTGTGGTTGCATTACTTTGAATACTGATTGTTTTTGCATCATCAGCACATACGAAGAAATCCTCGGCCAAATTTTGGGTGATAATTGGTAATGCATAAACATCTACTCTGAAAGGCACTTTTGGACCAAAACAAGTTGTTCCGTTTTTAGTTAACCCTTCAGCAACGAAATAATTATAGGTACCTGCCGCAGTTGGATTTGGCACAGATGATAGTGGAGTAGTATCATTCGCATTGGCGAAGTAATACAATTGATTACCATTTGCTGCACCTGCTGGTGATAGTTGATTGTTAAAGGCAACAGGGCTTCCGGCACACCAGTTAAGATTATTTACTGTAGGCTGGGTTGTCACGATTTCCGTCAAGGTTTCCAACTTCAGGAAACATCCGGCAGCCATACCTTCTAAAACTGCATAGTATGCCGTTGGGTTACCATCATTTGTTACAGGAAAATTTTCCGAAATCAAAGAGGTGGTATAACCTGCAACCGCTGGACTCACCGAATAAAATTTGCTACCTAATGGATATGCTGAGGTGATAGTGCTACGCTGAATAGCGTTTCCAGGCGATGAACAAAATGCTTTGAACTGTTTTGTTCCATTATTCACCCCTACCGGACAATTATCGATAAAAGCCTGAGAAGGAACGATGTTCATTTGAAATGGATCACGAATTGGTGTATTTCCACAATCTGCATTGTACCCAATTACAAATCCATTGTTGATCGCAATACCAGAATTTGTACCTGTACCTTTAAAAGTACCATCTAAATTGATGACCAAACCACAGGCACCTCCGGTTGTCAGAATGGTACAATCGTTGGTAACCCTAATGCGGTATTTCAATTGGGCCAATATAGTATTTGGATCCGTTGGCTTAATTAAATTACCAACAGTCCACGTTAATTTACCACCAGGAGTGATGTTTGGATCTGTTGCACCAGATGGGTGCGACCAAACAACTGATGTACCTGAACCAACAGTTACATTCGAACTTACATAATGCACATTATGCGGCAAAGGTATTTCAACCACTCCATTACTTATCGGTTCGGTGCCTTTGTTGTAAATTGTTGACGTAAATTCAATCGTTTGATTTGGATCGACGGAATCATTATTAGAAACGCTTGATTGGTTTGCATTAAAAACCTGCACTTCCGGAATGTAGGCGTCAACGGCAAATACGATATTAAAGATGCTGTAGGTATCCTGTGTACTCCCGTATTGAAATCTTGTTGAAACTTGGTTATTACTAATAATGGAGTTGCCACTATTTGCCAGGTTAAACATACTCACATCAATTCCAGTGTTATTAGACAAATTGGGATTACGAGCATTACCGCCTGTAACAATACTGGAATTAAAAAAGTTATTACCAGTATTTCCAGTATGATTTAACGTGACCCATGCATTATTTGCCGCATTACGTATTTTGAAATAATCACCTGTAATATTTCGATCACCCTCACCCGCCATCATGCCCATTTTGATATTAACGGGGCCATTCTTCACTGCTTGAAAACCAGTAACTGGTAACTCAAGTGCGGTGGAAGAACTTCCTAATAAAAATGCATTCCCATCAAAAACTGTTATGTCCCTCCAAACCTTAGTTGGATTTTCATAAATAACAACCATTCCCCATCCTCCATAAAACCCTGTACCATCACTTGTACCCTCATTGATGGCAATGTCAGCAACGGTGTAATTTCCTATACCTTGAGCAATTACATAATCCGTAACATCTGCATAAGCAGAATACATTACACGATTACCGCTTGTTGGAAAATATATGTCGTTTGTACCTGCAGTTACCTCCTGATAGCCTCCATTTGGCCCTTTGAGCTTTACCTTTCTCTTGTTGAAGCTTTTTGTAACTCCATTTTTGGTTACATTAAAAACATTTGGACTATTATCATTATCATTATGAGCCCTACCTGTCCAATACAAACCAGCGAAAATGATTTTAGTGCATGCCGCATCTGTACCGAATTGCAAATCCGCAGACGATGAATTAAAAGTATTAGGATCATTATCAATATCGACATATTTCATTATACTACTGCTGTTATCGACATTATCATTATAGACTGATAAAGTTAGGTTTGTGTTTCCAACCATAACAAAATCACCCTGTAGATTATATGTTGCTTTACCTTTATAATTTCCTGGTGCTTTCTGAGAAGTACGCGGAGTAAAGGGAACTTGTTGAGAGTATGCAACGTGAGAAATTAGAACAGTTACAACAAATGCTATAACAATCTTCAAACTTCGACTTATTAATTTAGAACTGCTTTTCATTGAGGGTATTTAAGATGGAAGTTCCATTTCGAAATAAACAATTTCAATTTTTGTAGAAATTCCTTTAGTAGAGATTAAATCTTTAAAAAGTTCTTTTAGTTGATCAATATTCACCGAATCATAACTTTTTATCAAAATATA
>NZ_AJLG01000265.1 GCF_000258495.1 Pedobacter agri PB92
GGAGCATTTTTTTATGCCCGATAATAGGCATCATTTTTATAATTCTTTAAATTCTTTTTAAGCTCAAGCCTGGCCTGGTGGATGTGGGTTTTTACCGTACCAATGGGTAAACCAAGTTCTTCGGCTATCTCGTGATATTTATAACCCTCAAAGTATCTAACAAATGGGTCACGATATGCTTTAGGAAGTTTATCCAAAGCCTTTTGAATGTCGCCCATCATAAACTTGTTTTCTGCTACATTCCTTGTAGCGCTATGACTCAAATTTGCGTAAGTTATTTCTTCTTCCGTAGTAATTAATGCGTTTTTCTTTGCTGTTTTGCGGTAGTCGTTAATAAACGTATTACGCATAATTACGAAAAGCCATCCTTTTAAGTTAGAACCTTCCTCAAACTTATGGAAGAATCTAATTGCCTTCATCAGGGTGTCTTGTACCAGATCATTTGCATCATCCAAGTCTTTTGTGAACTGAAGAGCGTGAGAGCGTAGCGAGCTTGCATTGCTATTAACAATGCTGCTAAATTCTGTTTTGTTCATAGGTTTGATTTTTAGGTAATGTGCCCAAATAGTGGCAAACATCATACCGCTAACATCATATGTTATTTATTCACGTAGTATTACTTATAAAACTTTTATTTTTTTAATTAATAAGTTAGCCTATAAGCATTCCCTAGCTAGATTAGCGTGAATTTTGCAGATCAGGCAACGAGAAATACCTAAAACAGATAGCTGATTGATAATCATCAGGCATCGATCTAGTGTATCTTAATTGCTCCAAACTATGCAAACTTAACTTCCTCGCAAAAATACAGGTCAGCCCTAAAAACTAAAAATGTTAGTATTTTGTGGATAAAATAGAGTTTATAAAAACTAATTATATTAGTATTTTTGATCAATCGGTGTGTAGTAGTTAATTTAATGAGAGAAATGCGATGGACAAAGAAAAACAGATTATTCATATGGACCAGGATGCGTTTTTTGTATCGGTAGAGTTGAGGAAAAATCCAAAGCTAATAGGTAAACCTGTAATTGTCGGTGGCAATTCTGATCGTGGCGTGGTGACCTCATGCAGCTATGAAGCCCGGAAATTTGGCGTTCATGCTGCAATGCCCGGCCGGATGGCGAAACAGCTCTGTCCGCAGGCTATTTTTGTTAGGGGCAATATGGATGATTATTCGAAGGCTTCGCATGAGATTACAGAAATTATTGCCGATCGTGTTCCGCTATTTGAAAAAGCCAGTATTGATGAGCACTATATCGATATGACCGGAATGGACAAGTTCTTCGGTTGTATGAAATTTTCATCGGAATTACGACAGACGATTATTAAAGAAACCGGCTTACCCATTTCCTTTGGTTTATCCGTAAATAAAACGGTATCTAAAATCGTAACCAATGAATGCAAGCCCAATGGCGAAAAAGAAATTCCTTTTCCGGAAGTGCGTGACTTTTTAAACCCTCTTGCTGTACATAAAATACCAGGCATTGGTGATGCAACATTAAAAAAATTGAGTGAAATGGGCGTTCGAAAGATTCAGACGCTTGCTGAAATACCTCAGGATTTAATGTTTAAGATTTTAGGGCAGCATGGTTTGGGACTTTGGCAAAAGGCGAACGGGATAGATTTTTCTCCGGTGGTGCCATACAGAGAGCGCAAATCAATTGGTACCCAAACTACTTTCGAGAGCGATAGCATGGATATTTCAAAGATGAAGGCCATACTAAGCGGAATGGTTACCAATTTAACTTATGAACTTCGAAGTCAGCAGAAACTTACCGCCTGCATAACGGTTACCATTCGTTATTCGAATTTCGAAACCGTAACGCAACAATCACGGATTCCATATACCGCACTTGATTCCTTTTTGATTACCAAGGCCCATGATTTATTTAAAAAGCTGTACGCTAAACGAATGCTGTTGCGATTGATAGGTGTTAAACTTTCACATCTGGTAAGTGGTTTCGAACAAATTGGTTTATATCATACTTCAGAGGAAGAATATGATTTATATCAGGCGATGGATAAGGTGCGGAACCACTATGGAATTGAATCGGTAGTGAAGGCTTGTATCGTGAAGGGCCCTGAAAGAGATGAAAATGGTAAGGTGATAAAATATAATCCCCGGAAAAATAAATTCAAAAACCATACGGAAGGTGAAACCGAAAACACCGAAGAACGTAAAAAATCGAGAATCAGAACCTTCATTAATGCCGAATTAGGGACGGCTACAAAATTGGATTAGTAGTTTTTGATGATAGTGATTAACCGTGTAATTGATTAATGCTAATCGATCAATTGATCATTATTTTAAATCGGTATCGGTAGTAAAATTGGCAAGCGCTAACGGAAAAATACAAACTTTTAACTGAGAACTGTTAACTGAAAACTAAATATGTTCCTCAATGTACATTCTTCATATAGCTTAAAATACGGAACGATTGATGTGAAAGAAGTCGTAAGGCAAGCTCGTGCTTTGGGAATTCGGCAAATGGCGCTCACCGATATCAATAATTCCACCGGCGTAATGGAGTTTATTCGCGAATGTTACCAGCAAGGCATTGCTCGCGAAGCGGATGATATTCAGGCGGGCAATATTTCTTATCAAATAAAACCCATTGCCGGTATCGAATTCCGAAGAGATAACCATCTGTTATACATTGGTATCGCCAGAAACAAAGAGGGAATGCGTGAACTTAATGAGTTTTTAAGTCATCATAATATAGAAGCTATGCCTTTGCCCAATGATGCGCCTTCACTTCCTGATGTTTTTTTCATCTACCCATTTACAAAAACCTTCAATCGTGAGCTGAAATTTAACGAATTTGTAGGCATAAAGGCGAAACAGCTTAATCATCTGTATCAACACCAACTGCTTGGCACAAAAGAAAAACTGGTTGTTTGGCATCCGGTCACCGTGAGTAACAAAATTGAATATCGGTTGCACGAATATTTAAGAGCCATCGAATTGAACACACTGTTAAGTATGGTGCCTGAAGATGCAAAATGTGCCAATGAAGAGGTTTTGATTCCTGAAGAACAATTAAAAAGCAGTTTCGATCGTTTTCCCTTCATTATTGAAAATACGCAGAAGTTAATCGATAATTGTGATCTGAGTGTTTATTTTGAATCCGGAGCGCAACCAGCTTCCAAAAACAGAATTTCCTACAGTAAAGAAGGTGCAGCGTTCGATCAGAAATTGCTGCGAAAAATTGCATATAAAGGTTTGGTTTATCGCTACGGACCAGATAATAAGGTTGCGCAGGAGCGAATGGAGAAAGAACTACGCATCATCGAACTTAAAAACTATTGTCCCTATTTTCTGATCACTTTTGATATTATTCGTTACGCCATCGGCAAGTGTAATTTTTATCATGTGGGCAGAGGTTCTGGCGCAAATAGCATCGTTGCTTACTGTTTGCGTATCACCGATGTTGATCCGATAGCGCTTGATTTGTATTTTGAACGTTTTCTTCACGAAAAGCGCACAAGTCCGCCTGATTTTGATATTGACTTTGCTTGGGATGAACGCGAAACCATCCAGAAATATATCTTTAAAAAGTATCCGAAATGGCATGTTGCATTTTTAGGGACCATGAGTACTTTTAAAGACCGGGCAATAATCCGGGAGATTGGAAAGGTATTGGGCCTGCCTAAAAGTGAGATTGATAGTTTTAGTGATCCGACGAAGGAAAGGGAAAATCAACAGAATGCGACGTATAATAAATTGGCAGCGGTACATCGCCACATGCAAAATATGCCTAACCAGCGGTCTATTCATGCCGGAGGAATCCTGATTTCTGAAGAACCGATTACCTACTATACTGCTTTGGATATGCCTCCGAAAGGATTCGTTACCGTACAGTGGGATATGTATGAAGCCGAAGCAATTGGTTATGAAAAGTTCGATATTTTAAGTCAGCGGGGAATTGGTCACATCCGTGAAGCAGTGCAAATCATTAAACGAAACTGCAATCGTGAAATTGATATTCACGATTTTAAAACGTTTAAAAATGATCCGAAACTAAATGCGATTTTACGCGAAGGTCAGCCCATCGGATGTTTCTATATTGAATCGCCTGCGATGCGGCAATTATTAAAAAAACTAAAGTGTGAAGATTATTTAACCCTAGTTGCAGCCAGCTCTATCATCAGGCCAGGTGTTGCAAGTTCGGGAATGATGAAGTCTTTCATCGAACGCTACCACGCACCCGATAAAGTGGTTTATCTCTGCGAGGAAATGAAAACGCAACTCAAAGAAACTTATGGGGTAATGGTTTATCAGGAAGATGTGATTAAGGTTTGCCATTATTTTGCCGGCCTCAATCTGGCTGATGCCGACGTGTTGCGTAAGGCAATGAGTGGAAAATATCGATCTAAGCTTGCTTTTGACGAACTGGTAAATAAGTTTTTTGTATCGGCCAGGAAAAAAGGGCACAGCGAAAAGCTGATTACTGAAGTGTGGCGCCAGATTTCTTCATTTGCTGGTTATAGCTTTTCAAAAGCACATTCTGCCTCGTTCGCCGTAGAAAGTTACCAAAGCTTATACTTAAAAACCTACTACCCAAAAGAATTTATGGTTGCCGTTTTAAATAATTATGGCGGTTTTTATACGCGATGGGTTTATGTTCACGAATTGCAAAAAACAGGAGCAAAGGTTCATTTGCCATGTGTTAACCATAGCGACGAGGTGGTAACTATTAGAGAAAATGATGCCTATTTGGGCTTTGTCGGCATTCAAGGATTGGAGCAGAAATTAATCGAACTCATACCCAAAGAACGGCAGTGTGTACGT
>NZ_AJLG01000266.1 GCF_000258495.1 Pedobacter agri PB92
ACGTACACACTAAAAAAGTTAAAGCTTTCATTTTTTTTAGCGTTTTATAGTTGTTAATGATTTTTAAAACCAGCTGTCTGTCAATGTTGATGAAATTTCTGAATGGGTTGAGCTGGGAAATAGTGAGCGTTGTGAGGCCCAGTACATACTTTTTCGCATCGAATAAACCAGGGCCCTGATCACCCTTAATTCTAAAGAAATCTTTTTAAGCAGCGCGTCGCGTTTTTCAAAATTTAGCAGCAGGTCACTTTTCTCGGAAAGCACTACTGAGGATACGTTTTCAACCAGCGCTGCACCCCGCTGGCGAAGCTGGCTTGATACCTGCTCTGCGAAAAGAAGAAGATGAGGATGTTTTGACGCAAAGGCGATCATCTGATCGGTTTCTGAAAAAATCTCCGCGATGAGTGTGGAAATTTCTTTAACAGCAAGGATACTTTTCATTCCCTGATCTACCTGGGTAAGTGAGCGGTAGATGAGCTCCTCGGTCAGCACCAGGGCTCCGATATTGATTTTAATATCAGAAAGCCGCTCGTGAATGGAATCATAATAATTATGTGTGGCCATTTCAGCAGAAATCCTGACCATCCCATTCTCATTTACAGTTAGAAAGTGATCGCGATCAAAAACAATCATCTGCGCGCTGGAAGACCCAGAGAGCCCTGCAGCTAAGAGTAGCAATATCCACTTTTTCATTTTTTGCTGATCTGTTTGAGTCTGGAAAGAATACTTGATGCAAGCTGCTTATCCCGCATGCCGGCATCAGAAAAGAGTTTTGCAGCGGGCTTGATTTTTCTTTTGGAAGCCGTCAGGGCATTCACTAAGCCAGAGAGATTTAGCGAAATGGAATGAAGCTCACTGATGACAAAGCTCGTGAGCATTTGACGGTCTGACCGGGACATGGCGTTTAATTCTCCGGCGCTTAAAATCAGTCCATAAAGGTATCGCAGCAGCATTTGCGAGCGGTCCGCAAAATCAATTTCGCTACTTATCGCCAGCAGTGATAAGCCAGGTGAGGCGCGTAAGAGTTGTATCAGTTTCTGCTGATCGGCGCTAATTTTATCCACCAGCGGAATGGCTTCCATTCCAATCTGTACACCCTCTATGGCCATGCCCACGGCGGAAAACTTTTTCTGGATATCGCGGTAAGTTGTTTTGAGCTGACTCGCCTGCGACCTGTTGATCTCTTCAGTGGCGGAGGATATGGCCTGTTTGCCTCTTAGCTCGGTTTGCCTGGAATGCTCAGAGCGGCTGTTATCGACGAGCTGATGGAGTAAAGCGACATTGATCTGCGCCAGGCTGCCGGTCCAAATCAGCACCAGTAGCGAGATAAATAGCATTCTCATCTTTTCAAAAGTTTACTTTTTGCCAGCACCTCATCTGCAATGCGTTTATCTAAATTGATAAAGCCTGCATAAGGATTGATTGAATTCCAAAATCCGCGTATCGAGGCCCAATACATTACCCGGTAGATTCCATAAACCACTCCCCTGATAATGGAAAGCTCAGTGACAATTTTTCCAAGAAGCTTGGCGCGCTCGCCGGAATCCATCAGGTTATCTTTAGATCCGTGCAGCACAAAACTGCTTACCTGTGCAGATAAACGCAATGCCCTGGCGTGAAATTCTTCTGCCCCGCTTTGGGCAAAGAGCAAAAGGGCCGGATTTTTACCCGCAACCGCAACCGCTTTCTGACCATCGCGGATAATATCTTGGGTGATATCATAAATGTCTGCTACGGCAAGAAGCGAACTCACCGCGGAAGAAACTTCACTTAAACCGCGAAAGATCCGGCTTTGCAGGTCATTGGCAATGCCCAGCTCAGCGCTTACTGCAAGTTGTGCGCGTTGTAAGAGGGTAAGTTTTTCACCAGAAGAGCTCAGCTGGCTATTGATCATCACCGATTGGGTGGCCAACGCAGCTGAGGTAGTAGGGTCTACATAAATCTGCGCCTGTAGCTTGACTGATCCGAGGATCATAAGCAGAAAAAAGAATATTGTTTTCATGTCTACTGGTTTAGGTTGACTTTTTTGATGAATTCGCTTAAAGAAAGATTAGCGGCCTGAAAATCTGAGATAAAGGCATCCAGGGCTTTTCTGTATTCCCCATGCAGGCTGAGGTATCGTTCCAGTGCCCGCTTTTCAGGTTTTTCGGTAGAAAAGGTCATGTACTGTTTTAAAGAAACCTCTACGCCGTACACCTCCCCCGAGTTGCCTCTTTTGATATAGACTTCCTTGAATTTACTGCGCCCTTTTTTATTGTCAAGCTGATTGATGGTAAAGATTTTTTCTGTTCTCCCTCGTTAAGCGAAAGCAGTGAGGCAACCTTTTCATAATCATCCCTGAATTTGCCCTGATCTAAAAGACACACGGTGTCGGAATTGGCAATGATGCTGTTTTTTACGGTTTTACTCGAGATAATATCTTCCAGCTCCTGGGTCACTACAATCGCCTCCCCATAGAACTTTCTGACTGTTTTATACATGTACACCAGGTAGGAGGCCATGAGCTCTGAGGCGATCGCTTTCCAGGCCTCTTCTAAAATCAATGCTTTACGCTGGTGGTGGCGAAGCCGCATTTTTTGAAGAAAGACATCCATGATAATCAGGGTGACTATTGGAAAAAGGACCTTGTGCTCACGGATGGAATCGATTTCGAAAACCACGAGTTTTTCTTCGAGTAAAGATGCATCAGTGGATAAATTAAGGAGCTCCCCGAATTCTTGCCCAAGACAAAACTTTTTAAGCACAAAGCGGTAGGAGACGTAATCAAAAGAGATGTGATCTTCCTGACAGATGCTTTCGATGCGGGCAACTGAATAGTGATAAAATACATCAAAGTTCAGCTGCGCAGAATTATTATTACCGTCAAAATGATCGCTATAAAACGAAGCGATGACGCCGGAGATTACGGTATCTTCCACCGTCGAAACCTCGCCCTGAGGTCCTTTAAGCAATAAAAATACGAGCGTTTTTAAAAAATCGCGCTTTTCAATATTGTATTCATCGATACTGAATGCAAAAGGATTCATGGTAATGGGCTTCTGCTCAGAATAAGTGAGGTACTTTCCCTGGTAATAAGCGCAGAGCCCGCTGTAAGAATGCCCGGTATCTACGATGACCACATCCATATTATACAGCAGATATTGTTCTACCAGGCTGTTCATAAAAAAGGATTTTCCGGATCCCGACCCGCCAAGCACGAATTTGGACCGGTTGGAAATTCTTCCCGATTCCATTGGCAGATCTGCCGGATCTATCGCGATCGGAATGCCCATCCGGTCAGTGAAGCGGACCAAAAAATCCGATTTTTCATTTTGCTGCAGCTGCTCTTTGAACATCAGGCATAACGCTGCCTGGCTGGGCAGCAGCACCAGATCATAGCCTTTCAGCATGGTTGCATTCGCAGGCAAAGAAGCCCTGAAGAGTTCCAGCTGGTTGTAGGCATTTTTAGAAGGGATGATGCCGATAGAAAATAGAGCGGATTCAATAAAGTTGGAGGCCTCATCGATTTTATCCACTTGCGCGCACAGCATAATGTTGAAGTGCGCATGAATCAACAGCTGATTATCCCTTGCCACCTCAGCCAGCAACGATGAAATATCTTCCATGCATAGCCTGTTTGCCGGATCGGGAATCCCGGAATGACGTTTTTGCTTTAATGTTAATGAAGAGATGACTGAACGCTGAGAGGGAATGGAAATCACCTGGTTATAGATCATGCAATCATAACCCGGTGTCTGATGAAGGAAGGCCAGGTTATCCACTGCAAAGTCGCGCATACCTTTCCCGTCATTTTTGAGCTGATAGGCAGCCATGGAACCGGGCAAATCCATCCGGTCACAATCGATCAGGGACAGGCAGCGAACGGATTGTTTTCCGATATTAATCTGGTTATCACTCACGGAGATATTTTCTCTGGCCACCTGCCTGAAGGAGAAATCCATTGCCAAACACTGTCCGATATAGCGGTCCATCTCGGCTTTACTAAGTAAAGTTGGGTTAAGTCCCGAATCGTTCAGTAAATCCAGGATTTTAAAAACCGTCCTGGAAAAGGCATTTAGCGATTTGGCATCAAAGACATAAAATCTGCCGCGGTCAACCTGCCTGGTTAAAACAAGGTAGGTTTTAATCTCATGATATCTCCGGCCTGAAAAATGCGCGTCGTAAGACTGCTGAAGATATTCTTTGCTTTCCGCAGGCTTATAGTTTCGCTTGATAAACACATCCTGCTTTTGTAGCACATGCCCCTCTCCCATGATCTTAATCACCTTTAAAAGCAGCTCATGGTAATTTAGATACCCCCGCTCATCAGCACAAAGCAAAGTGACCGGATTTTCAATTTGCATGATCACCGAGAAATCTCCCGACGCTGTGTAAAGCAGATCAATCCCGGCAGTACTGCTATAACCAATGTAGGGCAATTCGAAAACTTTCTTTTTCATAACCTGATCTTGTTTTGATGCACAAAAACTCCAGTTTCCCGTCTTTTATCATGCAGTCCTTTCTTTTGCCGGTATAAGGTATACCAGAACATTCCGCCCCCTAACGCCAGGCTTAAAAAAAATACCCAGGTACATGTTGAAGATCGCTCCCAACAACCCTCCGGTAAATATCCCCGAAGCCAGGGAGCCAATACCCCAGCCAATGTATTTTCCTTTAAGTCCCTTGTAGCTCAAGGGCTGCTGGAGCCCCTTGTAGATTAAAAAACGCTCCATAA
>NZ_AJLG01000267.1 GCF_000258495.1 Pedobacter agri PB92
ACGTACACACTAATTTGTTTCATATTGAAAGGCTTTATTTAGTATGCCATCCACACAACCTGACTCTGCGGCATTTGGCTGTCATATAGGGATGGTTTACCTGCTTTGTTACGTATAAATGTAATTTCTTACCATATGGTAAGATAAAGTAGTAGAAAATTATATTGATTTATAGCCGCTAATTAGCTTTACATTTAATGAGAACCGGAATAATTGAATCCATTGATATTTTTCACTTAGAAGGAGTGATTCTCGATGAGAATGACCAGGAAATACCTTTTTATCTTGATAGTGATCATCCTACTTTTAAGATATCTACAAAGGTTTACTTTGAAATTCATCTCACTCATCGAGGTCTAGCTGCAGTACATTTGAAATCCTATGATTAGTCTCTGATATTAATATCGCCAATATGTTGACAATAAATACTTTACCAATTACTTGTTGAAGTCCATATCTGACTTCATATTGGCATAATTACAAAGAAAAACAATAATATTTGGGTGATTTTGCTTACCATCGTCTATGCAACCAAATAATCGCATAATACTTTCCTTGCTAACGTAGCAATTAGTTTTAAGAAAGATGTCGATGGATAGCTCTTCACAATTCGCCCTGTTATTGATTTGTTTTCCTAGTTTTTCGATCAATGCACTTTTTAAGGTTTGGAGATCTGTTTTGGTCAGCATTTGGTTAGATTTCTGGACATTTACAATATATTTTATATTTTAAATAAAAATAAAATGTAAAGACTTTTTTACGTTTAAGTCTCTCTGGCTGTCATACCCGGATATATCTCAATTTAATTGAGTAGTTTTCATATTAATTAGCAATTTGACTATCTTGATTCTGTATCTGATCTTGCCTTTAGAATTGTTAACCGGGCAGTTAAATCTAATGCATCGTGAAAAAACCACCAGAAGAAATACTTTGCGTATATTCCTTTAAGTTGTAAGCAATTAAAAAAAAGTGGTGATACGGTTGTCCGAAAGCAGTCGGGCTTTAATTACATTTGACCTTACTTTGTTTATTTCTTCTCAATGGATTATCATCATTCTGCTTTATCTCATAAAGCTCTTATTGAAATATTTTATCAATCCAGTGAACCGGTAGCTATTTATATTAGTTCAGAGTTAGAAATCGGAATGATCAATAAACCTATGCTTCTTTTATGGGGTGAAGAAGAAACAGTCATTGGAAAAACGCTTGACCAAGCAATTCCACAAATGAAAGGTCAATCTTTTGCTTCCCTTTTAAATCAGGCCTGGCAATCTGGTGAATCTTACAGGTCTCCCGGCTTACAATTCACTATGGAACTTGGTGGAAAGCTCAGGACCTCTTATTTTGATTTTATCTATCAGCCTATAAAGGATGAAAATGGTATGGTCTATTGCATCTTGCATACAGCATTGGACGTAACCAGGCGGGTGGCGGCAGAGCGATTGCTAAAGGAAAAAGAAGAGAAAGCGCAGCTAATCAATAGAGCATTATTGTCAACCAATAGTGCAATGCAACAGACGCATAACCGCCTGATCTATTATCAGCACAGCATGCAGGAGCTGACTCGGACCGCACCGATCGGACTGACCATTCTTCAGGGAAGAGACTTGATTATAGAGACTGCGAACCCCTTTATGCTGGACATTTGGGGAGTGGCCAAAAAAAAATATAATTGGCGCGCCATTAATGGAGGTTTTTCCAGTTTTAAAAAGCCAGGATTTTTCACGTCAGCTTGACCGGGTTTTTACCTTAGCAAAGATAATGTCCCTCAAAGAAGTAAGTGATAGCTCCAGCAATTGGACTGGGTCAGAGATACGTTATTTCGACATTGATTTCCATCCGCTTTTAGACCTTAATGGTAAAGTATCTTCTATAATGACTACCTTTTTGGACGTTACACGGCACATCAAAAGCAGATTGAAACCAGAAGAAAGCGAGCTGGATTTACAGGAATACACTAAGAATTTAGGCGTATTGAACCAGGAACCGGATACCGACAATAAACAGCTTAAAGTAGTAAACGAAGAATATACCTCTGTAAATGAGCAGCTTGAGCAATTAAATAAGATGATCAGGAATTTAAATAACCAACTGGCTACACCAAATTCCGACCTTGAAATATCAAATAACGATTACAGGAGTTTAAACCTGGAACTAAATAGGTCCTACGGTAGATTGGAACGAAGCAATAAGGAACTTTTGATCTTTAATAAACAAATCAATACTCAAAATATCAGATCGATGGATGGTGAGGACGGCCTCCGCACGCTTATCGCCCAGGCACCAATCGCCATGATGCTGGTTAAAGGAGAAGATTTTATAGTTACTATGGCCAATGCCCCTATGCTGGAGCTACTTGGCAGGGATGAAGCCATTATTGGAAAGCCTTTATTTGATGAGCTTCCGGAATTGATTGGCCAACCGGCAGCAAATAAACTCATAGCAACCTATAAGGACGGCAGGGAACGGGCACAGTCTTCAGCGCCAGTGACTTTGCAAAGAAAAGGAAAACTGGAGGAAGGTTATTTTAATTTCAACTATGCTCCATATATTGAAGGCGGAAGAGTAACAGGAGTAATAGATATGGCTCTTGAAGTTACTGCGCAGGTACTTACCATCCGGGAACGCGAAAAAAGGTTAGCTGAAAAAATGATACTTGAGGAAACCCTTCGCAGCAGTGAACAGCGACTTCAGGGAATTCTAGAAACCATGGCAGAAGGTGTCGGCATAATTGATCTCACCGGACAACTGGTTTATGCAAACCCTACGGCTCAGCAAATCCTTGGTCTGAGCCAGAGCGAGATCAAGGACCGCACCTATGACGACCCGAAATGGCAAAATCTCCGGCTGGACGGTAGTCCCCTTCCACAGGAAGAGCACCCGATGTCGATCATGATGCGAACCAAAAAGCCAGTCTTTGATTATGAGATTGGTGTACAGCCTCCGGACCGGGATCGCTTATATATTTCTATCAACGCTGCACCCATACTTAGTCAGGACGGTCAGCTAACCGGTGGGATAGGCACCTTTATGGATGTTACTACAAGAAGGATGATGAGCCAGGACAAAGATGATTTCATCAGTATAGCGAGCCATGAGCTTAAAACACCGGTAACTTCATTGAAAGCATCTTTGCAATTATTGGAACGATCACATGGACGTTTGTCTGAAGAACGCCGTGTGAAACTGGTCAGCCAATCTATACGAAGTGTGGAGACCCTTTCGAAATTAATCAACGATTTATTAGATACCAGCAGAATGGAAAAAGGACAGGTAAAATTGGACAAAAAAGTGTTTCCCCTGACTGATCTTTTTAAATATTGCAAGGCAAGTCTGGAAGCGGCCATTAGTAAGAAAATTGTTATTAATTGTGAACATGCCATCAGAATAAATGCCGATAAACAACAGATTGGACAGGTGCTAATCAATTTTATTACCAATGCAGTCAAATACGCTCCTCAATCACCTCAGATCATTATACAGGTTACAAAGGTTGGTGATCAGGAAATAAAGGTAAGTGTTAAAGACTTCGGACCAGGAATTGCACAGGAAAAGCTCACCCATTTATTTGAACGCTACTACAGAACAGAGTATAGTGGGCAAAAATTCTCAGGACTTGGACTTGGCCTGTACATTAGTTCGGAAATTATCAAAAGCCATGGTGGTCAGATTGGGGCAATTAGTGAGATAGGGAAAGGTAGCGAGTTCTGGTTTACGCTGCCAGTCAAATAAGGGATATTTATTACTGACTGACTAGAACGATGGTACCCCGGTTTGGATTTCAAAGAACTGAAGATATGATGGGTGTTAAATAGAACAATATGAGAAGGTTTTTTTTGTTGGAGGATTGGAGGTATACGTAAAGTGTTGAAAATACTTTCCACCCCAGAGATTACGACTTGACGATAGTGGAACCGATATAAAATGTCTCATTACCATTTCTTAGTACGGTAGGTTTGTTCTTAAATTAATTAAC
This sequence comes from Pedobacter agri PB92, assembly GCF_000258495.1. Lineage (GTDB taxonomy): Bacteria > Bacteroidota > Bacteroidia > Sphingobacteriales > Sphingobacteriaceae > Pedobacter > Pedobacter agri. Next base: position 3,977 of record NZ_AJLG01000267.1, read on the forward strand.
CTATCTGACCAAATGACTTGATCAATTCCATCAAAAAAATCAATTCGGCTGTTTCATTAACATCAAGTTAGCAATTTCCAACGGAACCAGATGCCTGCCACTTCATCTTGTCCGCAAGTATTTACAATAATCGCAGCTGCAGCTGATGGCTCTTACATCCCTAGCAGCGTTCCTCAACTAAGTATATATTGGCACCTGGAAAGTTGGTACTAACAAAAGTCCACTAAAGTATTTTTAATGGAAGCAGTTACTTGTCCACCGATTTTAGGTGGCGCATCTACATCGGCAACATTTGTGGTAGTTTTAAATGTTGCTTCAATTCTATAAACATATTGCTTGCCCGGGATAAAAGCCTGAAGGAGATCGTGCTAAAAAAACCGAATGATTATTGGGTTAGTGGATATCTTGTGACTGATGGGATTTATCAATGTACGATAAATGATAATGTTCCATTATTATCGATGATTATTTTCTTTGTCTGGTGTCTTTAGTCTAGGAATTAAGTTGGTAAAAGTTTAGTTGGTTTTTTTTTGATCCCCCAACTAGTGACGTAAGTGCAGTTTAACTGAGGCGTTTATTTTAGTTTACAAAAAACCCAAATTGATAAGCTTACGTAAATTTATCTAAGTCCCGGTCTTTAATTTCATGAAAACTAAGTTGAGATATATGAGAAAGGGAATAGTTTTGTCTTATAATCACGTTGTTAAATACGGTTTTATCA
>NZ_AJLG01000268.1 GCF_000258495.1 Pedobacter agri PB92
TGGGATCAATGTTCAGATATTTCCCATTGACAAAATCAAATCCTGCCGGGCTGTTCATCCAGGCATTTGCAGCCACGACCAATATTCCCGATGCAAGTCCGCTGACGCCAACAACCATTCCTGTAAACCAATGGAACCATTTATTTAATTTATCCCATCCGTAAAGGAAAAATCCCAGGGCTATTGCTTCTATAAAAAATGCAGTTCCTTCTAAAGAAAATGGCATACCGAAGATTGGCCCGGCGTGTTCCATAAATTTTGGCCAAAGCAGGCCAAGTTCGAAAGATAACATTGTTCCTGACACGGCTCCAGTGGCAAAGAAGATCGCGACACCTTTACTCCAGGCTTTCGTTAGGTTTTTATAAACTTCGTCATTTGTTTTTAGCCATTTGTAGTGCGAAACTGCCATAAAAAATGGCATCACCATTCCAATACATGAAAAAATAATATGAAAGCCTAATGATAAGGCCATTTGGGAGCGGGCTGCTAAAAAATCATCCATATCTGATTTGGATTTGTGTAACGCAAATATAACAGATAAGGCCTAAGCTTAAGTAGTTTACGCCCTACGCTTAGGATTTATTTCAAATATAGAATGTTTATAAATTGGAAAAAGATTTGCGCATATATACCTTGTTTTTTGACTTAAAAAAATTGTCATCAACAGCTCAAACTCACAACCGCTTTCAGTTGATGAGATCAGATACGTGAGCGTGTTGTCTCCATTTTTAAGATCTAAACGCCCTTTAATTCATCATAAGCTGCTGTTAAACTCCGTAGAATTCCTTCTCCCTGCCATTCAGGGGCATTGGGTATAGCGGTTGCCTTTAAGATGTCTTCTTTCGATTTTCCGGCTTTGATTTCGGCAGCCACAAAGGTTAATAACTTTTGAAGATAGTTTTGAAAGGCTTTAATATCGCTTTTATTTCCGGTTACTTTCTCTGGTTCACGGCTATGACCAAATATGAATAAGGTATCGTTATCAAACTGGTTGTGAATTTTTTCCAGTGCTGTAATCCAATTTCCGATGTGTGCGCCATTTTCTCTGTCGATGTAAGGATATTTTCGGTTAGAAACCAAATCACCCACATGCACAATATTTGCATTTTCGAAATGGTAAACGGCATCACCGTTGGTATGTGCAGAACCATAGTAATAGGCACTTATTTTTTCGTTCCCAACCGGCGCTTTCCAACCCGTACCAAAAGTAGTGTCTGGCAATAATTGTTTATCTAAATTATTGGCCTTCTCTGCTCCTCTTTTTTGGTTTACCAAAGAATTTTGGTGAGCAACAACTTTCTCTGCAAGACCTTTAAATGCAATATTTCCAGCGGTGTGGTCGCTGTGATGGTGCGTATTGATCAAATATTTGAATGGCTTCTCACCCAGTTTTTTCAATTCTTCAATTACATGAGGTGCAGAAGCTGGAAATTGTGAATCTACCACAACAAAGCCGTTGGATGAATTTAACCAGCCGATGGTTCCGCCCTGCTCAGTAAAAATACCAACATTATTTCTTAGCGGCTTGAAATTATATGCTCGAAATATTTCCTGCTGTGCGAATACATCTGTTTTATAAATTGAAAGCAACGCCATTGCTAATGCCGAGTGTTTAATAAAATTTCTTCTTTCCATTTTCAAATTAACTTAAAAAGCCACAACAAATGCTGTGGCTTAAATTTAATATTTTGCTTTGTGATAACTCGCTAAATTCCTGAACCTGGTGTAGTTCCTGGCTCATGCCCCGGACCAAAAGCATTGTTCTTGCGTCCTTTATCTTTATCAAATAAATTAGTGGCAACTTTTGATGACTTGTTATCATCAAGGTTTCTATTTTCTTTGATATCTTCGGCTGTTTTATCTAGCAATTCATTCTCAATGATTTTGCCTTTTTCTTTATCAGTTCCCATAGTATTTTCAATTGATGTATTATAGGAACAAGTAAAAATTTATTTTGTTTGTGATAGTTGTTTTAAGAATATGTTTTAACATATTTTACCCTGCCTTTTTTTAAAGCATATCACCCGCTTAAACTATAAACTCAAAGCATCGATCCAGATAGTTTCCTGAGTTCGTGTATACATCCAAATGAATTAAATTTCCTTTTGTGTATTTTATTGAAGTGATGTGAAGATTCAAATGAAAACGGCGTTAAAATAAACTTATAGATGTGTTTTCTGTCTGCTAACGATTTTCCATTCTCAAGATTTGTTGATTGTGGAGTAATTTCATAATTTTCCATAACGATAAGATTTATAGAAAGCCTTGGTTGCTTTCGTGGGTTGATTAAATTTTAGAACGAATGTATTCTTGAGCCGAAACTCAAAAATTTAAAAAGCTGTTGTAAAATTTGCCTAACCTTATACCATGGGAGTTTTGATAAGGTTTCGTTGAGGAACTAATTGCTATTGGCTTATAGGTGGCCTTTATCTTATTTAAATATAAGTTTTTGTTTCGAGATATACAAGAGTTTTGTATTAGCCAGACGGGCTTTCCACTTTTTCTTGATAAAAGGTGGACACAGCCGATCATTTTTGCGGATTCATGAATACAAATAAAAACGGTAAAATACAATTCAGAGCCGTTCATTCATCTTATTGTGCTTCGACCTCTGTGTTTCCGTGGCTAATCTTTTGAAAGTTTGCTTCCCCTTATTGTTTTAGTTAGTAGAATTCCCATCTTGAGAGAAGCCTGATAGACGGTTTGATTTATTTGTTATCCGCACCGAACTGACATAGCCAAGCATCACAAACCGTTGTAATCTAAACCTGATTGACGTGGAAACAAAAAGCTTTTTCTGCTTTTGTTGAGACAGAAAGCAGGACTCACTTTAATCGCCGAGCTGCAATTGCTTTTCAAAAAATTTGGGATAAAAAAAAGTCCCGAATTGCTTCGAGACTGTTCCTATTTGGTTAATGATATTTTAGGCTAAAGCATTTTGCTTAACCACCATTTTTACTTTCTCGATTACATAATCTAACTCTTCTTTCGTAGTGTATTTACTGAAAGAAAAGCGAACAGATGGACGATTCGGATCAGCTTTGATGCCGTTTAAAACATGTGAGCCAATATTTGAACCTGAAGAACAGGCACTACCGCCCGAAGCACAAATGCCGTTGATATCCAAATTAAACAGCAACATATCGGCCATATCCATCTCCGGGAAAGACACGTTTAATACCGTATAAAGGCTTTTATCTGCAGCTGTTTCGCCGTTGAAACCGATACCAGGAATTTCAGCAATTAAAGCTTCTTTTAAATAATCCTTTAACCCCTGAATATGGTTCTGGTGTTGCTCCATTTCTGCATAAGCAATTTCCAGTGCCTTTGCCAACCCTACAATGCCGTAAACATTTTCCGTTCCACCACGCATGTTACGCTCTTGGGCGCCACCATAAATCATCGGTGGAATTTTAATATTGCTGTTTACATACAAGAAACCGACTCCTTTCGGCCCATGAAGTTTATGTGCCGCACAAACGATGAAATGAGCTTTTAGTTCCCGTACATTGTGTGTATAATGGCCCATGGTTTGAACTGTATCGGCATGATAAATGGCATTGTATTTCTCGCAAATATCGCCAACTTTAATCATATCGGTTAAGGTGCCCAATTCATTGTTGGCATGCATTAACGATACGAAAGTACGTTCGTTGCTGGCAAGCAGTTCTTCCAGATGAGCGTAATCAACATTACCTTTCTCATCAATATTAACAAAACTTAGTTTATCAATTTCGCCATTTTTAAGCATCATATTTAAGGTATGCTCAACCGCATGATGCTCAATTTTTGAAGTGATGGCATGTTTAATTCCATAAGCCGAAATACCGCAGCGAATAGCCGTATTGTCAGCCTCGGTACCTCCCGAAGTAAAAAATATCTCGGATGGAGATGCGCCAAGAAGATTGGCAACTGTTTTACGAGCCTTCTCTACCAGGGTTCTCACCTCGCGACCCAGTGCATGAATAGCTGATGGATTACCAAAAGAGTTCTCCATCACATTTGTCATTTCTGCAATTACGTCCTTATCCAGAGGCGTTGTAGCTGCGTTATCTAAATAAACTCTTTTCATTTGCTAATTCAATTTAAGGATTTCTTTAATGTCTGAAATGATCTTGTTGGCCAAATTTTCGGCTACAGTTTCATTCTCAGCCTCGCTGTAAATACGGATAATCGGCTCTGTATTAGAACGGCGCAAATGTACCCATGTTTTATCGAATTCAATCTTCAATCCATCTATGGTACTGTATGGCTGGTTTTTATATTTCTCTTCTACCTGTTTCAATAAATTGTCGATATCCATTTCTGGAGTAAGGGTAATTTTATTTTTCGAAATGTGGTATTGCGGATAACTGCTTCTTAATAATGAAATAGATTTACCAAATTTAGCCAGGTGCGTTAAAAACAAAGCAATTCCCACTAAGGCGTCTCTTCCATAATGCGATTCAGGGTAGATGATTCCACCATTACCTTCACCACCAATGATAGCGTTGGTTTCTTTCATTTTGTTCACCACATTTACTTCACCAACTGCCGATGCGTTATAATCTGAACCTGCTCTTTCAGTCACATCGCGTAAAGCACGTGTTGATGATAAGTTTGAAACGGTGTGTCCTGGAGTGTTTTC
>NZ_AJLG01000269.1 GCF_000258495.1 Pedobacter agri PB92
CAGGAAAATAGGAGCCAACTCCGTTTACACTTATTCCCAAATGGCACCAATTGCACCACACATGAATTTTGGACATACTCAGGAAGGAAAATGTTTCGATGACCTTGGAACCGAAGCCATCAAAAAGAATTTCGGAAATGAAATGAACGTCATGCAAGATATCATCTCCGACATTTACGATAATGGTTTGCTCGGATTTTTTCATCTCACTACCAACCTGAGCAGCGCTGAACTTGATGAGCGTTACGGTTACCGGGTCCGTTCCAGGTTGCGTGAAATGTTCAACATAGTAAACTTTGGAAAAAACGCACCAGATCGGAGGAAATAATGAAACCACAGATCGCTAAAGAATTGATCAAGTCGATCACTGAACGCGGATGGATCGAAAAAGATGGGGTTTACTACACGCCAGCTCAAGCGGCCGAAATGGGAATCACTTCCGTAAAAGCAAAAAAAACACGCGGCAAAAATCTCATTAAAACTGGCGATATCCATGACGAACGAAACATCAGGAATAAAGCAAATCAGAAAGACTTTTTCATGAAGCTCATGGAAATTGAACTTCAGATCGATATCTGGCCGGAGTTCTACTTCTCAACAAAAAGAGAGTTCCGGTTTGATTATGCCATTCCTGAACACAAGATCGGCATCGAACAGAACGGCGGTATCTGGTCCAAAGGAAACAGCGGACATAGCTCGGGAACGGGAATCCAGCGTGACATGGATAAAAGTTCCCTTGCTGCCTCGCTCGGTTGGCGAGTGATCAGCCGATCACCTGAACAGATGATGACATCCGAGACTATTGAACTGATAAAATCAGCGCTAAAAATTTTTAATTAAAATTAATTGTTTACTTTTGAAAACTTAGTTATCAACTATGCCACGCCTAAAAAAGCCAGATCCAAGAACGCACGAAGAAAAGCAAGCTGAATTCCTTGAGAATGTCACTCTATATGGCAATATCACGGAAGCTTGCCGGAAGGCCAGACTAGATCGCAAAACCATGTACAGGTGGAAGATAGATGAGCCGGAGTTTGCAAAAGCCTGGGACGAAGCAGCTGAGATCGGCATCGAAGCAATTGAAGATGAAGCCAGGCGCCGAGCTTTCAAAGGAACCCTTAAACCGATCTACCAGGGCGGCGTCAAGGTTGGAACGGTCCGGGAATATTCCGATACGCTTTTGATCTTCCTGCTTAAAGGCGCTAAAGGATCCAAGTACAAGGAACGAATGCAGCTAAGTGGTGACAAAGAAAATCCGGTTGCTTTAGAAATCAGGTCAACCGTTGTTTTCGAGGATATGTCGGAGCAACAAACTAAATCTTAAAATTTAAATCCATAAATATGAAAACCAATGTCGAGACTGGTTTAAAAACCAAATCACCATTCAGTACCAATCTGAAATGGTTTCGTGAAAACGAAAATCTAACACAATGCAAGCTTGCTGAACTGGTAGGCTCAAACCAAAAGAACATCACAGCCTATGAAGCTGGCCGGGCAACTCCAAAGCCCGAGATGTTAATCAAAATGGCTGATGTATTCGGTATCAAAGTAGATGAGCTCATCCGAGATGTTAACAGCAAAATGTCCATTCGTGAATTTAATCCGATTAGCTGAAGAAACCGGACCAAAAATGAACGGCTTTACACCTTCCGAACCTTTCTAAAAACAAATATACCTGCAACCAACAAGGCTCCATAAACATAATGATCAAGGTCACAATTTATCGCAGAATATGTTCCATAAGTACCTTGAAATGATGTTGTGGTAAAAGGAATCCTAATCGTGCAACTAGGCCCAGTAGTACCCATAGGCAAACACAGTGCTGATGCATTTGGCCCTGGAGAGTTTGCGTTATAATCCGGTCCAAATAATATTAAATTTTGGAAAAGTATTCCATCGCTATTTCTTCTACAGCCTGTTTGCGCAATTGCATTGAATGAAGAAATTAATAAAAAAAATGTGAGAAGTCGTTTCATATTGAAACAAACGAAAATTGACTTATCTCAATTTTTCGATTTGTACAATGAACGGAAAATGAACAAAAATGTAGCTTGTTCACAGCATGATAGCCAGTACTTACCATTTAGCAATGAACATTAAAAAAACAACTTGGATAGCGCTATTCGTTATTAGCGCTTCCATATGGGGAACGATAATTTATTGTTTAATAGACTGAAGAACCCCCTTCAAATTAGTTGAAAATACCTTGGTATATTTGTATAAATCAAAAAAAAATATGAATATTAATTTCAACAAGGAAAAGATTTATGGTATTTCCCTAAGTCAAAATGGCATTTTATTTAACTTTAATGAAAAGTACCCATTACTGAATGGGTCGTCGAATGTTGGACATGCTATCATTCTAGATGATAAAAGGGATGATGGCGCTGAGTCTATTAAGTTTTATTACAATGGCGAAGCCTTGAATTTTAGCTACAAGCCAATGTACGATGTGCTCTCGAAAAAACTTGATTTTATTGATGTTTATTAGAATTTAGATAGCCGGGCAATACTGTTCGGCTATTTCTTTTTTACAGTACCATGCATAGCTTCCTGCATTTCGATTTCAATCATACATTGAGGGCAGACAGGATAAAGCATGTCTTTCTCGGCTTGTGTTAATGGTCCTGAAGGTGGTAAAAACTTGTCTAATACGCTTCCAACGCCAAGAGCTAAAGACACACCGAGAGTAGTTGAGAAAAAAATTATAAAAAGCACCTGACAAACAGTTAATCTTTCCATAATGCAATTTAACTAATGAAAAGGTAAGTTATTCCATAACTCCAAAATATATTTCTAATTCATCACGATTGTATTCCATTCTATAGCCAGACTCACATGGTCCGTTTCCGGTTCCGGTAAGTTTGTAGCCTTGTGATAATAAATACTTTTTAACCCCATCTGCAAATCGAGCAGAGTTATTTATCGCATCCATATAAATGCCAAAGTTTTTTGTTGGAGCAGCTACGCCTTGTTGTCGATAAGTTGATTCGATTTTCGCCAAAAGCTCAGTCTTATCTGCTTCAGTAAATATCCTTTCTGATCCAATAAAGTTATTGTTTATAATATCTCCATTATGAATTTTGTTATTATTACCAATTTGATTGTTGTTTCCTCTTATAGATGTCTTCGGTTGAACAACTACAGGCTTGCTTTGGAGTTTAGCACGTTCATTTGCTGCGACTATTGAATCCCGTTTATGTAATGAATGTTTAAAATCATTAAGCTTTGCTGATAGATTCTTAGAGTTCTCAAAATCTATTTTAGTCTGATCAGGTTTATTTATTGCCACGCTGATACCTAAAGCGGCTAATACTGTTAATATTCCGACAACCCAAGTCCAGGCCGAATTGAAGAAATCCATCCACGATGATTGAGTTTTTTCGTTGATAACTACTTTATTTTTGCGATTTCCCTTTCCTTTACCGCCGTTTGATTGGTTGACAGTCACATTCATTTTTATCGAGTATTAATTTCAACCAAATATAAAAAATCATTTACTCATATTTTTAGTGGTTTCCAGCTTATGACGTTTGTGAACGATTCCTTATACTTGCATTTCTAAATTTTACTCTCATGGATGATTTCAAAGATTTTTTCAAGGATTTACGCGATCGGGTTTCCAATCCATTTTTTACATCATTTATTATTTCATGGCTATTGACCAATTGGCCTATAACAATAGCAATTATTTTTTATGACGATGCCGATGTCAAATCAGATGGATTCAGAAGTCTGTATCAGCTGATTAAATTTTACGCTACCCCAATGACAGTCTTTGTCGAGCCGTTTTTTTGGGCAATAGTTGTTACTTATAGTTTTCCTTATGTAAAGTCAATTATTAAACTTCACAGCGCTGAAATCTCAGCTAAAAATGAAACGGATATTTTAGCTAAAACAAAGGCTGGTTCCATGCCATTGGCTAAGTTTATTAAATTGAGAAATGCGCATATTGATACAATCAATGTATTAGAGAAATTAAATGAAGAAGAATCACAGTATCTTGTTGAAAATGCTAATTTAAAAAAAGATAATGAGCAATTAAAGCTTGAAAAAATTAAGATTCAATCTGAATACGGACTGTCCGAACAACGTTTCAATCGCTATAAAGAACTTTCTAGATACGGTATGACAAATGGAAAATGGCAAGTCAATTTCACTTCAAAAGATGGGACAAAGCGCGAATTGATCTTAGATTTTTCAGATGATATTGTAAGAGAGTCAGCATCTAGTTTCATAAGCTACTCTGCGTATGATTTAGTAGCAAATCCTTTTCAAAATACTCTATACTTCTTTTTAAGACCAGAAGATGGTCAAGATCCCATAGGACCAGTAAGCCTTGAAGGATCCAGTTCACACGAATATTTTAGACTTAAGGGAATTCATCCGACTTACGACTCATTCACCATGTCTAAAATTCAATCGACATAATCTTTCAGAAACTTCAATATCGGATGAAAACCGATAAAATCAATTATCGGCTGATTTCCCGATAATGCTTATATTTGATAACTTTGTTTTCAAATGTTAGCAACTCCTAGTTTCAGTGTAAATGTAAAATTTAAACCTCTAGTGTGTACGT
>NZ_AJLG01000270.1 GCF_000258495.1 Pedobacter agri PB92
ACGTACACACTGTTCAACATATGCTTTAACTGCCGATTATCGTGACAATTTTATAATCACCAAAGAGAATAACAGCGAATCTATATTCGAAATTCAATTCAGTGAAAACCAGTCAGAAAGTACTGATGATGATGTGGATGAATCAAGAATAAATAACACAGGTACCTCTATTTCTCAGTTCTTTGCGCCTCCGGGTGTTGGTTTCTCGGATGGTGCTGCCCGCAGATGGGTAATTGATGAGTTTTTACAGGAAAGAACAGTTGCAAATGCTCAGGATCCGCGTTTAGCTGCATCATTCATTTTTAATAATGCCAACCCTGCTGGCCCAGCTGCAACTATTGTTTATGGCCAAACTTTCCAAAGCAGATATGGAACTGGTCCTGATGCAAATGGTGTATGGTTCCGGAAGCTGTTAAATGATCACTGGAAAAATCAGGAAGGATTTCGCTCTCCAAATAACTATCGCTTAATTCGTTATGCTGATGTGTTATTGATGTATGCGGAATGTTTAAATGGTTTAAACAGAACTGCTGAAGCTTATCCATTGGTTGATAGAGTGAGACAAAGAGCTGGTTTAGCTACTTTGACAGCTGCAAAACCAGGCTTAAACCAGGCACAATTTTTAACACAACTAAAACACGAACGTTTAACAGAATTGGCCGGAGAAGGATGGCGCTGGGCAGATTTACAACGTTGGGGCGATTTAAGTCCTGCATTAGCAACCAGAGATGCGGATTTTACAGGCTTCATTGTTGGCAAACATGAAGTTTATCCAATTCCACAAAGTGATATTGATTTAAACTCGAATTTAACGCAAAATCCTAAATATTAATTAAAAAGGTTAGTGGCTTGCTGCTAACCTTTTAAACATTTCCTATTATGAACAAATTCACATCAAAAGGATTAAAACTTCACATGCTTTGGCTCGCACTATTTGTTTCTGTGAGTCTTTCTTGTGGCAAGTCGAGTAATCCAACACCAGTTGATCCGGTACCACCTACAACGGTAAGTACCTTTTCCAACCCGCTGATGAATGGGGCAGACCCTTCCGTTTTTCAAAAAGATGGTGTTTATTATTATCTTCAAACCAATGGAAGTTCTATTAATTTATGGAGCACTACGGCTATGTCTAAGTTGAGTACTGCAGTACCAAAAACCGTTTTCACTCCGGTTGCTGGTGCAGCAAACTCCAGAAATGTTTGGGCGCCAGAATTATACTTTTTTGATGGTAAATGGTATATCTACTACACCGCAGGTAACGGGGCAGACATTAACCAAAGAACATGGGTTTTAGAAAATAGCAGTCCTGATCCAACAACCGGAACGTGGGTTGATAAAGGAAAAATATTTAGTCCAAGCGCTGATTTTTGGGCCATAGATGGTTCTGTACTCGAAGTAAATGGAAGCAGATATTTTCTTTGGTGTGGAAGACCGGATGTAACGAATGTGAATTTGACACAAAATATTTACATCGCTAAAATGACAAATCCTTATACCTTAGAGGGTACGGCGACAAAATTAACTGAGCCTGAATTTGGCTGGGAGAAAAATGGATTTGGCGTAAATGAAGGTCCACAAGCCTTAACATCTCCAGATAATAAAACTTTTATTATTTATTCGGCGAGTTATTGCGGTACAGATGATTATGCTTTGGGGCAGCTAGCGTTAAAAGCCGGGGGAAACCCATTGGTAAAAGCAGATTGGACAAAATCTACTCAGCCGGTATTTACGAAACAGCCGCAAAGCAATGCCTTTGGCCCCGGTCATAATTCCTTTTTTAAATCTCCGGATGGGAAGGAAAATTGGATCATTTACCATGCAAATTCTGCAACTAACCAAGGTTGTGCTGATCAAAGAAATGTGAGGATGCAGAAGTTTACATTTAAGGCAGATGGCAGCCCTGATTTTGGCGTGCCAGTAGCCACCGGATTACAGATTAGCAGACCTTCTGGAGAAAAGTAATATGAATAAACACATTAAAAAAATAAAAATTTCGCTTGCCTTCCTGTTTCTTTTTGTTGCACAGGTAAGCATTGCGCAAACATTTACTAATCCACTGCTTCCCTCTGGAGCCGATCCGTGGAGCATTTACAAAGATGGCTATTACTATTATACCCATTCTATGCAAAACAAACTGGTCATTTGGAAAACGAAAAATCTGGCTGATTTGAAAACCGCAGAGAAGAAAACCATTTTTGTACCACCGCCCAATACAGCTTACTCAAAAGAACTTTGGGCGCCTGAAATCCATTTTATTTCAGGAAAATGGTATGTTTATTTTGCTGCGGATGACGGAAATAACAACAACCACAGAATGTATGTGCTTGAAAATTCATCAAAAGATCCGTTAAAAGGGAACTGGGTTTTCAAAGGCAAAGTGGGTGATGCCACAAATAAATGGGCAATTGATGGATCGGTATTCACTTATCAAAAACAGCTCTATATGATTTGGGCTGGCTGGGAAGGCGACATCAATCAGAAGCAAGAAATTTACATTGCAAAAATGAAAAACCCATGGACAATTGATGGAGAAAGACATAAAATATCTTCACCACAATTTGAATGGGAAAAACATGGTGATTTAAATGATCCCGGAAATCCACCACATGTTGATGTAAATGAAGGTCCTCAAATCCTCATAAATAAAGGAAAAGTATTTTTAATTTATTCTGCAAGCGGTTGCTGGACGGATTTTTATGCGCTTGGCATGTTAACGTTGAAAGGGAATGATATTTTGGATGTAAATTCATGGGTAAAAAGCACCCAGCCTGTTTTCAAGCAATCGCCAGAAAATGGCGTTTATGCACCAGGTCATAATTCCTTTTTTAAATCTCCGGATGGAAAAGAAGATTGGATTTTGTATCATGCAAACTCTGGTCCGGGTCAGGGTTGCGGCGGAAAGCGTTCGCCAAGGGCACAAAAATTTACCTGGAACGCTGATGGATCTCCAAATTTTGGTATTCCCGTTAAAACTGATCAGGAACTTAAAATTCCATCAACAAAAAAAATAATACTGATGTTGATGCAGGGGCATCAACTAAATTTTATAACATATGAACAGATACTTTAAATATTTATTGCTGGCACTGTGTACCATTGCAACAGTTGCAAACGCTCAGGAAGCAACACCTGTTGTAGGCAAAGTTTGGTCAATAGAGAAGGCTAATGCCTGGTACAAACAATACAAATGGATTAACGGTGCAGATTTTTTGCCGAGCACGGCCATCAACCAGTTGGAAATGTGGCAGGCAGATACCTTTGATGCTGCCACAATTGATAAAGAATTAGGATGGGCAGAAAGTATTGGCTTTAATACCATGAGGGTTTACTTGCATAGTTTAGCCTGGAAACAGGATAAAGAAGGATTTAAGAAGAGAATGGATCAATATTTATCCATCGCTGATAAACATAAAATTAAAACGGTTTTTGTGTTTTTTGATGATTGCTGGAATAAACAAGCAACGCCTGGAAAGCAGCCAGCTCCAAAACCAGGTATTCATAACTCTGGCTGGGTACAAGATCCTGGAGATCCTGATTCAAAACAGGAAGCAAATTTTCCTGCTTTAGAAAAATATGTAAAAGATGTAATGACTCGTTTTAAATCAGATAAGCGCATTTTGCTATGGGATTTATACAACGAGCCAGGTAATTCTGGAAAGTTAACAAGTTCATATCCATTGCTTAAAGCTGTATTTACCTGGGCAAGGGCTGTAAATCCTGAGCAACCGATTAGTGCCGGCCTTTGGGCATGGGATTATAAACAGTTAAATGCATTTCAGGCTTTAAATTCTGATGTGATTACTTACCACGATTACGAGGAGCCACAGTGGCATCAAAGGGTAATTGATATGTTAAGATCTCATGGCAGGCCGATGATTTGTACCGAATATATGGCCCGTACCAGAGGCAGCCGCTTCGAAAACGTAATGCCAATCTTGAAAAAGGAGAATATTGGAGCCATTAACTGGGGTTTGGTTGATGGAAAATCGAATACTAAATATGCCTGGGATACTCCATTGCCAAATGGAGAGGAACCTAAAGAATGGTTTCATGAAGTTTTTAGAAAAGATGGAACACCTTACAAAAAAGAGGAAGTAGATTTGATTAAAAAACTAAATGATATAAAATAGTGCGCCTACACAATAAAGATCGCTATATTGTGTAGCCTATCTAGCCATTTATTTATGATAATTAAAAAATTAAGCAGGGCGATAGCCCTGCTACTTTTTTGGGGTGTTTTTTTTACACCAATAGCTCAAGCTCAAAAAATATTTTTCAGGCATTATACTGTTTCTGATGGTTTGTGTGCTAACACCATCTGGGATATCGAACAAGATAATCAAGGTTATATGTGGTTTGGCACCAAGTATGGCTTGAGCAGATTTGATGGCTACGATTTTAAATCCTTTCAATACCAAAAGGGTGTTCCAGGTAGCATTGGAAATAACTTTATTCGCAAAATATTTAAGTACGATGCCAAAACTTTCTGGATCGGCACCGATGAAGGTATTTACATTTTCAATCTGGAAACAGAAAAGTTTACACTTTTTAAACCACTTCAAAATTCTTTTATCAACGATA
>NZ_AJLG01000271.1 GCF_000258495.1 Pedobacter agri PB92
CGTTTTTTTTATTGTGAGATAAGGCTATTTATAACCTTCATTTTGTTCCATATTAGTGTTGGCATTCATCTCCGCTAATGGAATTGGTAAAACAGTTTTTAATGAAGTATTTGGTATTGCAATGGTAAGTCCACCTGTACGATATTTTGTAAAAGCCAATTTATTACGTGTTAAATCAAACAAACGGTGACCTTCGAAAGCAAATTCCTTTCTATTTTCTAATAAAATTAAGTTTTGCAACGCGACTCCCGTAGCGGTTGTAGTAGGTGCCGAGGCGTCGGCACGTTTAGCGATCAAATCTAAATCGGCTATGGCAAGTGCTTCTTTTCCTATTTGTTTGGCTCTCGCTTCAGCACGAATTAAATATAATTCAGATAAACGAATTACTTTCACACCTTCCTCAAATGTAGTTACGTTATTGTATTTTGTAATCACGTTCGCCGGGTTTTCAGCACTTGTTCTGCTTCCTCGTGTCATAAAGCCTTTACGCACATCAGTATTCGTGTATAGGTTATACAAATCATCTGTTGCTAAACCATCACCATAACTCGATCCCTGAAACAAAAATGCCGCTAAACGATCTGTTCCTAAATTATTTGTTGCATTGTATACCACTTCAAATATCGCTTCACTATTATTCTGGATTCTGAAGTTAGTCGAGCCGCCAACGTAGTTCGCATTGCTTAATAAAGTGAATTTATTGCTGCTGATAACATCAGTTGCCATGGCTTCGGCATTTGCCCAGTCTTCCATATACAAATAAACTCTTGCCAGTAATGCTTTTGCAGCAAACTGACTGATGTGACCTTTGTTAGATGCCGTAAATCCTACAGGTGTTGCAGGCATCAAAGAAATTGCTTTTTTCAAATCTGATACAATTTGATCATACCCTTCTTTAACCGTATTTCTTTTCGGATTAACAATATCTTCCTTACTTGTGCCACTTTTAGCGAGCACCGGTACACCGATGTGAGATGCATTTGGCGTAGAATTGTAAGGTGCGGCATAAAATCTTAACAAGTCAAAATGAGCCAATGCCCTTAACGTGTAGGCTTCTCCAACCAAATGACTAACCTCTGCCTGCTCGGATTGAGGAACACTTAAAACCTCTCCCTTTGCGATAATTACGTTAGCATTCACAATGGTGCGGTACATGATATTCCACGATCCGGATGCTGTTCCATCATTCGTATTGGTAATGTATTGATCGTAACTGGTGTATCTGCTGGAATTTCTTCTGCTGATATACATGTTATCTGCCATTAAATCAGGAAGTATTACAGCGCTTCTTCCATAGTAAGCAGCACTTTGTAATAGGGAATAGGTGCCCATTACTGCAGCTTTGGTTGTTGGTAAATCAACTACAACCATATTTACCGCCGCTTGTTGTTCAGGATCAATCTCTAGAAACTCTTTACCGCAAGAGGTAATTAAGAGTGCTATCAGTGTTGCATAAAATATGTTATATAATTTTTTCATGGTAATTCTAGATTAAAATTTAATATCAAGACCTAAAAGTGCAGTTCTGTACACAGGAATATTTTTGTCCGCAAATCCGTCGATGCCCACCTCAGGGTCAAAAGTTATGCGGTCATCTTTAATGTATGTAAATAAGTTATTTGCCCTGAAGTAAATTTTAGCACTTGATAACTTTACATGTTTAACCCACTGTGCTGGCAAATCATAGCCTAAAGTCAGATCACGTAAGCGGATATAATCTCCGTTGTAAACAAAGCGAGATGAGTTTTGGCTTGATGTTCCAGATTGGGTGCCTAAATAAACCATTTTTGGTGTTAAAGTGATATCACCTGGTTGCTGCCATCTGGTGTCGTATGAATAACGGCTGATTCTATTCGTTGGTCCGAAACCTAACGAGCCATCAGAATTTACATTTGTACCATAATTATCATAAATTTTATTTCCGAAGTTGAAGTATAACTGAAAGCTTAGCGAAAAGCCTTTGTAGGTAAAACTATTGGTTAAGCCACCAAAAAAATCAGGAAGGGCACTGCCTTGGTTATATTGTTTCGCCGAGCCATAATTATTAGTGGTTTGTGTCTGCGTTTCATCGGTAAACCATAATGCTTCGCCGTTTGCTGGGTTAACACCTGCGTAACCAGTAAGGTATAGTTGATAGAAATCGCCACCTACATAACGGTTGTAACTGCCCGATACAATTGGGCTTGTTAACGATGTAATTTCATTTTTGATGGTTGAAATGTTGAAGCTGGTTGTCCATCCAAATCCATTGTTTTTTGGCTGAATGTTCACGCTGTTTAATTCGAGTTCTAAACCACTGTTTTTGATTGCACCAACATTATCTGTAAAGCTTGTTAAGCCGTTGGTTGCAGAAATCGGACGGTTTAATAGCAAATCTGATGTTGCTCTTGAATAGTATTCGAATGTTCCTGTTAAACGATTTTTTAATACGCCAAAATCAAGGCCGATGTTAAATGGCTTGTTTTTTTCCCAGGTTAAAAGGTTGTTTCCATAATTAGAGAAAACCAAACCAGGTGAGTTATCATAATTTGTACTGCCATATAACGCTCTTGAAGCAAAATTGCCGATGTCCTGGTTTCCGTTAACTCCATAACTCGAACGTAAACGAAGGTCTGAAAATACCTGCTGATCCTCCATGAAGCTCTCTTTCAAAATGTTCCATGAAACCCCTAACGACCAAAAATTACCGTATCGTTTCTCAGATCCAAATCTCGACGAACCATCACGGCGGAAAGATGCACTGAGATAATATTTAGATTTATAATCTGTTGAAGCATTTAAGAAAACTGAGTTTAAGGCATTTGATGTACCTGTTGATCCACCATCAACTAAAATGGATGCATTATCTAAAGTGTAAGTGTTTGGGAGGAAATTACGTTTTTGAACATAGTTTCCTACTTCAGTAACTTTTTGTGATTCATATCCAACATAAGTTTTTAAACCAAAATCGCCAAAAGTTTTGTTATATCTTAATATCGAGGTATTTACCCAATTGATTACACGATCGGTACTTGAAGTAGCTCTTCCTCCATCGGTACGCGACGTACCTACACCTGATTTATTGTATTCTACATTTTCTCCGTAAAGAAAATTAATGTTTGATTGGTTCTCAATCGAAAAATCTTTAGTGATTTGATATTTGGCTAAGAAGTTACCAATTAAAGCATATGCTTTTCTGGTGGTATAACTTTCTAAAACCTGGGCCATTGGATTGTAACGGTTAAAATAACTAAAGTCATAAGTGCCATCATCGTTGTAAGCCCTTAACCATGGTTGGTATTGCGAGTACATCCTAACCGGGTTACCAAAGGTGCTGCCATCTGCCTGGGTATGGTTGTTGCGATTGTTTATTTGCAAACCGCCAGAAACAGATAGCTTATCAGAAACCTGATTACTGATTCTCATATTTGCGGTGCTTCTGGTAAAATCACTACCTAGTACTGGTGCTTTAGCAATATAATGACTTCCAGAAATATAGAATTTAGTTTTATCTGTACCACCGCTAATAGAAAGATCTGCCTGGGTATGATTACCTGTGCGGGTTAGCAGATCAAACCAATCTGTGTTTACATTAGGATTAACGTTATTCGCAGCCATCTCCTGTGCAAATAAAGCCGGATCGTTACCTTTGTTTACCCAACCTTCTTTCAATAACTCAAGCATCTCCGATGTATTTAAAGCTTCAGTACCTTTAATGGTGATAATATTATTTACACCACTTTGAACAGAAGCTGAAATTACGGTTTTACCAGCCGCCCCACTCTTGGTGGTAATTAAAATAACGCCATTAGCAGCTCTTGATCCATAAATTGATGCCGCAGATGCATCTTTTAATACCGTTAAGTTTTCAATATCATAACTGTTTAAGCCGCTAATTTGATTATCGTTCAAAGGAATTCCATCTACAACGTATAACGGTCCGCTACCTGCGTTAACGGATCCAATACCTCTAATTCTTACATTAGGAACCGCACCTGGTTGTCCGGATCCATTGCTTGAAATTAATCCTGCCACATTTCCTTGCAAACTTTCCTGCACACTTGCTCTTGGGCTGCCACTTATAACAGGACCTTTCAATTCTTTTGCTGAACCTGTAAATGAAGCTTTGGTTTGTTTACCATAAGCCACTACCATTACCTCTGATAAATCTTCGGAAGATGGAATTAAGGTGATGTTTTGGTTAATATTGCTGTTTTTAACAACAACGTTCTGAATATATTTGTTAAATCCGATGTAACTCGCTTCAAGGGTGTAAGTACCCGCGGCAGGAACGGTAAACTGGTATTCTCCTGAAGAATTTGATACGGTATTTTGTTTAAACCCATTGCTGGTTAAAACAATATTTACTCCAGGAACAGAGATGCCTTTATCATCAAATACTTTTCCGCTGATCGTACTCGCCAGATTGACATGGCTTATCACTGGTAATCTAACTTCCTGACGTTTGATTAAAACGGTATTTCCAACAATTTTAAAATCCAAAGGAATTTTTTTTGAAAACTCCGTCAATGCTTGCTCAAGGGAAACATTATTTAGATTTATAGTAATTTTCGCTGAGCGAACA
>NZ_AJLG01000272.1 GCF_000258495.1 Pedobacter agri PB92
ATCAGGCTCCCTCGAAAGGCTGGTTTATTACCTGCTGCATTATGTGGTGAACATCCTGCTATTCTACAGCCATGCCAAAATCGTGATGCCATTAGCGATGAGCAACCCCAGTCAGAAAGCATGGAAAATACCCTTATTCACCGCGATGGAAATCGCCTTTTTCCTCGCCCTGAAGTATGGATCGGACCACCTGATCGCCATGATTTTCCCCGAAATACAGAAAGGGGAAATCATCTTTGACGAGCGATTCATCTACGGCGGGATCTGGCGCAGCGTCTACTTCATTCTGCTGGCCTCAGGCTATTACTTCCTCAAATACTATATCCGGGAACGAGACAAAAGTGAACTCCTGGAAAAAAAATCCCATCAACAGGCAATCCTGGCAAAAGAGCAGCTGATCGAACTCAATAATGCCAGAAATGCATTCCTCCGTGCCCAGATCAATCCCCATTTCCTTTTCAACACCATCAGTTTCATCTACAGCAAGATCCACAAAACCGATCCCGCCGCCGGGAAGACCCTAGCACTGCTCTCCCGTAACATGCGCTACGCGCTGCGCAGCGGCAACAACCCCTCCCTGGTCAGGGTATCAGAAGAACTCAAACAAATCCGGTACCTGCTTGAGCTCTGGCAAATCAGGCAGGAAGGAGAAGTGACAGCTTTTCAACTAGAGGCCACCGAAAGCGCTGAGAATGCTGAATTTATCCCCCTGGTGCTGCTTACCCTGGTTGAAAACATCTTTAAGCACGGGAACCTCAGCGATAAGTACCACCCTGCCCTATTAAGGATTGAAACCGATGCCACCCATCTTTTCATCCAGACCCGGAACCTGGTCAACACTGGCCTGAATGACAACGGACAACACACCGGACTCCAAAATATCAGGCAGCGCTTGAGGCTGAGCTACGGCGAGCACTCGAAAATGCAACATTATACCAGCGGTGATCAATTTATAGTTAAGATCACAGCTCCTTTAAATATCCCTGGTGAAGATAAAAATCCCAAAAACAGCCTAAGGAACTAAACTAGCAGTAAAGGAAAGTAATTGGAGAAATCCATAGCCCACAATACACTCAAGTAAAATCAGGAACCAGAAATATTTTATCTAAAAAGCAGTAACATGAATAGTCAAATATTGAATTGTATATTAGTCGACGACCAGTCCTTCGCAATCGAAAACTTAAAGGAACAAATTGAATTGCACCCCAGCTTAAAAATACTGGCCATATTTACCGATCCCAGGAATGCACTGGCCTATCTTCAAAAAAGCACAGGCATAGACATCCTTTTTTCCGATGTTGACATGCCATGGCTCTCGGGAATTGAACTGGCTGCTAAAACCAGGCACCTATACCCACACCTGGTTTTTGTGACCGCTCATCCAGCCATGTCCTTCCGTCCAACCGGGGTGGGGATATACCACCATCTGCACAAGCCCTTCTCGGCCTTGAAGTTTCAGGACGTATTCCAGGCCATTCTTGAAAGCCCTTCCCATTTCTGACCGGATAAAAATTCAATGGTCAAGCGCAGCTGCCGGAACGATCAACCGGCTGCCCAGCATCATTCCAGCTACCTTTAACGACCCCAAGGCCAAACTGTTTGAAAAATAATGACCGCACCAATACTCCAAAATTCGTATTCTTGCACCATTACGATACCCAAACAGAATACACCCTTTGAAGATGGAATGGACCAGGCAGCAGAAAGATATCATCAATTCAACTGGCAATATCAAAATTAACGCAGTTGCAGGTTCAGGAAAAACCACCACCATCATTGAGTATGCCAGGACAAGACCTTCCAATTCCCGGATCTTATACCTTGCCTTCAACAAGGCCGTAAAAGTAGAAGCCGCCGAAAAATTCGCTGCAAAAGGTTTAAAGAACGTTGAGGTAGAAACCGCCCATTCCCTTGCCTTTCGCAACATTGTGATGCGCAGTAAATACCAGGTCAGAAACCAGGACTACACCACCAACGAAATTGTCCGCATCCTTAAATTAAAAAGTACAGGTGAAAAGCACAGCGAATTTGTGATCGCCAATCACATCCTTAAACTCATTTCTTATTTCTGTAACAGCGACAGGCCGAAAGTCCAGGACTTAAACTACCTCGACCTTATCGCGGATGAAGCGGTAAAAACACTTATTGCTGAAACCTATGGATACATGGTTTCACAGGCACGTATTTTTCTAGCCAAAATGGACCGAGGTGAAATCGAAATCACCCATGACTTTTACCTTAAAAAATTCCAGCTTCAGCATCCCCAGCTCGGCTTTGACTATATTCTCTTTGACGAAGCGCAGGATGCCTCCCCTGCCATGCTGGATATCTTTTTAAAGCAAAATGCTACAAAAGTTATTGTAGGCGATACCCACCAGCAAATATACAGCTGGCGTTATGCCGTCAACTCCCTGGAGAAAGCTCACTTCAAAACCCACCACCTCTCCACCAGTTTCCGTTTTGGACAGGATATAGCGAACCTTGCCATGGAAACCCTGCGATTGAAAAATCTATTGGAACCCCATCGTCCAATGACCATCCTGGGAAAAGGCAGGGAGAAAAAAATTAAAAGCAATGCCGTCATTGCACGCACAAATCTTGGACTGCTCATCAAAGCCATCGAATATGTGACCGAACGGAAAAACATCAGGCATATTTATTTTGAAGGCAACATCAACTCCTACACCTATGCAGACGAAGGCGCATCACTATATGATATCCTGAGCTTGCACAATGGAAAGCATAATCAGATCAAAGATCCGCTGATCAGTGCCATGCGCGATATCGCAGCACTGAAAGACTATGTGGAGCAGACCGGAGATAAGCAATTATCAATGATGATTGAACTGGTGGAAAAATACGGTAATGCTATACCCGGGCTGATCAAAGCCATAAAAGAAAAGCATGTCGAAAATAAGGACAAATCAAAGGCTGAAATCGTCTTTTCCACCGTGCACCGCTGTAAAGGAATGGAATATGATGCGGTGCTCCTGGCCGATGACTTTGTAACCGAAGAAAAAGTGAGAAGGCTCCGGGAAGATAAAAATGCACTCCCTGAACATTTCAATCGGATGAACGAGGAAATTAATTTATTGTATGTTGCCATCACCAGGGCCAAAACCGGTCTTTATATCCCGGAGGCTTTGGTTCCAAAACATTTTCCCGCCTCCCCGCAGATCTACCTCATCGCATCCCCAAAGGAATCAAAAAATAACCCGGCGGCATCCCGAAGTGATCAAAAAAAGACAATCAATTCCAAATCAGTAAACCCTGATAAACAGGCACACTCCGCTAACCAATCCTGGACAGTGGAACTGGATAATGAACTCACCATCATGTTTGCTGATGGGTACAGTCCTGGGGACCTTGCGCTGCACTTCGGCCGCTCCCGCTCAGCAATCAGTATGCGGATAAAAAAACTGGGATTGGAAGATTTGTTTTATTGATCCACTTGCCTATGTGCTAATTTCTGCTTTTAATTAGATAGGTTAGATTTTAACAAAGACCGTTCTTCAATAAGGTGTTATTCAACATTGAAGAACTGAAAGTTGTATACTAAAATCTATAGTGAACAAAATTATGCAGTTTTACAGTTGTTAGTAGAAAATTTATATAACAGGTTTGTAACTCACAAAAAAAACCTATCCTGAACAACTGGGAGCAAAAAACTTTTGAACTAATTTCTTCCTATATCGTACTGATGATATCTACCCTCTGGTTGTTTCTGATATCCTGTGTATTGATGGCACATTTCTGTCTCGGCAAAATCTTAAGGCATTATGATACACCAGAGGAATGGCAAGACGCTACATGAAGAGGTGTGGTTGTTACAGTTCTTATATTAGCCAGCACTGGGGCGGTCCAATGGTATTTCGGAGAATGATTAATTGTGTTTATCAACTTTGTTTTGATTACGGCATAACATCATGATATTCACTGCACAAGGCCTATTTTTTATCACCCCAATCGCAAACTGAACCAAGTCTCCTACATTTAAAATTACCAGATCATCGTCATTGTAAAATCGAATTTTTTGACCATTCAGATCGCTGATAAATCCGTATTTAACATCTTTGTTATAAGACAAAACTATTCCCTTTCTCATATATCACTATTCTAGCTTCCATAAACTTAAAGACCGGGACGTAATGTAGTTACGTAGATTCGATGGTTTAGGATTTCAAAATCATTTTCTACAGTTAAAACCATATAAAATGTGTGGGCAGATTAACTGCCGATAGTTCTATGCTACGAATGCATTAATTTATTTATTTGGACCGCAATATGCTCAGCCAGGTAATTTTCTATGCTAAATCTTTCTAAGTAGAACGTGTTAACGTATTTTTTTAATTAAAATATGATCAAAGTCCTGATCGAAATGTAGACATCATTCTTACCGGTTAAAGTTAGTTGTGCTGCATTGAACAACCTTAAGTTGTAGTGTGTACGT
>NZ_AJLG01000273.1 GCF_000258495.1 Pedobacter agri PB92
ACGTACACACTAGATAACCAGTTTCTAGATTTTCAAAAATGGGCTCTTCCAGAATAAAAACATTCATTTCAGCAGCAAAACGGCTCATTAAATGCTGTGGACGTTGGAAAACGAAATCCCAGCGAAGGTGCGAAAAACATAAAAGGTTTTTGGGAAAAAGGGGTTTTTGGATATTCATATTTATGATATTGGGTTAGGGATAGCATTTAGAGATGCAAAATGAGTGGAAACTGTTTTAAGTGCAGCGCCGATAACCTGATGCATATCGTAATATTGGTAATTGGCAAGCCTGCCGCCGAAGATAACATGCTGCTCACTTTTACTCAGCGTTTTATATTTCTCAAAAATTTCGCTATTGTTTTTGTCGTTTATCGGATAGTAAGCTTCCTTGTCTGGTGTCCAGTCTTCAGGAAATTCTTTCGTAATAATCGTTTTCGGCTGGGTGCCAAATTCAAAATGTTTATGCTCGATAATCCTGGTATAAGGAATATCTCGCTCAGTGTAGTTTATTACGGCATTTCCCTGATGGTTTTCTTCATCAATTATTTCATGTTCAAATCTTAAGCTTCTGTATTCCAGTTTACCAAATTTGTAATCATAAAACTGATCGATATTTCCGGTAAATACCGTATGCTCAGCCCTGTCATTCCACTGCTGTCTGTTATTAAAATAATCAGTTTCCAATCGTACTTCACAATTACCTAAAAGGCCATCTATGAGTTTGTTATAACCTCCAATGGGGATGCCTTGATATTTATCGTTGAAATAATTGTTGTCGTAAGTAAAGCGAACGGGTAATCTTTTAATAATAAAGGCCGGCAAATCAATCGCCGATCGGCCCCACTGTTTTTCTGTGTAACCTTTAATTAGTTTTTCGTAAATATCACTACCCACTAATGAAATCGCTTGTTCCTGCAGGTTGGCTGGCGTTGTGATTAGCGCCTGATCAATTTGAGATTTAATCTTATTTTTGGCTTCCTGAGGTGTTTTTACTCCCCACAGTTGATAGAAAGTATTCATGTTAAAGGGAAGGTTAAACAATTGTCCTTTATAATTTGCCATCGGACTATTGGTGTACCTGTTAAATTCTACGAATGAGTTCACATAATCCCAAATTACCTTATCGTTGGTATGAAAAATATGGGCACCGTATTTATGAACATTGATATCTTCTGTTTTTTCACAATAAACGTTACCGCCAACATGATTTCGTTTATCAATGATTAAACATTTTTTGCCCAGCTTCATCGCTTCATGAGCGAATACACAGCCAAAAAGTCCGCTACCCACAATCAAATAATCATATTCTTTTTTTTTACTCATATTAACAAGGGATAGTTTTTGATATCGGTTTACCAAATAATATTGCAATCAGGTTTAGGATTTTCGATAAAAGACAATTAATCAACTTCTATCGTTCTTCCGTTATCGTAAGTAAATACGATAGAAAGCGTTCCATCATCAGGCTTGTGCATAGCTAATGCATTTGCTCTTTTAATTAATGCTTTTACGTCAGCATCACTTCGAAATATGATTGTTAGCTCATTCGTTCCCGTTTGTTCTACATCAAAAATTTCATCCGAGAGTTGACGATATTTTAAGATGTCAATCATATTGAAATAAAATATTATGGTAATTTGTATCCAAAGAACCCACATTAATTACCATTGTTTAGAAATTTGGATAATCGCGTAGTGCGCCCCGATGCGTACGTATTTATAACGCATTCAAAAACGAATGTCGAAGAATAGGATTAATAAAAGCTAATGTTAATAGCAGAGAAAGGTATTGAATGACAATAAGATTAAGTAGGAGAGATGTCTGCTGAAAACGATTTGATCAGACGAAATAAGGATAGTATTTACTTAGGATGTATATAAAAGAAGCGCTAATAGTTAGCACTTCTTTAATGTGATATTAAGCAGCGTGAACTACTTCAAAGCCTCCATACATGGCCATCTCTGCAGAATGTTCAACGGTTAATTTTAATTTCATTTTTTCAATAAGCTCCCGGGCTGCGGTGATGCTTCTATGAAGGTCGTTATTTCCCCTTATTTCAATGCCTCTGGTTAATAATTTAAACTTGCTAGGCTGAAATTTATCGATGAATTTTTGAAGATCCTCGCTAATTTGAGTAGTGGTCTTTTGCATAGTTTCTATTTTAATTTACATGTAAATAAATTCATGGCTGGTTTTGTTTACTGAGTTTTATCAACAGGTAATTAGTTATAAACATATTTTACTGCAGCTATTTGAAAATCTGATTTTTATCGTTTCCAATTTTTTTTCCGAAAAGATAAACATCAGATAATTTTCATGTTGTATTAATGACTTCCCCTCATATGATTGGCTTTTCATCGAGGTTACGTGTTAGTTTTTCCTTGCGGTGCTAACACAAGCAACTACAGTACTTAAAATAAAAAAGGCTGGCTCATTTAAAGAACCAGCCTTTTTATTTACTTAATTTTTCAATTAAGATTTTAGGCTATCGAATACGCCAGCAAGGCTGCCGCCGATATTGTTACCTAAAGAGAACGACGTACTACTAGATTCATCTCCATCCTGAGTAGAATTAGAGAATGATAACAAGTTACCAATGCTTAAAGCACCTCCTAAACCACCAGAACTTGCAGAATCATTGTTACCAAAAATTCCACCACCGTTAATTTCTTTCATTTCGTTTAAATTCAATTCTTGCATTTTCATAATATCAAGTTTTAAATGTTGCCTACTCTGTTATAGATTTTCAGCTTCTTCTGTTTCCGGATTTAACCGTCATTTAAAGTAATAAACGCAAATGCCAAGCCATAAGATTTTTGATAAGCTATGTTAAACACAACAAAGATGAATAAGTTAAAGCACTGTGTTGTAGATAATTTAAAACATTTGTTTTTATTGCTGTCTTAAAGCAAATAGGGGGATAAGCTGAGAAGAGCAAAACTTAGTGAGCATTACCACGGTTGTAATTTCACTATAACTTAATACCAAAACTTATGAATATGGACCCAAAAGACAAAAAAGATTGGAATGATCAGGAAGATCAACAAAATGACGACGGCTATCTGCAAGACAAAGATGAGGATAATGACGTGCAGGAGGGATTAACAGGCGAAACGGATGATGATGAAGACGTATCTGGTGACTTAGCCGGTAATGCCGCGGGGAATCCTGAAGATTAATTACCAGGTTTAATATTCACTAATCTTAAAACTACAATTAAAGGTTAGTGAATATTTCGAAATTGATTATTTTTATTGCACTAACAATACGCATAACATTTCCTTCAGCATTCTTGAATAACTGCAATAAATTATGAGGATATACTTCTACTGTTCATTCACTTTTTAACTCAGCCCCGACTGTTATTGCCCTGGCCCATTTTATTAATGATACTCCACGCGAAAATTGTCCAAACACAGATTACTGTGCTAATTCCTAACTCAAAGTCGGCGATTTTACCAGATATTAGTAATGCAGTAGCGGATATCAGACAGGAAACTAAGAAAAACAAGATATTTTTCATAAAGATCTGATTTAATTACTATTAACTGTCGTCAAGATAATAAAAAAGTTCGGCGTTGAGAAATTATTTTTAATTTATTAAGTTAATAATCAATATTTTAGCTGGTATTGCGATTTAGCGTTTAAAAATTAAATCTTAAGTAAAAAAGCGTGGCAAAATTACTTCTACCACGATTCTCAAATAAATATTAGGCGACAATATAGCAAATTACCCTTAGCTAGATAATCTGTGTTTATTCGGTTAATTTAATTATTTTCTAGTCATCCGCCTTTTGCTTATATTTGAAATTCGGCCTTTGACGGAGGCTTAAATTAAGCAGTATGCAAAATCACAATGACAATTCTCATTGCAAATATCCTAACAAAATTATTAGTGGATTACCAACAAAATCAAATTCAAGTTTTCTATCAACATTGAATTAAAATAGGGATTTCATAGCTCCTTATTTCATTTTGTAAAGATCATTTGTATTTAGCTTTGTTATAGAAAATAGTTTAAAAAAGTTAGAAGCTATGACTTGCCATTCGTCAGTCCTAACAGTTGAGTTTGGTTTAATTGTGTTATTAACAATTGGCTCAATTTCAGATGCGGAAGTATCTTTCATTACTTTTGCCACTAACAAACCACCTCTTTCAATCATTCCAAGCACTGGCGTTTATCAATACAGCTTCTGCCTTGTGAATTTTTAACTTTCTTCTTTGCATGGCGATTCTTGTTTCTACCACCTACGAATGATTCATCAACTTCAACTATATTCTCACCACCAAGCATTTCAAAGCTTCCATTTCCCAATGCTGTACGCAATCTTTGTAGCATGAACCATGCTGTTTTCTGTGTTACTTTTAAATCTCTTGCTAACTGATGTGAAGATACTCCTTTCTTGTGGGAGGTAAGTAGATAGATCGCAATAAACCATAGTGTGTACGT
>NZ_AJLG01000274.1 GCF_000258495.1 Pedobacter agri PB92
TTTTTAGGCTCTGGTCTGTTTTTAATCTGGCTAGGTTTTAACCAAATTTTTGCACCCTTAGCGTTCACGTAATATTTCTCATTTTTAGAGTTGATATAAACGTTTGAGCCATCTGGTGCCATTTTACCTTTCCAGGTTTTATCAGCAACTTTTGAGCCCCCTTTTACAGCAACTTCAGCCGTTTTATTACCAACAGATTTAGCACCTTTACCTATGGCTTTACCAGTTTGATCTAATGCTTTACCAACTTCTGTTTTTTTCTCTTGTGCATTAACACTTAAGGTTACACCGCCAAACAATGCGAGCGTTAATAAACCTATTGCAAATTTCTTTTTCATGACAGCTATACTTTTATTTTAATCAACAACAGTTGCCTGGGCAATTTGTTTTAAATAGCAGTACAGCAACTTGTTAAATAAACCTTGTTGGAGCGGTATCCCCCGATTTTTCATCGGGGATTTAGCGAAAAGAAAGACTGCATTAACCGATTAGCATCAAAATTGCCTTTCAAATCTTAATTTAAGCGCTCTGCAAGTAGTTTCATCTCAATTTGTGGCGATCGGTTTTCATACAAAATATTATGAACGGCCTTGCTGATGGGCATATCTACATTATATGCTGAATTCTTAATATGCATGCATTTAGCCGCATAATATCCTTCAGCAATCATATTCATTTCCAATTGCGCCGATTTAACGGTATAGCCCTTGCCTACCATGTTGCCGAAAGTACGGTTACGACTGAATTGTGAGTAGGCTGTAACCAATAAATCGCCCAGGTATGCTGATTCCATAATATCGCGATTAATGGGATGAACAGCGTCTACAAAACGTTTGATTTCCCGGATGGCGTTACTAATTAAAACCGCCTGAAAATTATCGCCATAGCCAATGCCATGGCAAATACCGCTGGCTACTGCATAAATATTTTTGAGCACCGCAGCATATTCCGTTCCAAAAATATCATCCGATACGTTGGTTTTAATATACCTCGTATTTAAAAAAGATGCGAAAACATTTGCCGTTTTAATTTCGGTGCAAGCAATTGTGAGATAAGATAATTTCTCCAGCGCCACCTCTTCCGCATGGCAAGGGCCACTAACCACCAGGATATCTTCGAAAGGGACATCGTATTTTTCATTTAGAAATTCTCCGATAATCAGATTATCTTCCGGAACGATACCTTTGATGGCAGAAATAATTTTTTTGCCTCTCAAATCTGCACTCGTAACAGAGGTTAAGGTTTCTTTCAAAAATGCAGCAGGTACGTTTAAGATAACAAAATCGGCTTGTTTAACAATAGCGTTGATATCTGAGGAAATATTGCTTTCCGTAAATTTTATCTCAACCGAACTTAAATAGTGTGGATTATGCTTAAACTTCTTAATATGATCGATAGCTACCTCGTTGCGCATCCACCAAAAAATTTCCTTTTCAGATAAATTATCTGAAAGCATTTTTATAATGGCAGTCGCCCAGCTTCCGCCCCCTATCATTGCTATTTTAGGTACCATGTTATCAAAAAATGTTAAAGGTAAAAGGTGTGATTAACGGCAGAAGGTTTAAGAAATAAGGCTAAGGATTAGACACCACGTTCTTAAACCATAAACCATACCACCTAAACCTTTATTTACACCTTAAGGCCGCAAGTTACTATTAATGGCAAATATTAAAGCAAAAAAAATAAAAGGCGCAAGGTATAGACGCAAATATGCATCGTAAACCTTGCGCCTTAACTCTTTAGCTTAAACCTACTTTTTACCGTCTTTGCTAAATAATTGATCTTTTGCTGTTTTTTCTACAATCATGCCGTCTTTTAACTTGTTTTGGATTGCAGAATACGGACCAGTTACAATCTCCTGGCCTGCTTTTATGCCAGATTTCACGATAATAAACTGATCGTTCTGAATACCGGTTGATACTTCAACCTTCTTCACTTTTTTAGTTTTATCATCAAAGCTATACACAAACTGTTTAACTTTTTTATCTGTTAGCTTCGATTTTTGTTTGCTGGCGTTTTCATCATTTCCCTGATTTTTCTCGCCATCGCCACCTTTGCTATTTTCGGTAAACACAGCTTGAATAGGAATAGCCAAACCTTTAACCGTTTCACTTTCGATATCGACAGTGGCTGACATGCCCGGACGGAAAATAGACTGCTGTTTACCTTCTATCTCCTCAGAAATCCTGATTTTTACCGAGAAGTTGGTTACCTGATCAACAGAACTGGTAGTAGTAGTTCCAACAGCAGTTGATGAACTTGCAATTTCTGTAACCACACCCCTAAACTTTTTATCAGAAAAAGCATCAACTTCAATAGATGCTTTATCACCAACTTTTACACGGGTAATATCATTTTCATTTACATCAACGTTCACCTCCATTGAGGCCAAATTAGAAATACGCATGATTTCTGTACCAGCCATTTGTGAGGTACCTAAAATACGGTCGCCCAATTCGATTGATAATTTTGAAACCACACCATCTGCAGGTGCATAAATGGTTGTTCTGGCTAGGTTGGCACCCGCCTCTTTCACATTTGCACCAGTTTGCTCTAAGGTAAATTTAGCTCCCGTTACGTTTTCTTTGGCGCTAGCTAAATTTGCTTTAGCTGTTAAAAATGCAGCTTTTGCGGCATCAAACTCTGAAGCAGAAATCACCTTTTTGTTAAAAAGCTCCACGTTGCGTTTGTAAGTAGCTTCTGCATTTACAAAGTTAGCCTGGTTTTGCACCAACTGTTGTTGTGCAGAGGCTACACTTGCTTTTTGGGCATTGTAAGTGGCTACGGTGCGTTCGTATCCTGATTGTAAGATATCAGGGCGAACCTTACAAAGCAATTGTCCGGCTTTTACAATATCGCCTTCTTTTACTTTCAACTCAACAACCTCACCCGATACTTCTGAACTTAGTTTAACTTCGGTTTCCGGTTGAATCTTACCACTTGCCGTTACTGTTTCAACAACAGTTTTATCTGATGCTTTTTCGGTAGTTACTTTTTCGGTTTTATCACCGCCAATAACTCCGGTTAATTTTAGTACTACTAAAATTGCAACGATAACACCAATGGTAATTAATATGTGCTTCAGTTTCATAATTGTTTAATGTATTTCGTTTGTTTGTATTAAAGTTGTAATGTCTTGAAGTTTGAAATGTTAATTCTTTCTTCTTTCGTATGATGCTTAAAAAGTGATTTGCTTCCCTAGGTAGTAATCGATTACTTTAGCCCTGAAAATCAAATCGTATTTAGCCAGGATGAAATCGATTTCAGCTCTGTTTCTATTGGTTTGTGCGGTGCTATAATCCAGTGAATTTACCAAACCCACGTTATAACGCTGATCTATTACATAGAAAGCGTCTTTTTGAGCCTCGAATGCGTTCTGTGTAGAACTGAAGCGGCTTTTGGCTGCATTCAAATCTGCAACAGCCTGATTAATCACTTTAATTAAGTTGTTTTTAGCTAATGCTTCATCCGTTTTGCGTTGCAATAATGTAATTTTCGCCCTTCTAACATTTGATCTCGTTGAGAATCCGTTTAAAATCGGAATTTGAATGCCCATACTTACAAACTGGCCAAAGTTATCTGTTAACTGGTTACCAAAAGCTGCATTCGGACGAAGTGAACTGGCATTAAACTGGTAATAGTAGGCAGAACCTAAACCTCCACCGAATGTAATTTGAGGAAAATAACTACCTCTCGCTACATCAACTGCCTTTTCAGCTGCTTTGGTATAATTCCAGGCCAATTTAATATCTGGAAACGTTTCCATAGCTTGTTTATAGATATCGTTCGGAACGTATGTTGTTTTTAAATTTTCGATTTCATTTACCAAAGGTGGCTGCACTTTGAACGTCATGGGTGGCTGTATTTCCATGAGCTGACCTAATGTTAAATAAGAAATAGTTAACTGGTTTTGCGCATCAGTTAGGTTTAATTCTGCAGTTGCAGCCTGCGATTTTGCCTGAGAAATATCTGCCAGTGTTTTATTACCCACATCTAGCAAGGCCTGCTCGCGTTTAAGAGTAGAATTTGCAACTTCTAATTGTTGCTGTGTCGCTTTTACCTGATCCTGGTTATTGAGTACCTGTAGATAAGCAGTTACCACCTGAAGAATCAAATCATTTTTTACTTTGTCTACATTGGTTTTTCCAGCATCTAATAAAAATTTATTCTGTCTGATCTGGTTTACCCTTGTACCGCCGCCGAAAAGTACCACGTTGGCATTAAGGTTTGGATTCAAATTATAATTCTGCGTGTTTTCGAATAAACCAGAAACTTGCTGACTCCTTCCCCATTGCATGGATTGATTAATACTTCCGTTTAAGGTTGGCAGTAGTGCGTTTTTAGACTGGCGTAAATCTTCTTCACTAATTGAGGCGCTAAATGCAGCCTGTTTAATATTTAAATTA
>NZ_AJLG01000275.1 GCF_000258495.1 Pedobacter agri PB92
ACGTACACACTTAAAGAAGAAAATCTCGAAAACAGACTTAATATCAGTAATAAACAACGTTGGCTTATTATTTTGATCGCCAGTTTATCTGTATTTATATCAAGCAGTATTTATTTTTATTTCTATATTCAAAACAAGTATAAAAGCCAGAATGCGGTACAGAGGTTTCTTGAAGAAAAAAATAAGGCTGTAGCGATTTTGGAAACTGAAGAAAATGAGCGCAGGCGAATATCCGGAGATTTGCATGATGGGGTAGGGCAAACGCTGGCCGCAGCATCGCTTCAACTTAAAAAAGCGAAAAATGATATTGCACAGCTGCAAAAGTTAGATGACCTCATAGATCAGGCGGCTAATGAAGTACGAATGCTATCGCATGAAATGACGCCCGAAATGGTGCTGCACTTCGGTTTGGTGAAAGCAATGGAACAGGTAATAGATCGTCTTAATGATGTGCAGAACTTTACCGTTTTCAAATTTTTTAAACACGTTGAGTTTGATGACGTGAATCAGGTAAGGGCGGTGGTTGTTTACAGGTCGTTTCAGGAACTTACTAACAATATTTTGAAACATGCCAAAGCGAAAAATGTTGGCGTTCATCTTAACATGAGTGATGATGAAATTTTACTAATGATTGAAGATGATGGTATCGGCTATGATAAAAATGAAATTAAACTAGGTTTAGGATTGCAAAATTTGGAAAGTCGCATTCGAATTTTTAATGGTCATTTAGAAGTTGATTCGACTATTGGTAAAGGCACTACCACCATTTTAAGGTTCTCTTACTAGTAATTATGATTCTAAAATCGCTGACATGAAAAAGATTAAAGTATTTTTAGTTGATGATCATGATATTCTTATGGATGGCATTGAGGCAATTTTGAAAGATGTCGCCAATCTGGTTGTTGTAGGAAAAGCAAATTCGGTTGATACGGCTCAGGAACTAATAAAAATTAGTGTTCCTGATCTCATTTTAACCGACATTAGCCTGGGTGAAAAGTCAGGGTTAGACTTAACTAAATATGTAAAAAAAGAATACCCTCAAATTAAAGTGATGGTGCTTTCTATGCATGATGATATTTTAAATATGACCAATATGCTCAAGGCTGGAGCCTCTGGGTATTTGCTTAAGAATGTAAAAAATGCTGAACTGCATAAGGCCATTGTAACGGTAATGGAGGGCGGAAGTTATATTCAGGATTCGATTGCATCTAAGTTGAAAAACGTTAGCCAAAATACGCACCAACATCAGATAAATAATTTATCTGCACGGGAAATAGAAATTATCAGACTCATTTCGAAGGAACACACCTCAGCAGAAATTGGTAAAATGTTGTTTATTTCCGAACATACTGTTGAAACTCACCGTAAAAATATCTGGAGAAAAACCGGGGTAAAATCAACCATAGGTTTGCTCAATTTTGCCAAAGATCAGCATCTGCTATCCTGAAGAAAGATGTGATTCATCCTTTAAATAAAAATCCGCTTTTGTTACAAAGCGGATTTGAAAGATACTCAAACTGATTAATCCTGAGGTTCCAGATACTGGGCATAGCAGTATCCTTCTTCACCATCTTTAGTTCTTACCAGCCACCACAAATCATTGCTGCGATTTACCAGGGTAATGATTTCATGATGCGCCGCTTTACCAACAATCGGCTGATCCGTTCCAGGACCTTTTCGGATATTTAAATTGCTGCTTTGGGTAATTACTTTCACATGAGTGGTAGCCGCATCAACGCTAACATTTACGTTCAGCACTAAGTCGCCAGAGGTAAAGTTAGGATCAATTTGATTGTAAACTTCCCAGAGATGATCCTTCGTAGCGCCATCGGCTGCAGTTCCATCTACATATAATATTCCGTCTTGCGCTCTTACAGCAAGATCACTTATTCCAGCGGCAACAGCTGCATCGGTTAATGCCTTATATTTTTCTTGTAATAACATCGGTAGAATTATTTTACAGTTAATTTGTTTTCAATTTTTTTAGGTTTTAATGCACTTAAATGCTGCATTAAGGTAATCAGCGAAGCTTTTTTAATTTCACCTGTAAGTGTAACTACACCATCTTTTACACTGGCTTTTACCGTTGGGAAATCTTTGGTTGCATCGGCAACATTTTTAGTTAATAAAGGGTCTTCTGAAATGACCACTGGCGCAGCTGCAGGTTTTACTGTTAAGTTGTTTACGACTGATTTTACTCCTTTTTCAGCTTTGGCTATTTCTTCGGCTTTAGCTTTGGCTGCATCATCGGCAACTTCGCCTGTTAACGTTACAGCGCCTTTAGCTACGGATACGGCAATGCCTGCGGCTTCTTTTGCCTGCACTGCAGCCTGAATATCTGCATCTTTTGGAGAGCAGCTCGCCAAAAATAGCGTTCCTGCAATCACAGCACTCATTAAAAATTTACTTGTTTTCATCCTTTTATGATATTGTTGTTTAAATTTTAAATTGTTAAATGGCCTTTTTCGGGATGACCATTTGTTGCAAATTAAACAAGGATGATTTTTGAAGGGGCTAATATAGGAATTGAGTTGATGTTAAATGACGAATCAATCTTTTTATTTATTCACATTTGTTGATGTGAAGGCAAAAGCTATATATGGAATTTTCCTTTGAGAAGGATGCTTAAGATTCAATCAAATTATCTAGGTGTCCAGCTTTTATAAGGATGAATGGTTAAGCAGGAGTTGTAATATTTTTTCTCATGGGTAACTTCTTCGGCCACCCAAGCCGGAAGCTGGAAGTTCTCCTCTTCGGATTCCAATTCAATTTCTGCAACAATTAGTCCGGCATTATCGCCAGAGAAAACATCAACTTCCCAGATTTTACCCTCATGCGGAATTTCATATCTGATTTTCTCCAGTTCAGATTCAGCAAACTGATCCAGTAGCTCAAGTCCTTCTTTCAAAGGGATTTCGTATTCATATTCTAACCTTGAGGCGCCGGTAGATATTCCCTTGATCGTAATCCACGCCGCATTTTCGGTGGTGCGTACGCGAATAGTTTTATTTGGATCACTTACCAGATAACCTTGCCTCAGAAGTTTTCCTTCTGGCTTTGCAAAGCTATTCCACTCAGTTTCCTTAATTAGGAACTTCCTTTCGATTTCTTTACCCATTATTTAGCCCTTTTTTGTAAATCGGAAATGGGCATGCTAATTAACCTTCCAACAACCTGTTTTCCTTTGTAGGTAATTACCCTCAACATACTGGCATCTTTAGGTGCTGTTAGTGCTCCGGTATATTTTGGATAAAATCGATCCGGGCTCGAATTATCAAAGCTGTAATAAATATCAAGGCCTTCAATTTCTGGCGTTAATTCAATTATCAACTGTTTATCAGCGTTGCGTTTAACTGTAAACACTGGGTCGTAAATGGCTGGAGAGTATTTGATTTCTGCAAGATCCAATCTTTTAAAATGTTCCTCTGTACGGTCGATAAAACTTGTCCAGTTTTTTTTCTCTATCGGACTCCAAACAGACTCTGAAATGGCAAAAGCACGAGGCCAAAGCATGTATTGAACCTGTCGGAAATTGAAAATCTGCTCCGTCCACAGGTTTGCCTGTCCGCCGATAATAAATTTTGGATCAGCCCCAGCTGGAATAGGATTAAACTGATAAGCTTTGTTTAACCGTAAAGAGGCATAAACCTTTGGTTCTGTAATCTGATCGGCTTGCATATAATCCAGATAAGCGAAATCAGTCGGACTCATCACCAGGTTATGTTTATCTTTTGATGCCTGAATACCATATTTTAGGCCTCTCCAGCTCATTACTGAAGCTGTAGGTGAAACACCACCTTCCAAAATTTCATCCCAGCCCATAAACTTTTTGCCTTTTGAAACCACGATTTGTTCAACACGTTTCTCAAAATAAGCCTGAACCTGTGGAATGGTTTTTAGTCCTTCGCGTTGCATTAATGCCTTCACCTGGTCATTTTTCTCCCAGAAATTATGGGGCGCTTCATCTCCTCCCATGTGGATATATTCGAAGGGAAAAAGCTTTGCTATTTGCGTAATTACGGTGTCGAGGAATGTATAAACTTTTTCATTTGCAGGGCAGAGCGTATTATCTACCAATGCCAGAGGAGGTGCCCCGCGGCTCCAATCCATAATTTTTTCGCCGGAACGCACCTTATAGTTTACCGCGTCTGGTGTGCATGAAAGTTCCGGATAGGAGGCAATGGCAGCCAAACTGTGTCCTGGGACATCAATTTCGGGCATAATATTGACGAAGCGATCTTGTGCATATTGTACCAGCTCTTTAATATCTTCCTGCGTATAAAAGCCGCCATAGGTACGGGGTTCATTTGCCGTTGGTGGAATAAAATCTCCAAAGGTTCCGGTTTTTTGAACACTCCATGCACCAACTTCGGTGAGTTTAGGTAAGCCTTTGATCTCAATT
>NZ_AJLG01000276.1 GCF_000258495.1 Pedobacter agri PB92
ACGTACACACTGAAGAATGGGTGAGCTTATGGTATAAACAGGTTACCACAACGAAAGACGGAAAAGTAGATACCATTCAGCTATACAACGATTTTAAGCTTAAAGATGGAAAAGTACAAGGTATGTCGGAATATGTACAACATCCTATGAAAAAATGAGAAAAGCCCATAAGGGCGTTTTATTTATCGCTTTTCTCCGCTGCCTGGTACATAGTGTAATCCAGGAGTTAAATAATGCAAAAGGATTACCCGAGAATACCTGTAATTTATCGGGGAGCATAAAAACACTCCAAATAATATAAAGCCAACATAATACCATAAATTTTCATAGATCAGATCTAAACCCAAAACATATGATGCTACGCCAATAGTAATAATTTCTGCAACATTCATTGCATAACTTACAAACATCGCGACATAGAAGAAACCTGGTTCCCGCTCGAATTTCAGATTACAAACCGGGCAATAAATGTTTGTTTTTTGTAGCCTGAAAGAATATGCGCTGCCTGCGAAAATATCTCCTTGGCGGCAGCGTGGACATTTGCATTGAATAAAGGCTTGAAATTTAGATAATTCGGTCATATGTTTTTGCTAGTTAATGAGGCAAATTTAAAACTAATAAAAAGCCTAGTTTATGACCTACATCATATTTTGTCAGTAAATAGATTGAACTGCTGATTTATTTTAGCTTTATGATTTTGCCTTTATCAGTTTTAATAAATTCTTTTTCACGCAATGATTTAATCTCCCTGATCACCGTTTCCACTCTCAAACCAGTCATATCTGCGAGTTCCTGCCTTGTTACGTTTAAGCTATCACCAACCTCGACATCATTCATCAGGTAATTAATTATGGTTAAGAGCCGATGTTCAGCTTTTTCGTTCGCCAACTCCTCCAGCATCATCGACTTATAAAAGAGCCTGTTACTTAATTTTTGAATAAGACTCGTGCTAAAGCCTGGGGTGTTTTCTATTAAGTTAAAGAAATCCGTTTTATTTACCAGAATAATTTCTGATTGTTTACTTGCAATTGTATAAGCTAAATATCTTCTATTTACAATTAAAGCAGGTTCGCCGAAGTATTGACCAGCCTTAAAAATACCCTGGATAAATTCTTTGCCATGCTCGCTTACGGTAACCATCCTAACCTCGCCTGTTTTAATGAAGTAAACATACCTCGGTAACATGCCAGGTTCATAAATAATTTTATCTTTTGGATATTCTTTTACAGCAAAGCCCCTCTGAATTAGTTCCTGAATATCCATTTAAGATTAGTTAAGCGTTTCTTTCATCAAATCTGTATAAAACTGTTTTAACGTTATGCCCATAGCGGCAACTTGCTGTGGGATAAAACTTGTAGCAGTTTGACCAGGTATGGTATTAATTTCGATGAAATAAAATTTGCCTGTTTCATGCTCCAGAAAATAATCGATACGAACTATTCCCCTGCAATTTAGTTTGATATAAACTTCTTTTATAATTTGATGAACTCTCGCATACTCCTCTTCGCTCATATTCCCCGGAGTAATTTCCTGAGTAGCACCAGGTGTATATTTGGCTTCGAAATCAAAAAATTCATTTGCAGGGATTACCTCTGTGGTTGGTAAAACTGTGATTTCTCCGTTAGCACTGTACACACCAATTGAAAATTCACGGCCACTTACAAACTCCTCAATTAATACCTGGGTATCTTCATGGAATGCCTTATCAAGGGCGCTCTCCAAATCATCAGCATGTTTTACTTTACTCATGCCAATACTGCTCCCGCCGCTATTTGGCTTAACAAAATAAGGTAACCTTAACTCCTGTTTAATTTTCTGTATATCGTACCTGCCGTTTTTGAAGATTTGTATTGATTTGGCCGTGTTTAGTTGATCAAT
Source organism: Pedobacter agri PB92 (assembly GCF_000258495.1). Lineage (GTDB taxonomy): Bacteria > Bacteroidota > Bacteroidia > Sphingobacteriales > Sphingobacteriaceae > Pedobacter > Pedobacter agri. Next base: position 1,879 of record NZ_AJLG01000276.1, read on the forward strand.
TCCCGCTACAATAGCCTTGGTATACCCTTTATTCATTGTAATAGATGAGGTTAAGGCATTACATGTGGTGTAAGGTATGTTCAACATATCAAAATAACCCTGTAATTTGCCGTCCTCTCCAGGAGAACCATGTATCGCGATAAATACACCATCAAATTTGATTCGTCTTCCTTCTAGGGTTAATGAAAAATCATTTTTGTCAATTTCTATTTTTACGGAATCAGCAGGTTCATAAAACCATCCTTTATCATTTAGCATGATTTTATAAACATCATACAAATCAGCATCGATATTTTGAGCAATAGTTGCTGCACTTTTTACCGAAACAACCCATTCTCCTGTGGTACCGCCTGTTAACAATGCAATCGTTTTTTTCATTTGGAAAAACTGTTAATTATAATAGAATTTGATCATAAATATATCCTCAAAAATATAAATATCTTTGAGCATTGTTTAATTTTGAAGGATAGAATTGGTAATTGGTGGTATTATATTTGCTCAGGGCAATGAACCTGTTGATCAAAAATCGCTATCAATTATTAATTAACTACATTTGAGTTTGCACGCTTAACACCAGAATTTAAGATTCATGTCTAAATTTATAGATTATTTAAAAACAAAATCATTTAGGAACAACATTTTAGCTGCAGTTTTAACTGTTGTTGGCCTATTACTCATCGCATTTTTTAGCTTAAGATATTACACCAAACATGGCCAGGGATTGAATGTTCCTTTAGTTAAAGGTTTGGCATTTGAGCAAGCGGTGCAAAAACTCGAAGATGCAGGACTTAAGTATGAGGTAGATTCAGTTTTTATTATGGATCAGCCTGCAGGAATTGTGATTGATCAGGATCCCGATCCAAACACCTTTGTAAAAGATAACAGAACCATCTACCTAACTATAAATGCCGGGAAAACGCCGAATACAAAATTTCCTGACATAGCCTTTAAAACCCTTCGGGAAGCGCAGGCTATTATCGAAAGTTCAAGACTAAAACTTGGAGATACTACATATAAACCCGATGTGAGTAGAGATGTAGTTTTGGAAGCATCGTTTGGTGGTTCTCCTATTCAGGCTGGGGATATTATCCCCGTTGGCTCAAGAATCAATTTAGTGTTAGGTGATGGAAGAGGAAGTGAAGAGGTTGATGTGCCACAACTGGTCGGCCTAACGGTAGACGAGGCAAAATTCAGCTTAAAAGGTTCTAATTTGAGCCTTGGCAATATTTTATATGAAGGAAGTATTATAGACAGTGCTAATGCGGTGATTGTAAAACAAGATCCAATGCCTGCTGATTCAGTAACGAAAGTCGCTATCGGAACCAGAATTAACATTACCTTATCAAACAAAGAACAATAAATAACAATGACTGAAGTAGAAAAAAAGAATATGAGTACTGGGAAAAAGGTAGCGATTGCAATTGGTGTGGTTGTTATTTTAGTTGCCGGATATTTTGCACTAAACATTTACCAACTTTATTTCTCCCCTAATATTACTGAAAATCAAAAGTACTTGTACATCAAAACTGGCCAAAGTTATGATGAATTAATTTTTGAGATTAAAAAAAGGGATATCTTAAAGAGTCCTTCATCTTTCGAAGCAGCGGCTGCAAAAATGAATTTAGCACCGAATCTAAAACCTGGCCGTTACCGCTTAAAAAAAGGCATGACGAACAGAACACTTGTTAATTTGATCAAAGCAGGAAACCAGGAACCGGTGAAATTAAAATTCCAAAACATCCGCAAAAAGGAAAATTTTGCCGCTTATTTGGCCAGTAACCTTGAAGCAGATTCATTAAGCTTTATTTCAGCTTTAGATTCCTCAGCCTTAATTTCAAAATACGGATTTAATCAGGATAATATTTACACGATGTTTATCCCGAATACCTATGAGATGTATTGGAACATTTCTCCTGTAGATTTTTTAGAAAGGATGCACAAGGAGTATGATAAATTCTGGACAGCAGAACGCAAACAGAAGGCTGCAAGTTTGAACCTCAACCCTGCTCAGGTTTATACTTTAGCATCAATTGTTGATGCCGAAGCATTATTTGATAAAGAAATGCCGATTATCGCCGGCTTGTACCTAAACAGGTTAAACAAAGGTATTTTGTTACAGGCAGATCCAACAGTTATTTTTGCCAATAACGATTTTACTGTTAAACGGGTTACAGGAAAACTGTTGCAGGTGCAATCGCCATATAACACTTACAAATATGCGGGTTTGCCTCCTGGCCCTATTATGATGCCAAGTATTAACGCGATTGATGCAGTGCTAAATCGCAACCAGAATAATTACATCTACATGTGTGCAAAGGAAGATTTTTCCGGATATCATAATTTTGCTGAAACTAAAGCAGAGCATGAAATAAATGCAAAAAAATATCGTGAGG
>NZ_AJLG01000277.1 GCF_000258495.1 Pedobacter agri PB92
AAGTCTCCACTAGTCTGTCTGGCAACACCGAACGACGGGGTAATTCCTCGCCCGTAAAAACGGCAATATCAACCACTGGTTTGCCTTTTTGTAGAAGATTTTGTGTTCGCTCTGCGTAATCTACCCAAGCTTTACCGAGTTTCCACCAGGTTTGGTCGCGTTGAAAATACAAACCCACACCATCTAAAGTTACGCCCGGCTTTCTATCTGTGAACGGATTTTGAACAAAAACATGATAAACCAATTTGTTAATTCCGAGTGCATAATTTCTATCCTGTAAGGTTTTCATATTCGCCGGACTTTCATTCCAATCCATACGAACAGTCGTAAAAGCTTCTGCCTGAATGATGTTTTTACCATAAATGTGTGCACCAGAAATGGCATCGAGCATATCGTTAGGTTTATCATGCGTCGGGCTATTTAACCAAAACTCACCCATTGGAACATCAACAGTTTTATAATGCATTAAACCATCGCTGATCATGGTTGGTGCAATACTTTCAGCAGTAAAGGTTACACCTCGCTCCTTTGCCAAAGCAGCCAAAGTTTTATAAAACTGGTCAATAACCAATTCTGAAATGGTCTTTCTTACATCATACAAGAAACCCTCAGATACTTGTACGCTTTCTACAGGTAATCCAGTCATAATTGGCAGGTAAGGCGTTAAATCATAACCTCTGCGTTTTAAAAACTCAGCTTTAAATAAAGGCGACCAATTCTGACTACCGCATTCCCAGCTATCGACATGGAAAGCACTTAAAACTTTTTTCGCAATTTCTGGTCCACCGTGTTTAAGTGCTTCACCATACCAACTATCAAATTGCAATTTAACTGCCGCAGGATTAAATTTATCGCATTCTAGTCCTTTACCTCCGCCAGCTGTAGCATTGGTATGCCCTGTTGATGTATGTCCGACTCTTAAAATTGTCCAGTTTCCTTTTGGGGCTTTCCAATTCAAAGTTCCATCAGGATTTAATTTATCTGTTAGGTTAATGATTTTATTTAACGGAACACATAGATTTTTAGCGATTTGCTCGTCTGTACTTCTTTTGCTTATTCTCCAGACCGAACCATTTTTACCCTCAAACTGATTGATTTGTGCCTCTCCAGATAACTCGAGATTAACCAGTTTCAGTGATGGCTTCCACTTTGCAGCATCTAAATCTTCTGCACCGGGTTCAGAACCCTTTTTATCATAAATAAACCTGAAATATTTCGCGGTTGTCGGCACGATAGAATGCGTCACATCTTCATCGGTATCTTGCCATCCGTGGCGTGGCGCTTCTAATCTTCCAATAGATCGAAAGTTTTTGCCGTCATCACTCACTTCGATAGCCAATCTTTGTGCCTGGTAATTATTGCCACTGATTTTGATGGTTATTGTGCGGCAAGTAAAAGGTTTTTCAAACTCGTATTGAACGTAGCAAGGTTCATTTGAACCAAAGCTTTTTTTATTCCCAACCTGAACCAAACCTGTGGCATCAGCACCGTTACTCGCAGTAATTTTGGGTACAATTGTTCTTGTTGAAACATTAACATCAACAGGCGATGGATAAGCGTATACCGCTATATCTTGATAATAATTTTCTTGATGCTCTGGTTTAGGTAAATTAATCTTACCACTTGAATGATTGACATTTAACTTAGACCAAACTACTTTTTGCATAGAGAGTTCGGGCGTAATCCAAGGCCCACCTGCAAGCGCAAAACCATCGCTTACATGCATCCCGATTTTCAGGTTCAAACGTTTGGCTTCATCCATGGCAAACTCTACCAACTTCCACCATTCTGGTGTTAATTGAATTGCTGGAGGAGCATAAACTGGGGTTTTATCTGGCCCTTGAATACTCATTAAATAAGCACCTGCAATTCCATTCGTTTTCATGGCTTCTAAATCGGCTGTGATGCCTGCTTTAGAAACCGCACCCTTTACCCAATACCAAAATACCCATGGTTTTGAATTTTCGTTCTGTTGCGCATTAAGCGTAAAGCTGAAAGCACAAAGTAGAAAGAACAAGAAGATTTTTTTAAGTATTGGTTTCATTATTATTTTTTTTCTTCATTGCGAGGTACGAAGCAATCCTAAAGTACTCGCTATAAACTAGAGTTGTAAGATTGCTTCGTACCTCGCAATGACGATTTGTGATTTATTTATGAGCTATTTTATAACCTCGCAACCCGAAATACAAAATAATTAAATAACAAACCAAAGGGATGCTATAGCCGATTTGGATGTTATCTCCATAAATATCGATTAGCGAGCCCATTCCAAAGGGTAATATTGCACCGCCTACAATCGACATAATTAACCATGAAGAGCCTGGTTTGGTGTCTTCTCCAATGCCGTCTATTCCTAATGCAAAAATTGTTGGGAACATGATTGACATGAAGAAACCTAATCCACCAAGCGCATAAACGATGATTACACCACTTCCAGTAATGGCAACGATACTTAACAAGACTGAAATGACCGCGTATATAGCCAATAATTTGTTTGATGCGATAAACTGTAAAAGTGCTGTGCCCGCAAAACGGCCAACTGTGAACAACAAACCGTAAATAGCCAAATATGATGCAGCTGTTTTCTCATCGAAACCTCCTCCTTGCTGCGCCATCCGGATAAAAAAACTGGTTACACAAACCTGTGCACCAACATAGAAAAACTGAGCAATTACAGCCCACCTTAAGTGCTTGTGGCGTAATGCGCCAAAAAAACTTCCTTTTGCCTCGCCATCAACGCTTTTAGTTTTGATTTCTGGCAGATGAATGAAATAGAATATCACCGCAATAACCAGCAAAATTATTCCAAGGGTGATGTATGGGGTTTTAACAGATGCTGCCTCTTCAAGGAAATAATTGTTTCGGCTGGCTTCTGTCATCGCTGCGAGCTCTTCTTTCGTATGTGATTTTCCTGAAAGAATAAACAGGCCACCAATTAATGGCGCCACCATTGCGGCCAAACCATTGAACGAAGCTGCCAAATTTAATCGGCTAGTAGCTTTCGATGGATTACCTAAAACTGCAGCATATGGATTAGCGGAGGTTTCAAGCATGGTTAATCCACAGCCAATGATAAAAAGTGCAATTAAAAAGGTGATATAGGAGAGATTATTTGCTGCAGGAACAAAAAGAAAAGCACCAAAGGCAAAAGCCAGCAACCCAGAAATCATGGTGGCTTTATAGCCCCACTTTTTTAAAATCATACCAGCTGGTATCGCCATTAAGAAATATGCAAAGAAAACAGAAGTATCAATTAATGTTGATTGACTATTGCTTAGGTTACATGCTTTCTTCAAATGTGGAATTAAAATTGAATCTAAATTATGTGCCATTCCCCACAAGAAAAACAAGCTCACGACCAATATAAATGGCAATAAATATTTCTTTCCTGATGATGGGTCGCCTTCAGTAACGATTTCGGGTTGTGTATTGTGGTTCATTATATTTGGTTTATTTTGGTTCAGTGGTTTATTTGTTCAATAGTTCACTAGTCATTAGTTAGCGATGTATTATCTAATAATCTAAGTCATTAGTTTAATTATGCATCTCGACTAGAACTATTTCTTCTTAACTACAAGCAAATGGTCGCAGACTAACACAACCTCTCCGTGTTGGTTAATGATTTCTACGTGTTCAGTAACCGTTCCGTATTCAGGTCTTTTGCTTTCTCCTTTTTCCGAAATTGTGATTTCAGAATGAATGGTATCGCCAATAAAAACAGGTTTTACGAAACGTAGTTTATCATATCCTTTAGACATGGCTTCAGGATTAATTTCTGATGCCGTCAAACCGATGCCAATGCTAAAAATCATTGTTCCATGGGCAATACGTTGTTTAAAAGGTTGCGTTGCACACCATTCTGCATCCATGTGGTGCGGAAAGAAATCACCTGTATGACCTGCGTGAACGACAAAATCGGTTTCCGTTATTGTGCGCCCCAAGGTTACACGTTTATCTTGTAATTGGTAATCTTCAAAAAAAGTTGATTTGAAATACATAATTTTATTCTTAATAGCTCGGTATTTTACAACCATTTATTTTTTTGTCTTAGCCAGACGGGCTCTTTTCTTTTGACCGCAAAAGAAACAAAACTCCCAGCTTAAAATTTTTCTATTAAAGGAACTGCGTTGGCTTTGACATTGCATTCCGAAAAATTTGTTAGGCTGGATTTTAGTAGAACGATTTTTAGTGCTTTGGCCTTTCAATATGCAAATAGCGTGTGCACCCAAACTTTCAACCAGTGTGTACGT
>NZ_AJLG01000278.1 GCF_000258495.1 Pedobacter agri PB92
TAGAAGATGCCCGTTCTTACATATAACCATTTGCAAAATTGAATGGCATTATACTGCGTCATGGCCACAGCGGGTTGATTTTCTTTACCCATTCCGAAGGTCATATCCAGATAGGGTTTCGTGGGCCGGGTTACTGCATCTACCTCTGACGAAATGGCTGTTACACTTGCCTGCTTTTCAAAATCACGGTATAAAAAGGGTTCAAAGATATTCCAGGTTACTTCATATTTTCCTATCCAAAATGCATCTAGTTTTACTTCATGAATCGGTTGTTCATCTGTTTTGCCTGCCTTGTTTCCCATCTGAAATTTTCCGGCGGGGATAGCTTGCATATCGAAGGTAAGTTTTGTGCCATCAATATTTTGAGTATAGGATTTAAGCGGAGTTTGAGCAAAATTTTGCTCATGGATAAGTAGAATTAATGCAGCAGCAAAAACTTTCTTGAACATAATAAATGGTTAGTATACTCTTTTAGAGCATTTCGGTTACTTAATAATCTGATTACTAAAGTAAATAACCGCTATCAAATTCGAGAAAATTTATGTAACAATAAGGGGATGGTTAGTAATTATGCTATCGCCTGTCGTTAACCCGGTTGCTGATATTGGCATAGCCAACCAGGGTTTCCCAACGAGCGCCCGGGCGACGGTAATATACGAAAATCTGATAGGTATTTTCTGTCTGGAAAAACGAACCTTCGAAAGGAAATGTTTCTAATGTCTTAGTATCATAATTAAACCAGGCATACTCATAATCATATAGGCCTTGCTTCAGCATCATACTGGCATAAAATTGCTTTCTGCTTGCATCGTAAAGCAGTTTATTTTCTTTTCCTAACGTATAATTGTTAAACCTACCTACTACATATGCATCGCCATTTGCGCTTGGTGCTTTGGCATTGAGCGTAAACAGCACACTCATATACTCAGCTTCAGTTCTGTCGTCTCTTCCATCAGTATTTTTGATAAAAAAGTTGCCGTTTTCATCAAATTGATTGGCAAATGCTCCGGTATTTCTAGGTACATCCTGAAAAAGCATCACATTTACTGATTCGCTGTCACGATAAATATCTTTCACATTATCTGCTTTATAACGCAGACTTCTCGTGTCGAATTTTCTAAACTCATTGTCGCCCCAAAAATCATTTGTAGTTAAATCATTATAAACCAGTTGGTTTGGGCGAACGAAAAACGGACGTGTATTTACTTTTGCGGTGTTGGAATTGAAGTTTTGCATCACAACTGCTTTCAAATCCTGATAGGGGTTGGGGATTGGTATCGAATGATTGATCGTAAAGTTCACTTTCTGTTTCGAATTCCGATCAGCAACCTGCATCGAATTGGTAATTTCAGCCGTAACCGCTACCTGATTATCTACAATATAAAAACGTTGTGAAATTACCGGCTGATTTTTATCTCCATCCAGGTAAATCTTTAAAAGATAATTTCCACCAATTTTTGGCTGTATTTGACTATTTGGGAAAGTTTGTTCGTAATGGGTATATTTTCTGGTGGTGTTTGATGAATAACGATAATTGATCATCCGATCATCATTAAAACTACCTAAATAATCGATGGTCGATATTCTTGAAGGTTGCCAGTCTGAAGTGCAATGCTCAATAGAATACCAGTAATTTTTCGTTCCGCCAAGTAAATCATTAAATGAAAATGTAATTGTTTCTGCTGAATTTAGCTGGATAACCGGCAAACTCTGCTCTCGGCTGGTATTGTAGCAAAGTACTGTTTTTATATTCGGCTGATAAATTTTGTTTTCGTAAGTAAAGCTATTGGTTTGAGCAGAGAGGAGCGAGGGTATGAAAAATAAAAGTATTGCGATTAGTTTGTGCATGGCTAAAAGTACAGAGTATTAGCCAATTTTAAAAGATTTGCACCGAAAAGTGGAGTTACCCGGAAATTTTTTAAGCTATGGTTCGCTTCTTCACGACCGATTAATATTTATTCTTCAATCTTCTTTCCAGGTCTTTTGCATCTCCGTGGCAAATAAAAAAGCCGCAGAAAATCTGCGGCTTCAATGTTATAAATTGCCATAACCGATGAAAATCGACTTCGCAATAACGGAAAGATTAACCCTCCAGTTCCATAATTTCTCCAGCTAAAGCTTCCCATTTAGCCTGGCTGTTATCTAAATCTTGTTTAGCAGTTAAATAACGCTTGTTTGCCTCAGCCAGTTTATCAGCTTTGCTGTAAACATTCTCATCAGCTAATTCTGCTTCGATATTTTTTACCGTTGCTTCCTGTTCTGTAATCGAGGTTTCGATTTTCTTCAATTCATCGTTCAGTTTTTTCAACTGATTTACAGCATTAGGCGTAGCAACTTTCGGAGCTTCTTTTACTTTCTCCGGCATTTTAACCGGAATCGGTTTAGCAACCGGAATTTCGCGTTTGCTATTCCATTCCTCGTATTCTGCATACGTTCCTGGATATTGTTTAATCTTTTCGCCTTCAATAAACCAGATTTTATTGGCCACATTATCTAAGAAATACCTATCGTGAGAAACTGCGATAAAAGTACCTTCAAATTGTTGTAACGCCTGAATTAAAATGTTAACTGATTGGATATCCAGATGGTTGGTTGGCTCATCCAGAATCAGGAAGTTTGAATCTGTTGTTAAAGATTTTGCCAAAGCCACACGAGACTTTTCTCCTCCGGAAAGTACTTTGATTTTTTTGAAAACGTCATCCCCCGTAAACAGAAAGCAGCCCAAAATACTCCGCAATTCAGTATCCGTATGTTTAGGTGCAAAGGCCTGTAACTCTTCTAGAATTGCATTATCGAGGTGTAAAGATTCCAGCTGGTGCTGCGCAAAAAATGTAGTGGTTACATTATGACCTGTTTCGCAAAAACCTTCAAATTTTTCAGTACCGGCAATCATTCTTAATAAAGTCGATTTACCTTTACCATTCGCTCCAATCAATGCAATTTTATCACCTTTTTCAATCACGGCTTCTGCATCTTCCAAAATATGAACATTTGGATAATGCTTGGTTGCATGCTCAATACGAACCACGTGTCGGCCAGATGGTTTAGTGAATTTAAAGCTGAAATTTACCGTTGGGTTGTCGTCATCAACATCATCAATACGCTCCATTTTATCTAAAGCTTTCATCCGCGATTGCGCCATTTTTGCTTTCGATGCTTTCGCTTTAAAACGCTCGATTAAACGCTCTTCCTGTTTGATTTTTGCTTGTTGATTTTTAAATTCACCCTTTTGAATTTCGCCACGCAAGGCCTTTTCTTCTACATAAAAGCTATAATTTCCGGCATAAACCGTTAATTTTCCTTTACGCGATTCAACCGTTCTATTTACAATTTTATCTAAGAAATACCTATCGTGAGAAACAATAACGATGGCGCCTTCAAAACTCTGTAAATAATTTTCCAGCCATTTAATAGACGGTAAATCCATGTGGTTGGTCGGCTCATCCAGCAACAAAATATCGGGCGTTTGCAAAAGAATTTTTGCCAACATTACCCGCATGCGCCAACCTCCGGAAAAAGTATTTAGCGGACGGTGTTGGTCTGCAGTGCTGAAACCTAAACCTGCTAAAATTTCGTTGGCTCTGTATTCAATGTTATAACCATCAAGTGCCTCGAATTCCTGCTGTTTATCGCTTAATTTATATAAAACCTCTTCACTATAATCCGTTTCTATTTTTTTAAGCAATTCCTCAATCTCATCATGCAGTTGGTTTTGGCGTTCAAAAGCCTCCATTGCTACATGCAAAATGCTGTGATGCGATTCGTAAGAAAGCAAATCCTGGTTCAAATAGCCAATTTTCAAGTCTTTAGACATGGAAACCGTACCCGAAGTCGGCGCATATTCGCCTACAATTATCTTTAAAAGTGTCGATTTTCCCGTTCCATTAGCGCCAATGAGGCCAGCTCGATCACCCGGTTTAATGTGCCAGTTCGCTTCGTCGTATAAGGCTCTTGAGCCAATGAGGAATGTTAAGTTATTTATTGAAATCATTTCGGCTGCAAAAGTACGAATTTTAAAAGCTAATTCCTTTCTGAAAGCGAAATAGACAAATGTTCGGTTTTTTAATATTTGGAAAGCAATGGCAGCAGCTTTTGGTAATTTTGTTCCTGCTATTCGCTGCAATCTTTTTGTTCATGTCAGTCTGAGCCTGTCGAAGACCTGCGTACTAAAAGTATTTTCGCTGCTAT
>NZ_AJLG01000279.1 GCF_000258495.1 Pedobacter agri PB92
GGTTTTCTTTTGGAGAAGTAATCGATAAAAGTGGCTGAGAATATTATGCTAACCTTTTTTTTACTGGAATTGATTACTTGCATTACCCCCTTTTTGAAATCGATATTTTTTTCATGATTGGAGTGCAACTTACCCTGTGGAAAAATTAAAACAAGGTTTTCAGGATTATCCAAAAGTTTGCCGGCATAGCTTAGCGTTTCCAAAACATCCTTTCCTCTGTTTTCTGCCGCAAATGCGCCAAGGTATTTTAGAAAACCAACTTTGTTGTAATTATCTGAATTTACAAGAACATGAAATTTTTTCTTAAAAATCTTTTTGTTTAGATAAAAGATGAAGAAACCATCCCACCAGCTAAAATGATTGCTTAATAATAATATTGAAGAATCTGCCTTAATATCAGTCCGGTCGTAATTAAAAGCTGAAAAATCTTTCTTAATGATAAATTGAATGTACCAAGAGAAAAAGTTAAAAATAAGAGAATTCTTTTGGGGATGATACATGCATGAAAGTTGCAAAAAATCGGGGTTAATTGCAAGTGTATTTACGTTAATAGCGTCGGCAATGAAAATTAACTCAGATAAACGCGGTCTTCTTCGCCATCCACATCCATCACTACATCTACATGTTCTTTCAAAATCGTAGCTAACTCCAGTCCAACAAAATCTGTAGCGATAGGAAAAATTTTATGGCTTCTATCTACCAAAACCACAGTGCGGATTTTCTTGTGCGGGGTATTCAAAAACACACCCAAGCCGTAAGCAAGCGTTTTACCGCTATTTAGCACATCATCAATAATAATGATCACCTTATTTCTCCAGTGGCTTTCATCCAAATCTGTTTTGGCAACCAGTTTACTGCTTTCCTTCTGAAGATCGATACGCAAAAGCGTAAGCTTAAAACCCGATATTTTTTTTAAAACTCTTTCTAAGCGAATGGCAAGCTTATATCCACGATCCCAGATTCCGGCAAGCACGATTTCCTTTTCGTTCAAATTATCTTCTAAAATTTGGTAAGCGATGCGATCTATCTTTTGCTGAATTTGTTTCTTATTGAGAATTAAAAGTTGCGATGCCATTGTATCAAATAGGTTGAATACAAAAAGAACGATTTTAAGCATGAAATTCAAACTATTTGAAAAATAATTTCGATTGCTTGCAACGTTTTGACCTGAGCAGCGTCTAATGAATAACCAAAAACAAAAACCATGAAATTATTCATTAGATCGACTGCCCTCTTACTTATTATTGGGAGCAGTTACATGGCGAAAGCTCAGGAATCGAAAAATTACCCAGTCAAAAATTTTAATAGCATTGGGGTAAGCAGCGGTATAGACTTGTATTTAACTCAAGGAGGAAGTGAAGCAGTAACCATCAAATCGGATGAAAAAACGCTTGAAGATATTGTTGTTGAGCAAAACGGCAGCAACATTAATATTAAATTTAGAGATGGTATTAACTGGAGTGGCCTTTTTAAAAACCGCACCATTAAAGCATATGTGAATTATAAAACACTAACGGCATTAGCTGCTTCTGGAGGTTCTGATGTATTCACTCAAAATCAGTTAAAAACTGATAAACTGGCCATCCGTTCTTCTGGAGGATCCGATTTAAAGCTGAATGTGGTTTGCAATGATATCACTATTCAATCGAGCGGTGGTAGCGATATTGGCTTAAAAGGAAAAGCAGAAAACATGACGATTCAATCGAGCGGTGGCAGTGATATTGATGCTTATGAATTTATAACCAATTATGCCAAAGTACAAGCTTCAGGCGGATCGGATGTGGGCATCTTTGTTAATAAAGGCCTGGAGGCTGCTGCCAGTGGTGGCGGAGATGTGAGTTATAAAGGAAATGCTTCCCTTAAGAAAACATCTAGCTCAAAAAGTGGTGATGTTCACCACGTGAATTAAAAGAATTTAGTTTAGTTAATGATAAATCAGCTGCTTTGTGGATGCAAAGCAGCTTTTTTTATAACGTTAGATACGGATTTACCAATCTTTCCGCGTTTACTTTTTACCTTTGTACGGGTAATAAATGAAATTTGCACCCTCAGGAACAATTACAAATACACACATAAAATCTTCAGGTTTTTTGTAAACCTTTAAAAATGATTCTTTCTTCTCCTTATTGATAATTCCTTTTTCAACAAACTCTTCCAAAGTCGAGGCCTGAATCGTCCAATCGGTATTTAGCTCTTCTTTATTCAAAATGAGTTCACCAATATTTACGGTATGCTGATGCGCAATAAAAATAGGATGAGCAGATATTCCCTCAACCATAATTTCAATGGCAACCTCTTTAATTGCGTCGGCATAAAATTCCAGGTCTTTTTCTAAACTTACCAACGGACTTTCCTGCTTCTTTTGCGGTGCTCCGCTATCTTCCGGCGTTGCACCTAATAATTCTTCTCTATCCATTTATATTAATTGAATTTTGAATGATTGATTGAATGAATGTTCAAAGCAATTTTATCCTTTAAACTTCAATAAAACTACGTTTTCTACGTGTTGCGTATGTGGAAACATATCTACCGGCTTAATACGGGCAACTTCATATTTGGCGCTTAACATTTCTAAGTCTCTGGCCTGGGTAGCCGCATTACAGCTTACATATACAATTTTGTCCGATTCCATTTCAAGCAAACGCTGCACAACATCTGCATGCATTCCCGCTCTTGGTGGATCGGTAATCACTACATCAGGCTTGCCATGAGCCAAAATAAACTCTGCCGTCAGAATATCTTTCATATCACCAGCATAAAAAATGGTATTATCTATGCCATTTAACTGAGAATTGAATTTCGCATCTTCTATAGCTGTTGGAACATACTCTACCCCAACTACCTGTTTAACATTTTTGGCTACAAAATTAGCGATGGTTCCTGCCCCTGTGTACAGGTCATAAACAAGTTCATCGCCCTTAAACCCTGCAAAATCTCGGGTAATCTTATACAATTCAAAAGCTTGTTCAGAGTTGGTTTGGTAGAAAGATTTCACGCCAATTTTAAATCTGATGCCATCCATTTCCTCAAAAATATGATCGCGACCAGCAAAAACATTCACTTCCTGATCAAATATCGTATCATTCTTTTTTTGGTTGATGATATATAGCAACGAAGTAATTTTCGGAAATTCAGCTTTCAGGAAGTTCATCAATCCTTCTACCTGATTTTGATCTGGATAGGCAAATACAACCGCAACCATTACCTCACCTGTGCTGGAAGTTCGAATAATCAAATTACGCAACACCCCTTCATGATTACGTAAATCATAAAATGACAACTCATTGTCAAGAGCATATTTCCGAACGGCGTTCCTGATGGAGTTGGATGGTTCATCCTGCAAATAGCAATGCTCAATATCCAGAATCTTATCAAAACGCAAGGGAACATGAAATCCCAACGCATTCATATCAAAATCTTCATCGCGTTCTACATCAGTTTTTTCTAACCAGCGTTTATTAGAAAATGTAAATTCCAGTTTATTGCGATAATATTTATTTTTTGCAGAACCCAAAATAGGCTCAGCGTTGGAAGTATCTACTTTGCCAAGGCGCTGTAAAGCTGCTTCCACGTTTTTTTGCTTAAATTTTAGTTGTGAGTCATAACCCATGTGCTGCCATTTGCAACCTCCACAGGTTCCAAAGTGAGCGCAAAACGGATCCGTACGCAAAGCAGATTTTTCATGCAGTTGATCAATAATAGCTTCTGCAAAATTCTTTTTCTTTTTTGTTAAGCGAACATCAACTACGTCTCCGGGCACAGCCTTGTCGACAAATATTACTAACTCATCAGCCTTGCCAACTCCTTTACCCTCTTCAGCGATATCAATGATGTGTACGTTTGGAACTATGGTTACCGTACCTGGTTTTCTTCTACTCATTATTTGCAAAGATAAGGGTAAAAGCTGAAAGACTAAAGTGGAAAGCTAATGTCAGAATGAATACAAATAATCAGGATTTAAAGAAACTTCATTGGGGAAAAATTTGAAAAATATTAGGCGCAAAAATTTATGATCAGTAAGCCAACTGACAGCACAAAATTGATTTTGAAAAATTATTTTGACAAAAAATTTAAATGCGGCTCCCCAAAAGCCATCTAACCAATTAAATTTTAGGTCAAATTTCTCATCTACTTGTACAGAAAACTCTAATATTTCTTTGCTCAT
>NZ_AJLG01000280.1 GCF_000258495.1 Pedobacter agri PB92
AATTACTAAACTTAAATTGAAAGGTGTTTTGAATTTGGCTCATTCCCATTTTTCACTTGATTTTTTAACCAGAAACGAAATGGACATCATCGGGAAAATATCTGATTATATGAGCGATTCATTTTATGAAAGAATAGACAGCTCAACTCTCAAGGAAGATATTTTACTCTATAATCCAAAAAAAAAACGGCGAATATTTAGATTCAATTATGAGTAAAAGTCAGCATTTAAATTGGAAACCTTTAGTAAATATGTCGCCTGATGAGGTTGCCATTTGGATGAATAAGAGTAAATTATATGTAGATTTCGGATATCATCCCGGACAAGAGCGAATGCCAAGAGAAGCTATTTTAATGAAATGTTGTGTAGTAACTGGTAGCAAAGGGTCTGCTGCCTATCAGGATGACGTACCTGTGCCTACAGGCTTTAAGTTTGATGACAGTAAAGATTCAGCAGAAAAAGTGATTCGTCGTCTGGAGCAAACACTAGCAAATTTCGATGAGGATACTAAACTTTTTAAGGATTACAGAATTAGGATAATTGCTGAGAAAGCAAATTTCAATAAAGCGGTAAAGTTAGTTTTTGGAGGAAGTGAAAACAACTAAAGAATGAATAATACAAAACCGGCAAAAATAAATTATGACTTCATTGATTCCTTAAGATTCATTTCTATGTTTGGAATTGTAATGGAACACAGTTCTTTCTTCTTTGGGGCTAAGTTTAAGTATTTTGATGAAAAGATAGTTCAAATTTTTAGCCTGCAATTCTTCAAATTTGGCACCATAATCTTTTTTCTGCTCGCAGGCTTCCTAATTGGAGACAAGTTTAATACCTATAGCACCAAAGAATATTTAAAAAGACGACTTCAGAATACTGTTAAACCCTGGCTTTTTTGGGTAGTTGTATTATTTGTACTCAATTATATAGATATAGCTGTTCGAAACATCAAATCTGGAGACCCTACTTTCATGGGTAAATCAATTGCAAACATTTTAGGTGATTTTGGAGATATTGTTTTTAATACAAGTTATTGGTTTATCCCCAATTTTCTGATTTGCATAGCCATACTACTACTTTTCAGGAAATATTTATACAATATTTTTTTTGGAGGCTTTCTCCTAATTTTATCTCTATCATATTCTATAAATCTTTATTTAGATATTTTTCCAACCTCTCACACAACCGCATTATTTGGTTTTATTTTCTATCTATGGTTGGGCGTTCAGATTAATAGACATTATGAAAAATTTAAGATAATAACTCAAAATACTTGCATGTCCATTCTAATAGCATTAACTTTCATTACATTCATGCTATCTAGTTGGGAGAGTTACTATTTACTTGTAAAACTTCCAAACGATCCTTTTAATACACTCAGAATATCCAATATTATTTATTCTTTAGTTTGCTTTGCTTTATTATACAAATTGGGCGATAAGATATCGTTAAACAAATTTAAACCAAGCATATTCACCTTTGGCATCTATTTAGTTCATCAAATACTTGTGTTCAGGCTTATGCCTTTAATCTTTAGGCCACTGCATATCAGTTTTGAAAATAAGTCGGCTTATTATTTTCTATCTATTCAGTTATTAACATTTGCAGTAGTTTATACTAGTTCTATTTTATTGGTTTATGTGATTAATAAAGTTCCAAGTATGAGATGGATTGTTGGGAGATAAGTTTAAAGATCTAGGTAAATTTAATGCTAGTTGTTAACCATCTGATACTTTTTGGCATCAATCAACTTTAAATATATTGCATAACTCCGATTAGCTTTTGAATGGGCCATATTAACACCTTCGCAAAATTATTTCAACAAAAAAGGCCTCAATTTCTTGAGGCCTTGTCAATATACTTTAATTGCTTACAGTTTTCTAGCTACTTCAACTTGTTCGTAAGCCTCAACAATGTCTCCAACTTCGATGTTGTTAAAGTTCTGAATGTTTAAACCACACTCATAACCTTTGTTTACTTCTTTCACATCGTCTTTAAAGCGTTTTAATGATGCCAACTCTCCTGTATAAACCACAACACCATCTCTAACGATACGGATCTTGCTGTTACGGGTAATCTTGCCATCTAATACCATACAACCTGCAATGGTACCCACTTTAGTAATTTTGAAGGTTTCACGGATCTCCACGTTAGCCACAATTTTCTCTTCAAATTCTGGATCCAACATACCTTCCATTGCCGATTTAATCTCGTTGATTGCATCGTAAATGATAGAATATAAACGGATATCAATTTGCTCAGCTTCGGCTAATTTACGTGCACCTGTTGATGGACGAACCTGGAAACCAATGATGATCGCATCTGAAGCAGAAGCTAACAATACATCAGATTCTGAAATCTGACCAACACCTTTACTGATGATATTGATTTGAATTTGCTCAGTTGAAAGTTTCAACAATGAATCGGCTAATGCTTCAATCGAACCATCCACATCACCTTTAACAATGATATTAAGTTCTTTAAAGTTTCCAATCGCTAAACGACGACCAATCTCATCCAATGTGATATGTTTCTGTGTACGTAAACCTTGCTCACGTTGTAACTGCATCCGTTTGTTTGCAATGTCACGTGCTTCAGTTTCACTTTCTAAAGCGTTGAAACGGTCACCCGCTGTAGGTGCACCTTGCATACCCAAAACCTGTACTGGTTGTGATGGACCTGCTGATTCTACTTTAGCACCACGTTCGTTTGTTAACGCTTTTACACGTCCGCTGTAACTTCCTGCCAAAATTGGATCTCCAACTCTTAACGTACCCGCCTGAACCAATACTGTAGTTACAATACCACGTCCTTTATCTAAAGCTGACTCAATAACTGAACCTGTTGCTCTCTTGTTAGGATTAGCTTTCAATTCTAGTAATTCAGCTTCTAACAATACTTTATCCAAAAGCAAATCAACATTTAAACCACTTTTGCTTGAGATTTCCTGTGATTGATATTTACCACCCCAATCTTCAACCAAGATGTTCATTGCTGATAATTGCTCACGAACTTTATCTGCATTTGCACCTGGTTTATCCACTTTAGTAAAAGCGAAAACCAATGGAACACCGGCAGCTTGTGCGTGATTAATCGCCTCTTTTGTTTGAGGCATCACTGCATCATCCGCAGCCACTACGATAATGGCAATATCGGCAACCTTAGCACCACGGGCACGCATCGCTGTAAAGGCTTCGTGACCTGGTGTATCTAAGAATGTTACTTTTTTGCCTGAAGGTGTAGTTACCATGTAAGCACCAATGTGCTGTGTAATACCACCTGCCTCACCAGCAACCACATTTGCTTTACGAATATAATCCAGCAATGAAGTTTTACCGTGATCGACGTGACCCATAATCGTAACAACCGGAGCTCTTTCGATTAAATCTTCCTCATTATCTACTTCTTCAATTACGTTTTCTTCATCTTCATCTGGTTTTACGAATTGGATTTCGTAACCAAACTCATCGGCAACAATGGTTAATGTTTCAGCATCTAAACGCTGATTAATTGACACGAACATACCCAGACTCATACAAGTACCGATAATTTTGGTTACCTGTACATCCATCATGCTCGCCAATTCGTTTGCCGTAACAAACTCAGTAACTTTTAATATTTTAGATTGAGATTCAAGTTCATTTGCTGCCTCTTCTGCGTTGAATGCTACATCATCACGTTTCTGACGACGTAACTTGGCACGTTGCGCAAATTTACCAGATTTACCTGCTCCACTTAAACGAGCAAGTGTTGCCTTGATTTGATCTTGAATTTCTTTCTCAGTAGGTTCTTCTTTAGGTCCGCTTGGTGTAGCATTTCTATTTTGGAAACCTGGTCTGTTGTTATTTCTATTGCCTTGGTAAGGCGTTCCACCTTGTCCGGCTGGTCTGTTACCTTGGTATGGCGTTCCACCACCTGGTCTGTTACCTTGATAAGGCTGACGAGGTTGGCCTGGTGCACCGCCTTGGCCTGCAGGATTTTGCCCTGGCTGACCCTGACCACCATGTTGACCTGGCTGCCCTGGAGCTCCAGGAGTTTTTTTACGTTTACGCTTACGTTTTGCAGCTTCACTATCACTAGATGATGCTACCGGACCGTTTCTTCTATCC
>NZ_AJLG01000281.1 GCF_000258495.1 Pedobacter agri PB92
TCGAATATTAATTACGAATTTCATAATCCGGAAGTTTTTCAATCACTTCTGCACAACGATCTGTTCCGCTTTGATGCTGTGAACCTGTAAAAACGAATTCCCCTCCAAATCTTTTTACCTCATCTGCAATGCGCTCATCATCAGTTGCAACAACCACTTTTGATAAACTTTTAGCCTTCGATGCTTGCTCGTAAACGCGTTGAATCATCGTTTTGCCCGCAATATCAACCAATGGTTTTCCAGGGAAACGGGTAGAAGCGTAACGGGCAGGTATGATCCCAATGGCTAAGTTTGAGTTATTTATCATTTTATTTAATTGCTCAAAATAAAGGCTAACAAGAAAATTAAGCCCATAACAAGATAAGATAATGGGTTTGCGAAATTTAATGTCCAGCCTAAAATTTTAATACGTTTTGGTACAAATAAACGACTGTCTTTTTTATTGAAATAGAAAAGACCTAGCTTCCAGTTTGAGTATTTTCCATGATCAAAATCGTGTTTCATCATAGTCAAAATATAACAAAAACGTTAAGAAAAACCAAATTCAAGATTCATAAATTTGGTTTTTCTTTCTTGATTAGAAATGAAAAATATTCAAAATAGATCTATCGACAATTATATAAATTAAAATAATCCGTTTATTTCAGCTTCTATTGCTTGAATAACTGTACCTAAATCTTCAGGATTATTCGTAAAATCCAACTTATCTTTATCCAGAATTAAGAGTTTGCCTAAATTATAACCCTTTATCCAGGCTTCGTACTTTTCATTAAGTTTCGAAAGATAGTCAATTCGTATTCCGGCTTCATATTCACGTCCGCGGCGTTGAATGTTATTTACTAACGTGGGAACGGATGCTCGTAAATAGACCAGTAAATCCGGCGGTTTAATAAACGAGGTAATATTGTCGAAAATAGCACGATAGTTATCATGATCGCGGGTCGTCATTAAAGCCATGTCATGCAAATTTTCTGCAAAAATATGCGCATCCTCATAAATGGTTCTATCCTGAATAACGTTTCTTTTATTTACCTCTATGTCTGTAATCTGCTGAAATCGGCTATTAAGAAAGTAAATTTGAAGATTAAAACTCCAGCGTTTCATATCACTGTAAAAATCTTCAAGATATGGGTTATTGTCAACAGCTTCGTATAAAGCTTCCCATCCATAATTTTTTGCCAGTAAACCAGTTAAAGTTGTTTTGCCAGCGCCTATGTTTCCTACGATTGCTATGTGCATATATTTTAGATATGAGATATGAGACATTTGATCGGAGACTGAGGAATTATCTGAAATCTCATATCTCCATTCTCAAATCTATTTATTAATTAAAAACTTTAAAACCGATTAAATTACGAACCTCCTTGATGGTTTTCTGTGCACTTTCACGAGCTTTTAGTGCCCCATGTTTTGCCACCTGACGCAAATACAAATCATCTTTCGATAGCTCCTCTATTCGCTCTCTAATTGGCGAATTGAAGATGATCATATCTTCCGCAAGTTGTTTTTTCATGTCGCCGTAACGGATTTGCATTTTATTGTAAAGGCCATCGAAATGCGCTACAGTATCAGGTGTAGAAACAATTTTCATTAAATCGAAAAGATTTTGAATGGCTTCTGGTTTTTCCTGGTTTTCTTCCGTTGGACCGCTATCGCTAACGGCTCTGGCCACTTTTTTACGAATAATTTCCGGACTGTCAGATAAATAAATACAGTTTCCATCACCATCCGATTTACTCATTTTTCCTTTTCCTTCTAAGCCTGGCACTTTCACTAAATTTTCAGCGTAGTTAAAAGCAAAAGATTCTGGGAAAAAATCAGCATTGTACATTCTGTTAAAACGATTTCCGAAATTACGGGTCATTTCTAAATGCTGTTCCTGGTCTTTACCAACAGGTACCTTGGTTGCTCTGTGAATTAAAATATCAGCAGCCATTAGAGTAGGATAGGTGAGTAAACCTGCATTTACGTTATCAGGGTTAGCTCTTATTTTTTCTTTAAAAGATGCACTGCGTTCAAGCTCACCTAAATAAGCATTCATATTTAAGTACAGATAAAGTTCTGAAACTTCAGGTACGTCAGACTGAACATATATAGTTGTTTCTTCTGGATTGATTCCACAAGCCAAATATTCAACCAAAACATGACGAACATAACCATGTAAATCGCCAGGGGTAGGGTGTGTTGTTAATGAATGGAGATCGGCAATAAAAAAATAGCAGTTATAATCATACTGCATCTTCACAAAATTGGTTACTGCACCAAAATAATTTCCTAAATGTAGCTTTCCTGTTGGCCTGATGCCACTCACCACGGTTTCTTTCATAATGGCACGAAATTAAAAATAAATTACATGCAAAGCGCAAACCGATTTAATTTAATCATAAGTTTTTAAAAACACCAGTTGAAATTTCAGGTTTAAACCGTTTTTAACCCGGCAAATTGACTTCGAAAGAAATAGGTTTGAAATGAAAAAACACCTTCACATGCTTAACTTACTTATTCAGATAAAATTTATCGAAGTATTTTATATTTTTGATTATCTATGATTCACTTTCTAAGGCAGGTACACCGGGTATGGTTTTTATTCTGGATACTTTTTTTCTTCATTTTGTTTTATCCGCTGTATTACCTCACCTCACGTGATCCGAAATATTACGAAATTTTGAATCTCTGTAGAAAAGCAAACAGCTTTTTAAGTAGTTTTCTATCAGGTATTTGGTATCGTTTTAAATATGAACAAAGGTTAGATTATAACCAGACTTATATCTATTGCGCCAACCATACTTCCAATTTAGATATTATGGTTTTTTGCATCATGTGCCATGGTAAATTTCACTTTATGGGTAAAGATGAGTTGTTAAACAATGCTGTTCTGGGTATTTTCTTCAAGACGATTGATATATCGGTGAATCGTGATAGTAAAATTTCAGCTTTTAAAGCCTTCAAAAAAGCAGGTGAAAATCTTGAAAAAGGAATGAGTTTAATTATTTTCCCTGAAGGAAAGATTGATGATCATTATCCGCCAAAACTCGGAGAATTTAAAAACGGGCCATTCCGGTTGGCAATAGATAAAAATGTACCATTAGTACCCGTAAGTATTACAAACGTTTGGAAAATAAACTGGGATGATGGTTCAAAATATGGAAGTAAGCCCGGAATTTGCGATATTTACGTCCACAAACCCATCAGTACCGCTGATTTAGCCGATGTTGATTCAGACTTATTGAAAGATAGGGTTTTTCAGCTTATTGATAGTAAATTAGTATAATATGAATTTAGACGAGAAAACCATTTATAAAATCGCCGATTTGGCCAGAATTCATGTTGATGAAAAAGAGGTGGCTACATTAATCCCCGAGATGAATAAAATCCTTTCATTTATGGAAAAATTAAATGAATTGGATACATCAGATGTTAAGCCGTTGGTTTATATGAATGAAGCTACAAATGTTTGGCGAGAAGATGTGGTAAAACAAGAAATATCAACTGCTGACGGTTTGAAAAATGCTGCAAAACACAGCGACCAATTTTTTATGGTACCTAAAATTATTGAAAAGTAATTTTCTTCGTGCTTGTAACATCTTACCCTTTACGCTTGTCTAAAAAAGAAAAAACATGGAGAAACCACTTATTACCATCAAAGAAATTGGCCGTAAATACGTAATCGGATCGGAAGTTATCCATGCTTTAAAATCAGTTTCTTTAGATATCAACAAAGGGGAATTTGTAGCTTTAATGGGGCCATCAGGGTCAGGTAAATCTACTTTAATGAATATTTTAGGCTGTTTAGATACGCCGTCGAGCGGCACCTATATCTTAAACGGAACTAACGTTAGTCAAATGAGCGACGATGCTTTGGCTGAAGTTCGTAATAAAGAAATTGGCTTCGTTTTTCAAACGTTTAACCTTCTGCCTCGTTCAACTGCATTAGATAATGTGGCTCTGCCTTTAATCTACGCTGGTAACAGTAAAAAAGATCGTGAAGCCAGAGCGGCAAAAGCATTGGAAAATGTAAATTTAGGTAATCGTATGGATCACAAACCTAACGAATTATCAGGCGGTCAGCGACAACG
>NZ_AJLG01000282.1 GCF_000258495.1 Pedobacter agri PB92
ATGAAGTACGCCCTCGCCATGACGATTCTGTATCGGGATAAGCCATGTCATCGGTAAAAGAGAAGATTGCCGGGGTCGTGAAGTACGCCCTCCCCAAAACGATCGTCATGAAAGCATCGTTCGTATAAATTTCTTAAAATGAATTAACGCTCAGCCTGACATCTTGCGATTACTTAACTGCTGTGTTGACTGATAAAAAAAATCATTCCCCGCCGCAAAACTTTCTTCAAGCCGGCAGGGTTAACAATACATGGATATGAATGTAGCAGCCCCGATGTTGCCGGCGAGCAAAAAGAAATTATACGATTATCAACAGCAGGATTTAGAGACTATATTCAGCAAGCTTTCGGCACATCCGGAGCAGCGGGCCAGGCTGCTTTATCAATTGCCTACAGGTGGGGGAAAAACCGTCATTTTTTCAGAGATTGCCAAGCGTTTTATTGGCACCTTTGGTAAAAAGGTGATTGTGCTTACTCACCGCATAGAACTTTGCCGGCAAACCACTGCCGCTTTGAAAGGGAGTGGCGTAGCGAATAGGGTAGTGGACAGTAAAGTTAAAAAAGTAGCTGCTAAAGACCGTTTCGAATGTTATGTGGCCATGGTTGAAACGCTGAAGCGCCGGATTGAAGACGGACTGATCAATACTTCTGAAGTGGGTCTGGTGATCGTAGATGAAGCGCACCACAATTCTTTTCATAAGTTGTTGGGCAAGTTTGAAAATGCAGCCATTATTGGCGTTACCGCTACGCCATTCTCTTCTGATGTTAACTTGCCGATGAATCGTTTCTATGATGAGCTGATTCTGGGCGAGGGGATCTCATCGCTGATTAACCGGGGTTTTCTGGCCAAGCCAAAAATTAAAAGTTATGATGTAGAACTTAACTCACTGCTTACCGGATTAACCGGCGACTTTACCGTGAGTTCATCTGATGCGCTTTATGGATCAGAAATCATGTTAGATCTGCTGCTGCATTCGTACCAGGAACATTCTTTGGGTAAAAAAACACTCATTTTTAATAACGGGATCTTCGCTTCTAAAAGGGTGGAAGAAACTTTTTCCAAAGCAGGCTTTGCCATCAGGCACCTGGATAATAAAACGCCTTTGGCTGAGCGGGCAGAAATACTCCAGTGGTTTAAAAAGACCAAAGGCGCCATCTTAACTTCGGTATCGATATTAACTACCGGATTTGATGAACCTTCCATTCAATCGGTTATTTTATACCGTGCGACCACTTCTTTAACACTTTATCATCAAATGGTCGGCCGCGGTGCCAGGCGTTTAACTGGTAAAAAAACTTTCACCATTACCGATCTGGGAAATAATATTGAAAGGTTTGGGGAATGGAACAGTGAAATCGACTGGATGCATGTATTTCTGCACCCGGAAATTTACCATGAAAACCTGCACCATAGCGTGGAGCAAACCCATGCCATTCCGATGGAAATGAGAAATGCTTTTCCAAACAGTATGGAGGTGGCTTTTGATGTGGCTTCGGCCTATCGTGATGCGGTAGACAGTGGCAAAAAAGCTAAAATTGTTATGCGTGATTCGATCCGTCAACATGCACTCATGTGTGTGGAAAATTGCGATGGCGATTTAGGTAAGGCCATGGAGTTATGCCAGAGCCTGGATAAGGAAATTGATTACCGGATCAAACAGTATGGAAAATGTTTAACGAAAGTAACCCGTGATTATTTAAAGTGGCTGGGTGTAGATTACCGGGAAAGGTTGAAAAAACTTACGCAGAAGCTATTATCCAAAAATGTATTCTTACAAAATGCCAGTTAAAAATTTAACCGGATTCAACCTTAAAAATGAGCAATATCGAAAATATATCCCTGTTAAGCGGTTTAGTGTCTCCTGAAAGAATTATGAAGCTGGAAGCGGCTGCGGCCAGGCATCAGCAGCAGTCGAATATTTTGTTTGCTATTCGATCAGTGGAGGATCAGGTAATTGAGGTGTCGGCTGTTCAGGGGGAAAAGGCTTCGGGAACCTATGCCAGTGAGGCGATACTGGTAAAAAGGACGCAAGATTTGTTTAGTAAACTTCCTTCTGAAATCAAGATTCGCGTTGCAGCTGAAACCTATCTTCCTTCTCCTGCAAGTTTGGTGGATGTATCCTGGATTGAAAAGAAGATGAATGAAAAGGGTGTGCGGATTAAAAAGATTGCTTTTGATACGGGAATCGACCGGGAAAGCATTGCCGATTGGGTAACAGGTAAAAGGCGCATGAGCCAGATCGTGAAAGCCATGTTCTATTTTTATCTTTCCAAATAAATCAATTCGCTTACGCTGTGTTTACATTTTCTATATGAAGAGATATTCAATCACGGTAATGAATTCGATTTGCTGAAAACTTCCCGATAAAATTCCTTACATCGCGAAGATTTTTGGCGAGTTTAAGTCCGTAGTGTAGAAAGGTAGTTTTCATTTTTATGGGAATTTGTTGCGATAACTACGCCATTTTCTATCACCAAGCGGTAGGGAAAACATCCCGGAGCGTAGGTTTAGCGATCCAGTTGATGAGGGTTTAAGGAAGCGATCAAGTGCTCAGCAAAAGGATGGTCACATTAGCATGATTCCCCAGCGGAATCCGCTAACCTGCTGATCAATAAGCATGATTTTCCTGGAAGCAAGCTTTATTCCAAAGGCTGGTTGTTGCTCCTCATCAATGTAATTTACTTCACACACTTATCAATATTCGCCAACCTTGAATAAAGCACTTAGCTGCCCAAGCTTCTGCGGCCAACCTGTTTTCTCCGCTATCTTTTGCCTGCTAAAAATAAGGCTTCAGAATACGAAAGAAATTCTTAACTTTCCAACCTTAAAATCCAGTCTGGAATGTCAAGTTTAAAACCTTAAGTCACCCTAAAAAATGTCATTTAATACGCTGAAATTGTTACAAACACAAAAAAAGAACATCCTTGAAAGCTGGATGAAAAACCAACTGTCGGATGATGGTTTAAGAGAAGATCTTATCAGTAATGAAGAGCTTCGCGGCCAGTCGGAAGAGTTGATTTCGGCTTTAGTTGCAAACCTTGCAGAAGATGATCTTATTGATTTTAACACAGACCGATGGGATCCTGTGATCGAGATATTAGGTGGTATTGCCATTACCCGTGCTCGTCAGGGTTTTTCGCCACGGGAGACCGGCCGGTTTGTATACAGTTTAAAAGAGGCTTTACTGGAAGTATTGCAACAGGAAATTCAGGATTCGAAACAGCTTTTTGAAGAAAGTTTGAAGATTAATAAGGTGATGGATAACCTGAGCATTGTTACTTTTTGAAACCTTTATTAAGGGCAGGGAAGAAGTGATTCTGAGACAGACTGATGAGATTGCCGAAATTTCTACCCCTGTTATCCGTGTTTGGGATGGTATCCTGGCGTTGCCGATTATTGGTACCCTTGATAGCTCGAGAACCCAGATTGTAATGGAAAACCTGCTACAGGAAATTGTAGAAACCGGATCGAGCATTGCCATCCTTGATATTTCAGGTGTACCGGCAGTAGATTCATTGGTTGCCCAGCATTTGATTAAAACCGTTAGTGCCACGCGGTTAATGGGTGCAGAGTGTATTATTAGCGGTATCCGACCTGAAATTGCCCAAACGGTAGTTCACCTGGGTATAGATCTTTCTAATATTATCACTAAAGCATCATTGGCCAGTGCCTTATCTTATGCGTTCAGGGTGCTTCGCCTTGAGGTGCGTAAAAGCAGTGCAATTTCTAAAACTAATCTTTAATAAATATGGATAAAATTCCTATTCTAAGGATGGGAAGCTTTTTACTGGTAACCATTCAGGTGGATCTTTATGACAGGCTTGCGCTGGATTTAGAGGCTGACCTGGTACAGATGGTGAATAAAACCAGTTCAAAAGGCGTACTGATTGATATTTCTGCGGTATCGATTGTTGATTCATTCATGGGCAGAATTATTGGAAACATCGCCAG
>NZ_AJLG01000283.1 GCF_000258495.1 Pedobacter agri PB92
AGTCACATCGCGTAAAGCACGTGTTGATGATAAGTTTGAAACGGTGTGTCCTGGAGTGTTTTTCAACACATAATCAGCAACGGCAACTAAGGTATATTCTTCGCCGAACATGCTTCCGTCTTCGTTTACGAAACACAAACGATCAACATCCGGATCAACCACAATACCTAAATCTGCATTTTGCTTTTGTACCTCTTTAGAAATTTCCGTTAAATTTTCTGGAAGTGGTTCCGGGTTATGCGGAAAATGACCGTCCGGTTCACAGTAAAGTTCTGTCACTCTGGTTACACCTAAAGCTTTCAATAAAGCCGGAATAAAGATACCACCTGTTGAATTTACACAATCGATCACGACTTTAAAATCAGCCTTTTTAATGGCTTCAACATCTACCAAAGGCAATGCTAAAACTTTATCGATATGTTTTTGCAGGTAAGTATCGTTTTTAATAACCTTACCTAACTTGTCTACATCAGCAAATTCGAAGCTTGCGTTTTCAGCGATATCTAAAACTTCCTTACCATCTAAATCGCTAATAAATTCACCGTTTGCATTTAATAGTTTCAAGGCGTTCCATTGTTTCGGGTTGTGGCTAGCTGTTAAAATAATACCACCACCGGCTTGTTCATCAGGTACTGCAACCTCTACAGTTGGCGTAGTTGATAAACCTAAATCGATTACTTCGATACCCAAACCCTGTAAGGTTCCGATCACTAAATTATTCACCATTTCGCCCGAAATACGTGCATCGCGACCCAAAACAATTCTTTTGTTACCTGTTTTTTGTACTACCCAGCTCCCGAAAGCTGCCGTAAATTTTACTATATCTAGGGGTGTTAAGCCATTTCCAGCCTGCCCACCAATGGTTCCTCTTATTCCTGAAATTGATTTTATTAAAGTCACTTTGTGTATTTTATTAGACTTCAAAAATAAGAAAAAAAACAAGATAGCAGCTATTTTTAGACTGGCCTGGTTGGTTAATTTACATTGTTTTTATATCTATTTATACGATATATTTTGTAGAAATTAGGTTTGGTATTTAATCAAACGTGTGACTGATTTTTAATTTTTTATAAAGCAGTTGCAGTATTACATCGGTTTCAACTGTCCCGCCCTCGTTTCAAATCCGCTCCAGATGAAAAACCGGGATTGCGGGTTTTTCACTAAGTCTGGTTTATAGAAACTAGAATTGTAGTGTAAACGAAACAATTACCTTCACTGTCAGGCAGGAGGCAATCATCTAATTCCGATTTGTCATTGTGTTTAACCCAAAGCTTTAAAATTGCTCCATACCCAGTAATGACGATTGATTAAGAACAAGCCCTTGTTTCTAAACATGACAGCAGCGGCAGCCCCGAGTTTTTTCTACGAGGGCTACAGCGAATGGCAGGGCTGTAGCTCCCAATAAAAAACCGAATGTTAATTTCCAAAGTATAAAATCAACCCTCTGAATTGACAAATTATAAATTGCTTATCTATGAAATTAATGTACTTTGTTTATCCCAATTTTATCTAAGTTTGCAAATTCGTTAACAAAATGCTTTTTTATGCAGCGCAAGTGGTTTCAGTATTGGTTTAATTCGCCATATTATCATATTCTTTATCAACAAAGAAACGATGCCGAAGCCGAATTTTTTATCGATAACCTTACCAAATACCTCAATCCACTACCCGATTCAAAAATACTCGATATTGCTTGTGGTAAGGGCAGGCATTCCATTTATCTGAACAAAAAAGGTTTTGATGTTACCGGGATCGACTTATCAGAGCAAAGTATAAAATATGCCAGGCAGTTTGAAAACAATAAGTTACATTTCCTGGTGCATGATATGCGCAAACTTTTTTACATCAATTATTTCGATGTTGCCCTAAATCTCTTCACCAGTTTTGGCTATTTCGACACCGAAAAAGAACACGTAAATGCACTAAAAACTTTTAGGAAGTGCTTGAAAGCCGAAGGTACCCTGGTTGTTGATTATTTCAATACAGAAAAAATTATCAGAAATTTAAATCACTGTGAAGCAAAGGAACTTGATGGGATTACCTTTAACATCACTAAAAACGTGGTTGATGGAAAAATTATAAAGAAGATAAATTTTGACGACCAGGGCAAAGTATACAATTTCGAAGAACGCGTTCAAGCTTTTTCATTTGAAGATTTTGAAAGGATGCTAACAAAAGCTGGTATGGTGATCCAAAAATCTTTCGGTAGTTATGCACTTGATGATTTCGATGAATCTAGTTCAGACCGTTTAATTTTAATCTGCAAAAAAGCATGATGGAAAGCATACAGCAATTTGATGTTGAGTTGTTTTTGAAAATCCACCGTGGGCTTTCGAATGGCTTTTTCGATTGGCTGATGCCTTTAATGCGTAACCGTTTTTTCTGGTCGCCACTGTACCTTTTTATTGTTGTTTTTTGCATTAAACAGTATAAAAAACAAGGCTACTATATTATTGCAATGCTGCTTTTTACATTTGCTATGGGCGATTTAATTGCATCAAGATTAATTAAGCCCTTGGTTTCAAGAGTGCGTCCTTGTAATGATTTTAACCTGGCCAATGATATTATCCATCGTGTGCCTTGTGGCAGTGGATTAAGTTTCCTTCAGCACATGCAACCAATCATTTTGCCATTGCGGTATTTTTGATTGGTTTATTTTACAGTCGATGGAAACCGATTTTACCTATTGGTATTTTTTGGGCAGCCATTGTTAGCTTTGCACAAGTTTACGTAGGTGTACATTACCCTGTAGATGTTGCAACAGGTGCATTGCTGGGGTCTTTTATTGGATTAATCTGCTCACAAATTTTTAAAAAACTACAACCTGAATTTTAATGGAAGCTTGGAAATTTGCCGTACTTTTTTTCTGCGCTTTTTTAGGAGGCTCTTCTATCTTTTTGGTTAAAAGCGATAAATCGAAATTACTAAAACTGATTCTATCATTTAGCGGTGCTTATCTTTTTGGCATCACTGTATTGCATTTAATTCCAGATGCTTATAGCGGACCAGATAAATGGCAAATCGGGGTTTTTATATTAATTGGTTTTTTGCTTCAGATATTTTTAGAGCAATTTTCAGAAGGTGTAGAACATGGACATATACACAAACATCATGATGGCCATGTGTTCCCCTTTGGTATTATGATTAGTTTATGTTTACACGCATTTTTGGAAGGAATGCCGCTGGCTAAAGATCAGCATAACGAACTAATCTTTGGAATATCATTGCACCACATTCCTGCAGCATTTGCCCTGGCAAGCATCTTAATGCAAAACCACTATAAAAAGGGAAGTATTGTTTTCTATTTGCTCATCTTCGCCGCAATGGCGCCACTTGGTTTTTATGTGAGCGTTGGCCTAAGTAACGGGACAATTGGTGGTATAGATGCCTATTTCAATAAAATTATGGGTATTGTAATTGGTATTTTTCTACACATTTCTACCACGATTTTATTCGAATCGAGTGCCGATCATAAAATTAATACCCGAAAAATGGTAGCGGTGTTACTGGGCATTGGTGTGGCGTTGATTGGTTTTTTCGCCGGAAATGTGCATTGATTGAGTTAACAAATTGTCGTTTGCAGTTTACACGAGTTTGTTAAAATTTATGTAAATTAGTACATGGACGAAATTGTAAAAGAACCAAATGTAGAATACAAAAAAAGGCATTTTACAGTTGCTGAATACCTCGAGATGGAAAAAGCATCACAAGAAAAGCATGAGTATTTTCAGGGTGAGATATTTTCTTTGCATCAAGATGAGAGTAGCGAAGTAAGATCAATGTCTGGCGCTGGCTTTAATCATAATCTTATTTTTTCCAGCTTGTTAGTGTGTACGT
>NZ_AJLG01000284.1 GCF_000258495.1 Pedobacter agri PB92
ACGTACACACTTCATAAGATCTGAGGGCATCTCCAACTATTCTATGCTATCAGAAAGTGAATAAGCCGCAATCATTAGCCTATCCAGCATACATCACTTCAAAAAAAGGATATTTACTAATAAAAAAACTGAAGCGTGATTTTTATTGTCATAATATAAAGCCAATTATTCAGGCTTAAATTATTTATGAAAATAGGCATCATTGCGCATTTGAAACATCCTATCAAAGCCCCTTTCGCAGGTGGTCTGGAGGTTTTTACTCATCAAATTACCACCTTGCTCACACAACGTGGACATGAAGTGATATTATTTGCCAGTTCCCAGTCTGATCCAAATCTCCCGCTCGAACCGATTCTTTCTGACGATCATTATGATGCCCATACCGGCGTAAGAATAAAGAAAAAAGATCTGCCTTCAGAATATATCGCAGAACATCATGCCTATTTAAATTTAATGATGTCTGTTGATGATTATGGTTTAGATATTATTTTCAACAACTCCCTCCACTATATCCCGATTACAATGGCTAACGCAATTAAAACGCCTATGCTCACGGTGTTGCACACGCCTCCATTTTATGAATTGGAACTTGCCATAAAAGCTGAAAGACGTCATCCAGTGATGAATTACGCTACCGTTTCACAGCAAAGTGCCAAAAACTGGCAGCAACTTGTGAATCATTGTACCGTAATCCCGAATGGGATTGTCACAAATGACTGGAAGCCAAGGCTTACTGAATCCGAAGAATCATACGCGATATGGTTCGGCAGGATACATCCTGATAAAGGACTGCATTTAGCAATTGAAGCTTGCAAAAAGGCAGGCATTAAATTAAAAGTAGCTGGAGGAATAGCTGACCAGCGTTATTTCGATCGCATGATCTCACCGCTGTTAGATAAAAATATTGAACTACTGGGTTTATTAAATCAGCAGGAACTCAATAATGTAATTGGCCAGGCAAAGGTTTGTTTAATTACGCCTTGCTGGCAGGAACCCTTTGGTTTAGTGGTAGCAGAAGCCATGGTCTGTGGAACGCCGATTGTTGGCTTTAAAATGGGCGCACTGCCCGAATTGGTTGATGAGCACTGTGGCGTATTGGTAGAATTTCCAGATACCGATGCATTGGCAAATGCCATTCCTGTTGCCAGCCAGCTTGATCGATTGGCTGTTGCTCAATCAGCTAACAGATTCGACATCCACAAAATGATTGACAGTTATGAGAAATTGCTGGAAACGCTAGGCAAAAAAACAAACCCGTGAAACAAGCATCCTAATGATAGAAACCCCTACCCAAACGAAAAACCAGACTTTTGATCTGCTTAATTTTGAAGATACCTTAGAAAAAATAAAATCGCAGGCGATATGGTCTGAGCATGATCCCGAAGGATTGAAAAAAGAATTTCAATGGCTTAAAGAAAGTGGTGCACTAAAAATTGTCCTTCCGGGCGAGGCCCTTGATTTTAACCAACCGAACATGCCTGAACTGCTTAACCTGCTCAAGGCAGTGGGCAAGGCTAATCTTTCTGTAGGGCGAATTTTTGAAGGTCACATCAATACCCTTTATCTCATTCATCTTTATGCCAATGCACAACAGAAAAAAGAAATGGTACCAGGGTGTTCAAGATCAAGGTCATCTTTTCGGAGTTTGGAACACACAGGCACAAAATGGTATTCAGTTTTATCCGGAAGCTGATCAGTTTAAAATCAGCGGCAGCAAAACCTTTTGTTCTGGCGTAGGCATAGTAGATCGGGCACTCATCACAGGAAATATCGATTATACCGATAGAAAAGGCTGGCAAATGGCAATTGTTGATATGTCAGGAATTAGCGAGCAAAATATCGACAAAAATAGTTGGAAACCGTTAGGGATGCAGGCTTCAGGCAGTTATACTGTCGATTTTTCAGGTTATCTTTTGGACGAATCTGACTTGATCTCGAGACCTGGAATCTATTTAAACCAACCTTATTTCAGTGGCGGCGCTATTCGATTTGCGGCAGTTCACTTGGGCGGCGCTGAAGCCATAGCAGAAAATACAATTGAATATTTACTATCGCTAAACCGAACTGAAGACCCCATACAGCGCCTTCGCTTATCAAATATTATGATGCAATTGGTATCTGGACGACTATGGCTTGAAAAAGCTGGGCAACATTATGATGAATGGGCTGATGACAAAACTCACGAACAAGACCTTATCGCCTTTGCAAATATGACACGTGTAACCATCGAAGACATTTGCCTTCGTATCATGGACGAAAGCAATAAATGCATTGGCGCCCGGGGATTAATGGCTCCTTACGACATGGAACGGATTTTT
The DNA here is from genome assembly GCF_000258495.1 of Pedobacter agri PB92. GTDB lineage: Bacteria > Bacteroidota > Bacteroidia > Sphingobacteriales > Sphingobacteriaceae > Pedobacter > Pedobacter agri. The sequence continues at coordinate 2,319 of NZ_AJLG01000284.1, forward strand.
CGTGACCTCACCTTTTATTTACGACAACCTGCCCCTGATGCGACGAGACTAAACGTGGCAGATTTTTTTATTAAAAAGCAACAAACAGGACATGAATCCAATATTTGATAAAGAAGCTTTTAAAGCATCAGCCGTTCAATTAAATATTGCTGATCTGGAATTTGTAAAACGCTGTTTGATTTTGGTTCCTCACCCTGATGATGAATCATTAGCTTGCACAGGATTGATTTCAATCCTGAAAGAACAGGGGACTGAATTTAAAATTATTTTAACAACAGATGGCAGTCGTTCTCATCCAAATTCTAAAAAATTTCCTACTGAGAAACTCGCTCAAATTCGGGAGGAAGAATTAAATAAAGCCATTAAATTAATGGGATTAGACACCTCTGTAATAATACCTTATAAAGGAATCGATTCGGGGCTACCGGCAAGAGGAGAAGACGGTTTCGAGATACTGGTTGCAAGGCTTGCAGAAGATTTGGCTGCATTTAAGCCAGACCTGATCCTCGTTCCTTATGAACTCGACCCACATCGCGATCATCGTGCCACTTGGCAAATGTTAATGGCTGCACTTGAAAAAGGAACAACACAACGTCCAAAAATTTGGGAATACCCCATCTGGCTTTATGAACTGGCTCAACAAGCTGATCTTCCCAAATTAAATCATAATGAATTAAAATTTGTTGATGTTCACCAATACAGCACACTAAAACAAAGTTGTATTGCTGCCCATAGCTCTCAAACCACCAGACTGATTGACGACGACCCGACAGGTTTCATCCTCACTGCAGAAATGATTTCCAATTTTACCACAGGTCAGGAGTATTTTATGGAAACGAAAAAAAATCAATCCTTCCTCTACATTATCTGAAGATTATTTTGAGACGCTTTATAATAACAATGAAGACCCCTGGAATTTCGAAAAAAGTGAATATGAGAGACAGAAATATGAACGTTCTCTAGCTGCCATTCCACCTGGCAAATACAATCAAGCACTTGAAATTGGTTGTTCAATTGGTGTTTTTACCGCCATGCTTGCGCCACTTTGCAGCCATTTAACCGCCATGGATATTAGCACAACAGCATTGGAAAAAGCGAGGCAACGTTTAGGAAGTGCGCCTCATGTAGAATTTCAGCTCGGTGCCATTCCAAATGATTTCCCTGAAGGCGATTTTGACCTAATCGTAATGAGCGAAGTGGGTTATTACCTTTCCATGAAAGATCTATTGCTGACAAGAGAACTGCTAGAGAATAGCTTAAATGAGGGTGGTATTTTGTTATTGGTACACTGGACACACTTCGTTGTCGATTACCCGCTTTCAGGCGATGATGTACACGAATGCTTTAAACAATCTTCGCTCATACATTTGCGTGGCTCACGCACAGCCGATTATCGGATTGATATTTTACAAAAAACGCTAAAGGTTATGTCTTTTACCATTGTCTTTTTACGTCATCATCA
>NZ_AJLG01000285.1 GCF_000258495.1 Pedobacter agri PB92
ACGTACACACTTCAGCGATTGATCAATCATTGCCTGCATCAGCTCTGGAGATTCCCTCCTTGCAAGCACCGTCAGGGAATCTGCAGGCCAGTATTGCTGCTTTCTGGCCTGTAATGGCGGAGGGTCTCTTTTAACTGGCCATTGATTATTTGCGTCTTTAATTTTTCAGTTGATTTTATTGGCGCCAGTGAGGCCTTGTTCATGCTATCTACAATGGCCATCTGCGCGCGAAATAGCGTCATGGGATCAGCGGGCCTGGTGGGTTCTTTATTTACTGACCGCTGATAAGCCGATAATATTTCCTCAAGTTCTTTTTGAGCAGAGCTTTTGTTTTGAATCTTGGAACCTCTATCTGGATAGATTGACCTGGTTGCAACCAGATTGGACCCCTGTGCCAAAGAAGCATCTCTGCGGGACTTCAGGGCGGCGCTAATGGAATCAAGCATTCTTTTTTCCTTGTTATTATAAACAGATGTCATTTCTTGCTCATCACTCTTTTCAAGATCAATAGTTTCCAGGGCGGTATATCCATCTCCTTTTTTGTATCGGCGCTTAAAGGCTTCAAGCTTATCTTCAATTCCCTTACCGCGGACCTCCGCTGATACCCCGGAAATGCCGGTCTGCAATTCAGCCTCGGGCGTGCGGGTATCTTTATTAATTGACCTGCTACGCTGATAGACATAAAACAAAAGCAGGATGAATGGAAGACATATCAAAGGGATGACGTAGCGTGGCTTTTTAAAGTCTATTTTATTCATGGCCGTTTTAATTTTGAATGGAGTTGCTGGATTCTGTCCAAGATTTCCTCCATCCTTGAGCTATCTTGAGCATCTGGTGTTTTTTTATCTAAAAAGGTTTTAAGTTCTGCCTGCAAGGCCACTACTTCAAGCAGAGCTGCAGGACCCGCCGGCAGTTTAAGCCCGGGCGCAGTTTCAGCCATATTAATCATTGGTTTAGCAGAAGGCGGCTGGCGAAGTACAGTGAAGCTCACCAGCGCCGAGAAGGCCATCGTGAGCACCATTGCCGAGAAAAAAACCTTGGGGTGGGATTCACTATGTGATTTCAGAAAGGAGATTGCCCGGAAAAAAAACATGGCAAAGCCCGTCCGGGCAGCAGCCAGATAAATTTTTGGTTTGTTCATTGCTTATCGGATTAAAGTGGATTTTTTTCAACCGTAGAACGGTCCTGGTTTTCAAGGGTTTTCCAGGCGGTGATCAATACTGCATGGGGATTATGTTCTGAGCGTGCAGGCAGGTCGCGAAGGCGTCCCTCGGTGATGAGCGATCTGAGGGTCACTGCACTTTTCCGGTCAATCCGCTGAGTGGCGTAATACCGGAAGTAACCCCGCTTTTCATCCAGAGAAATCGAATCCATACGGATGGTGAGTACTGCAGAAGAAGAAAGCACGGCACTGAAAAAATTCCGCTCTTTTAAGTTATTATACTGCTGGGCACCGCTTTCATCAATCAGGTACATCGCCTCACGCATCTGAGACTCGATAAAGCGCTCATCAGGAATGAGCGAGAAAAAAAGGGTATGAAATCTGGCGATATGCGCCCTGTACTCCGCGCCCCTGTTGAGTTCAATATCAGTTCTTTTCGCCAGCATGGGATTGACGCCATCCTGAAGCACATAAATGGATTTTCTGGAATCAGAAACCTGCCGGTAAGCAAAATAGGAAACTGCCAAAGAGATGGCTAAAGCTAAAACAAAGCTCATAGCAGATAAAAATGTAGCCAGGCGTACCTTGGCCTCAATGTTTTTGACGATCATCTTGGTTATCCTCCCGAGATTGCGGCCGTAGCCATGTGACTCATTCTGGATGCCCCGCTTCCCATTGCGCTCGCTGCGGAACTTACGCCCGAAGTACTTACAATCCAGGTGGATATGCTCGGAACGGTAAACATGGTGAGTGCGCCGATAATAAAGGTTATGATGACAACCCCGAAAGAGAGTACCCCGTTTGCGGCAAACCAGCTTAATTTTTCAATACTTTCTCCATCCCCGCTGAGCAGCTCGGTGTATCTGGAAATCTCCGCTTCCAGCGCATACTGCTGAAAGAGCGAGGCTACATACATCACAAGATATGCAATACCTGAATATAAACTTACCGATATAAACCGGGCAATCCATTCGGTAAAAGATCTTTGATACCAGGGCAAAATGCTGGCCGCTACAGAGAAGGGTCCCAGGATAATTAAGATGGTGGAAAAGATAATCTGTACAATAAAAATCACATATACACTAATTCGCAGCACCCAGATAGCAAGGGTTTCCAGTAGCGAACTGGCCAGAAGCTGAAGACTAATCTGAAGCCGGTTCCGCATCTCTACGACCGGGTTCCAGACTTCAGCAAAACCTTCTTTAACTGAACTTTTTACTGATTCCCAGGCATTTTCATACCAGGTATCCGCCTCGGTTTTGGCCACTTCGGTGCTCGCCTGAAGCTTAAAGAGTTCATCGGCAACATCGACCATGAGCTTTGCCCTTTGCATGCGCAGGTCATTGATGTGCGTCTGGCTTCCGTCAAAAAGTTCTTCGGTTCTGTTTTCGATCAGTTCCCCCGGATAGGCAAGCACTTTGGTAAAAGCTGGCCACCAGAGAATTACCATGACCAGCCCGAATGGGCGCAGCAGGGGCATAATTTCCAGCCGCTTATCCCCGGAAATCATCCCGTAACTTCTCGCAGCGAAAAAAATGAGCATAAATATTGCGCTCAGGGCCTGCGCGTCTGCTAAAAACACATCATAATGACTCCATATAGCCTGCTTCATGGTTTTTAAAAAATGCATCATTCCCTCCTCATACACGCCGTTCCCCTGGAGAAAATTAAAGGTTTCTTTAAACGAGTCTGGCACATCAGCCGCCAAAGCATTTACTTTAGCGAGTGAAGAAAATACAAAATATCCGGTATTCATAACTTTGAGTTTTTGAGTACTTTATCTGCGATCTCTATATCATTTAAACTCTGATCTTTAAAGCCCTTGGACCTTTCCTTGATCTTTTCTCTTTGTAAAGAAAGACGCAGGTAAGTTTTGCTTCTCCGAATTTTATCTTCCCATGCAGCCTGCAATTTGCGGTATTCTAGAAGTAACCTGTGGTATAAAAGAATTCTTGATCCTCTTTCCATATGGGTTGTCCTGGCCAGGTGAAGCCGCTCGGCTAACGCCTGATGCTGCTGGGTATACCAGGAAATCATGCCTGTTTCGCTTAAGTATTTTCTTTGCGCGGATGTCAATGAACCTAAAGGGATTTTCGGTAAATCATCCAGTGGGGATAGCGCTGAACGGTAATAAATCTGCCATAAAGGATCAGCAGCTGATAACTCAGCGGAATAAGCGGCATAGCTGGATAGCGCGGTATTGCGGATCGTATCGGCATGAAGCTTATAGGCATCTGCTGAAGATCTCATTGCCGCAATCAGTCCAAGCCGAAGCGTTTGCGGCCCGGTGGGGCTCAGGGGGCGAATGTCAGTATCAGGATAATTGGGATGGAGTCCCCAGGTCATCCAGTACATGGGATTGAGTCCTAAAAATCCGGGTTTTGGTGTAAATTTATCAGCGTCCCAGGATTTAAACACCATACGTTCCTGCTGATTGATGATGGCCTGATCATGGATGGCCACCTGAGCGCTCAGGGTCAGGGGTAGCCAGGCCAGGCAAAATAAAAAAGTTAAAGCTTTCATTTTTTAGCGTTTTATAGTTGTTAATGATTTTAGTGTGTACGT
>NZ_AJLG01000286.1 GCF_000258495.1 Pedobacter agri PB92
CATGGTCCTGATCAGATACTGAGTTACGTTCCACTTTTGTTCCTCTTGCCATAATACTTATTTTTAAAGGTTTACATCATAACAATCTTCAAGTTCATTGGTTTTGAAAAACAGCTTAGACTCCCATTTCAAGATAACTGAAAAGTTATTGCAATTTAAATAAGATGTCCTATGTCCATCAATTCTTTCCTTCATCACTTCCTCACCCGTACGCATCGCCTTATCGAGGCACCTCGCATATGCAGAAAATAATCCATCAATAGCATTGTAAGCATCTATAACATGTAAACACTTTGAGCCGATCAGAATGATATCATCCTTTAATGCAGGCGAAGCTATTAATGTTCACTCTTTTGTACATGTTGAATCAATTGTTAGCGTTTAACTCCCCCATGGGATTTACAGATAATACGGAAAGTTACAAACCTTTTCTTGAGGTGGAGGGTTTTATGATAAAGACTATTTATGGAAAAGCAGGAAATGCAAGCAGAATATGCCGAATTCAACGATCTGGTCAATATGAGTGTTGGAGCGCTTGGACACTGGCTCAAGACAGCGGAATCCAAATCAGTTGGCTGGGACAGCGGTGACGGAGAAAGCATCGGGCATAAGTCGGGGGAGAAAATTATAAAGATTTTAACTAAGAAAAAGTCAGAACTTACAGACAGTGATTATAAGCATATGCAAAAGGTAAATGGATATATCAAAAGACACCTGGCCCAAAAGCCAGAAGGGGAACTATCAGATACCCGCTGGCATTATTCGTTGAAAAACTGGGGACATGATTACCACAACAAATAATTTCGTGTGCCATTATGATCTTACTCTAAATACAGTACCAGATTTGCTGTTCATATCCCGGTTAGCCCGAAAGGTGACCTCTCCTCCACGAATCAGAATGGACAGCAGCGCAGAAGAAAGAATCTGATTTTCAAGTCTATTAGTGGCAGCACTGATCGCAGGGTTTACAGTGGGCGCCTCGACTGGAGTTTTGTTTGCGCCATATAAAGGCGGAGAAACACAGGATCGATTGTCTCGTGCATTGGATGACTTAAAGATCGGATCATAGACAGCGCCATGCATGGAATTGAGAGGCCTACTGCCTTCAGAGAAGAAGAAGAAAAAGTAAAAGACAAATTTTCGGAGTGAAAGAAGAGGAAACAGAGGAAGTTTTTGAGAAAACGGCTGAAGCTTAATTTTAACTTATGACAGGTTTATTTGATGAAATATTAGACATTTTGAAAGCTGCTCGAGTAAACATCGAGCAGCGGCTGGAACTTTTAAAGTACCGTTCACTCATATTTGTTTCAAAGTTGGCGGCCAATCTAATCACAAATATCATTATGTCAATATGTATTTTACTGGCTTTTTTGTTTGGAACAGTAACTTTGGGTTTTTTCTTTTCAGATCTACTTAATAGCTATCCAGCGGGCTTTGGTAGTCTGACTATGCTGTATTTGATCATCGCTATCGGTGTATTTTCCAAAAGAATATCTTTTATTGAAAGAATGTTAATTAATATTTCTATTCGAAAACTCCTGCACAAATACCTGGATGATGAGCGCAAAAAATAAAAACATAGACAGTTTACAGGCTCTGGAGACCTACAATGCTGAACTTGAAAAAAATATTTTTTTAGGAGAAGCTAAAATTAAGTCAGCTGGACGAAACCTGGTGGAAAAACGTCCGATAGAATTTACAAAGACGATCCTGAAGACCGGGGTTGATAAAAGGCTCGAACAGATAAAAGATCCTCGAAGAAAACTTTTGCCAGACCTTGCCGCATCTATGCTACGAAACACAGTTCTGAGAAAAGCAGGATTTATCAACCGATGGCTTATATCCCTTTCGGCACGATACCTCATTAAAAATGCGCTACAGCCAAAAAACACCGTTCCGCTAACTAAGATCGTCAGTCCAAGCCCAACCCAATCGCCTTTACAACCTACCTTCCTTAGCCACAATGATATTGCTCATGATAAAAACAATTCCAAAGCGGATATTGGTAAACACGGAAAACTGAGCATAAAAGGAATCTTGGGGGTGTTAAAAGTTTCCTTTACAGGTTTTGGAGATCATAAAATCACTAAAATGAGTGGATCGTTGGCATACTATACGGTTTTTTCAATGGGTCCATTACTGGTGGTAATTATCGCGTTATGCGCTATATTCATGGAAAAAGAGGCTGCTCAGGGAAAGATATTTGATCAGTTAAAGGGGTTTTTGGGATCTGAAACTGCTATGCAACTCCAGGAAATGATCAAGAGCGCTGGGATTGGAGACAAGGGGAGCATTGCATTTATTATTGGCCTCGGGACCCTGCTTATCGGAGCCACAAGTATTTTTGCAGACATTCAGGATTCGATCAATACCATATGGGGAATAAAACCCAAACCCAAAAGAGGCTGGCTAAAGATGCTACAAAACCGGTTCCTCTCCTTTTCGGTGATCATTTCACTAGGTTTTTTGTTATTGGTATCCCTTGCCGTAACAGCTGTTTTAGATGGTTTCAGTGACAGGCTGCAGACCCGGTTTGAAGACGTATCCGTAATTTTTTTTTATATCCTGAACACGGGAATAACCCTGATAGTGATTTCCTCAATCTTTGGGGTAATATTCAAAGTCCTTCCAGATGCTAATATCAAATGGAAGGATGTAATCTCCGGGGCATTGGTAACCGCCGTCCTATTTATGATCGGAAAATTTGCCATATCTGTATATATCTCCAAAAGTGATATTGGTGGCACGTATGGGGCAGCTGGTTCCCTTATTATATTATTACTCTGGACGTATTATTCCTCTATCATATTATATTTTGGCGCGGAGTTTACAAAGGCTTATGCAATTGCTTATGGGTCAGAGATTCATCCCAATCATTACGCGGTAACCATTAAAGAGGTTGAGGTAGAACAGGACAACAGTTCGGTACAAGAAATTGACAGCAGAACATGAGCTTAGGCAGCGTGCTAGTCATTCGTATCATCTCAAATTCTTCGGACCAGCTAATCTGTTTTATCGCACCAAATCGTTCGCACTTTTATAGAACGTTTGACGTTCTCGATTTCTAATCTTCAGCTTTTTCCCTTTTTAAGTGGACAAGCCGATTTATTTGACGCCATTTCACCAATCTTTAACTATTTGTAAGCTATTGATCAACACGTTTTAGCGAGAAAAATATTTTTGGCTCGAAGGTGTCAATTGGGTTTGGTTTATCTAGTTAAATTTACTTTCCAATTGACAACCTTCACTTAGAAAAAGTAAACGCATATCCGAAAAATGAAACAAGAGATTTTTATTTTATTCCCTTATCTATCCCCGCAATTATCCCTAATTGTCCAGGACGGTAAATCTAATTTAAAAGTCCTCAGATTAATTCTCGAGAATGAATCCCATATGGTCACAGGGCCTTCAACTGGGTAAGATTTTCTTCTAGACGATTTTAAAGTCGAACCCGACATTACCTTTGCTGATGTTATGCTTGGAGACTATTACGGAATTCCACTAAGTAATAGGCGAAGAACAAATTGACTTTTTAAAGGAAGACCATACTATCTCAGACCAGTAGGAAAATTTGATGAGGCTTCAAAGTCATTTGTTACGGCTGGATTTATTAGTAAGCCATATAACATAACTGACATCTTAGCTGTAATATC
>NZ_AJLG01000287.1 GCF_000258495.1 Pedobacter agri PB92
GCATAATCGAAGTTGCAGAAAACGACTTTGAAATAGATGCAATTCTAAAAATATCCCGATCAGATAACTCAGTTTTGTTTTCCAAATCTTTTAAACCAAATGAATGCGTGTAAACGATTTTTCCTTTTTTAACAACTGCAACTGAGGCCCCTACGGCATTGTACTTTTGCATTACAGCTTTAAAATCAGTTTCAGCTTTTTCAGTTTGTGCAAAAACATTTGAGCCAATTAGCAATAATGCGATGAGTATATTTTTTTTCATATGAGGAATAGTTTTGAATATAAATAGCATCTGATTTTACTGTTTCGCATCATTTACTTCCAGCCAGTGTCCATCAGGATCTTTGAAGTATATTTGCTTCACCCCATCTACACGTAAATTTATAGCGCCTGCTTTACCGGCCCAGTCTTCAAATTGAATATTTTTGCTTTTCAGAAGCTTGATAAATTCATCAATAGATGGAACACTAAAACACAAATGATCATTTCTATCAAAGGTTTGATTGCTTTTTGCGCCCTCAATTAGGTGAAGTGCGCCTGCCTTCCCTAAGGTAAACCAGGTATGTTTCCCATCCTTAAATGGCTCAGGGATAATTTTTAGGCTAAATACACTTTGATAAAACAAGGTTGATTTATTTAGGTCGACAACATACACGGCGATGTGGTTTAATATTGCTGGGGTTTGGGCCATAGATTTTTGAAGAGTAAATATTGACAACAGAAAGGTAACTAAAGCAATTTTTTTTCATTCCTAAATATCATCAAATATGTTTAATAAGCACCAAAACAGTGGAATTTATTATGCAACAAAATTATAACGAAAACATATCGATGCCTGTAAAGGAAGCTTGAATTCACTTACAAATACAGAAAAGGAATTGAATTAAAAATGCAGTTTAGCGACCACTATATTTCTTCATGAAATCCTTTTTACTTACAAGCTGTAAATAACTGTAATTTGAAGAAATTTGATGTCTCTTTCTCAGACGGTATAAAAAAAGGCCTCCTAAATCAATAAAAATCGGGCATGATGCGTTTAACCAGGATTGATGTGGATTTCTCCAGCTAAAAGAATAAAATGCTGTAGAAAACGGGATATCTTTTAACTCTTCGTGGTAAAAGGTAAGTATTTCGGGGTGAGATTTTTCTGTCAAAATATCTTTTGTACGCATCAAAGAAAGGTGTTCTGAAACACAGAATTCATAATGCTGCAACAAAGGATCAAGTGGATTTGGAATAGATTTTACGACTTTAAAGCTTTTAAACTTCAATCCATTTACAATCCAAATCAGTTTTGGGTAAAAGCGTTCTCTCGACTGGAGTTCATCTGTATTAATTGCAGAATTTTGAAGTTCAATGGTGATGCCGTTGCTTGTATGTATATCTGCCCGGTGGAATTCTTGCCTTGTTTGATCATAGAAACTAACCTCACGAAATTCTGGCGCAAAGCCTTCTTTCCATTCACGATGCCATAAAGTTTCGCTCTCCCACCAGGAATCACATTGACTGAGTGAAACATGTGCCCAATGGTGAATCTTAACTGCGCCACATTTTGCAATAACTTTCTGCTTGCAGCCAACACAAATTCCAGTTTCACCCTTAACCGCTTCCTTACGCTCTCCATTTAACAACGCATATTGCATATGGACCTGTGTCTATTCGTTCCCCTTAAAAATGTTCATTACAGCGGTTTTCCATTCAATGTAACCTAAATCACCACAGGTTTTGGCAACAAAACCTTCCACGTCATTAGGCACATCATTAACAATACGCCAACGAATTTTATATTTTGGATTATAACTTATGTAAACCACTACATCATCGGTACGCTGCCCAACAGTTTCCAGTGCCTGTAAATGTATATCTCTTAAATCTTCAGCGGCAACCTTCAATCTTTCGTTCATGATTTTACCTAAAGAAAGATCTGGTTTAAAATCCGTTTCCAATATCGCTAAAACTGTAACAGTCATATCACTCCTCTTCATTTGAAAGCCTTAAAAAAGCTTTCCTGCTTAATTATTTAATGTTTCGCATATCGCGAATCAAACAAATTTATACTAATATAATTAGCAAACAAAAATAAAGATCGATATTTTTTTTAGTGAAGGAACCCGTATTTTTAAACATACTGATTACCAGAACAATAAAAATAATCTCGAAATAACATAAAATAAAAAAGAGATAAATTTTACATTAATCTCGCTTTAGCTAATCAAAATCATCCGTTTGATTCCATTCAACTATCGATATGAAAGGCATCAATTACTCAATAAAAGACCTGCCATTTTCTATTAATTGTATATTAAATGTGGAAATTACAGTCATTTAACCCTCGGGATAGACGATCCATTCATCCTGCAATTAGGGATTGTATAAAATGTGTATAAATCACACTCTATTTTGCGCAATGTTTAAACGCATTCTGCGCATCTTTGTACAAAAGATAACGATTTTTAAAGAAAGATTTCGCTGAACAAAGATGAACCCGACAAGCCATACCGATCAAGATAATCAACTTATTCACGACTTCATTAAATTTACCAATCAACCAATTTTTTTAACAGGTAAAGCTGGAACAGGAAAAACAACTTTATTAAGGAAAATTAAAGAAACTACGCAAAAAAACTTTGCTGTGATTGCGCCTACGGCTGTAGCAGCCATTAATGCAAGTGGAGTTACCATTCATTCGTTTTTCCAAATGCCATTTGGTCCAATTATTCCGGTTGCCGGCGATCAACAGTTTAAGGAAGTAAAATATAACGAAGAAAAAACCAAGCTTTTGAAATGCCTTGAATTACTGATTATTGACGAAATTAGTATGGTAAGGGCTGATATGCTCGATTTCATTGACCAATCATTGAAAAAAGTAAAAGGCTCCAGCATGCCTTTTGGCGGCGTACAGGTGTTGATGATTGGTGATTTGTATCAGCTCTCACCTATCGCCCATGATGCCTGGCATATTTTAAAAACATACTACTTAAGTCCCTATTTTTTGATAGCCATATTCTAAAATCGATCTCGCTTATCACTTTTGAACTGAAAAAGGTTTTCCGACAGTCGGATCCATTGTTTCTGGATATTTTAAACCGGATCAGAGAAAACAACTTAACTCCTGAATTGCTCGCGAAATTGAATGAGCATTTTGATCCCAGCTTAAATGAGGTTTGGAAAGATGAATACATCACATTAACAACACACAATAATCTGGTCACACAAATTAATCAGGATTGTCTGGACAAACTGGATGGTGACCTCCACGCTTTCACGGCCAAGGTAACTGGCGATTTTCCAAAAGATGCTTACCCTGTAGATGAAGTTTTGCAACTTAAAGTTGGCGCCCAGGTGATGTTTATCAAAAATGACTCATCAGGCAAAAAACAATACTATAACGGAAAGGCTGCGAAGATTGTTAGCATCGCAAATGATCGGGTAAGTGTTCAGTTTTTAGATGATTCTGCACATTTTGAAGTAGAGCGGGAAGAATGGCAAAACCTTAAATACAATCTCGATCAGCAGGAAAACAAAATTGAAGAAGTAAATACCGGGTCTTTTTCCCAATACCCATTTAAACTGGCCTGGGCAATTACCATAGTGTGTACGT
>NZ_AJLG01000288.1 GCF_000258495.1 Pedobacter agri PB92
TCCCGACTGAAGAATCGGGATCGCAATGACGAAAATAAAACGTTAATGCTAACAGGAATGATGTTTAGGACAGTCGTTCATTGCGAGGGCGTATTTTATGACAGTGGCAATCTTATTTTTTACAAATGAGATTGCTTCTCCCGATGAAGAATCGGGATCGCAATGACGAAAATAAAACGTTAAATGCTAACAGGAATGATGTTTAGGGCAGTCGTTCATAGCGAGGGCGTATTTCAGGACCGTGGCAATCTTATTTTTTACAAATGAGATTGCTTCTCCCGATGAAGAATCGGGATCGTAATGACGAAAAGAAAACTCAATAGTGGCGTATCTGACAAACAGATTATTCTAGTTGTCAACATTGAGCTGGTCTTTGACTCGATGCAGACTGACAATAATTGTGCTTAACGATATTATTAATCTCTCAATTTAGTTTGTTGGGGTTTCCAGACTTCGCAACTATCAATCCAGTATTTCCGGCTGGTGGCGATGTTAATTATTTGTTTAGGTTATGGTTTCAAATATCTGATAATAAATAAAATATATTATTATAAGTTATCGAACCAATAATAAACAAAACTTATGTTTCCAATTTAGGGTTGTTAGGTGAACATACCTAATAAAACATACCATGGCTAAAAAAGATACTGGTAGCGATCCAAAATTTGCTTCCAAAACCACTGTGCAGGATTCTCCGGCACTTACAGCACTTTTCAAAGATTCCATTGCAGATTTATTTTGGGCGGAGAACCATTTGGTTAAATCTCTTCCTAAAATGATTTCAGCAGCGACATCCGCAAACCTAAAAAAGGCCATCACATCTCATTTGGAAGAAACTAAAACACATGTAACAAGGTTAGAGCAGGTTTTCGAATTGCTGGATGAAAAGGCAATTGCCAAAAAATGCGATGCTATGGAAGGCTTAACTAAAGAAGCTGAAGGCATTGTTGAAGAAACAGAGGCTGGAACAGCTACACGTGATGTTGGAATTGTGCTGGCTTCACAAAAAGTAGAACATTATGAGATTGCGAGTTATGGAGGTCTGCATCAATTGGCGATTACATTAGGGCTTGATGAGGTGGCTTCATTGCTTGAACAAACTTTAAATGAAGAAAAACAAGCTGATTTAAAGCTAACAGAAATTGCAGAGAACGATATTAATTACAAAGCTGCTGAAGAAGCATAACCGAGATATTATGGTAAAGAAAAACACTCAGCAATCGCCTGAGCCCTCACAACAAGAGAACGATAAAACAAAAAAACTGGAGTCATTCATCGCCGATTCAACCGGCGAATCACTGACAACCAATCATGGTGTAAAAATTAATGATGATCAGAATTCACTCAAAGCAGGAGAAAGGGGGGCAACACTTCTGGAAGATTTTATTTTGCGTGAAAAAATTACCCATTTTGATCATGAAAGAATTCCAGAACGCATTGTACATGCCAGAGGTTCAGCAGCCCACGGGGTTTTTAAAGTTTATGAAGACCAATCGGCATTAACCCGTGCTGCTTTTTTAACTGATCCTGGTCAGGAAACACCTGTATTTGTCCGTTTTTCTACCGTTGCTGGCTCCCGTGGATCGACAGATCTTGCCCGTGATGTGCGTGGATTTGCTGTAAAGTTTTATACGCAGGAAGGAAATTTCGATTTGGTAGGCAATAACGTTCCTGTATTTTTTATTCAGGATGCTGTGAAATTCCCGGATTTGATTCACGCGGTAAAACCGGAACCAGATAATGAGATGCCTCAGGCAGCTTCAGCACATGACACTTTTTTGGGATTTTATTTCCCACCTTCCTGAATCGGCACACATGATCATGTGGGCAATGAGCGATCGGGCTTTACCGAGAAGTTACCGCATGATGGAAGGGTTCGGCGTCCATACTTTCCGTTTTGTCAATGCTCAAGGTGTTTCCAATTTTGTTAAATTTCACTGGAAACCTTTATTGGGCGTACACGCGGTTGCCTGGGATGAAGCACAAAATATTTCAGGTAAAGATCCTGATTTTCACCGACGCGATCTTTGGGATGCCATTGAAGCCGGTGCTTTTCCCGAATGGGAATTAGGGGTGCAAATTATTCCTGAAGAGGATGAATTTAAATTTGAATTCGACATTCTCGACCCGACAAAACTCATTCCCGAAGAACTTGTACCTGTGCAACGCATTGGCAAGATGACCCTGAATAGAAATCCTGATAATTTCTTTGCTGAAACAGAGCAGGTAGCCTTTCATGTTGGGCATGTGGTTCCAGGTATTGATTTTACAAATGATCCATTGTTGCAAGGACGTTTATTTTCATATACCGATACACAGTTAATCCGTTTAGGCGGCCCGAATTTTCATGAAATTCCGATAAACCGGCCAGTGGTTCCTGTGCACAATAATCAGCGTGATGGTTATATGCGACAAACTATTAACAGAGGAAAAACCAGTTATGGGCCAAATGGTCTGGCAGCAAACGATCCACAACAGGTAAAAGCTGCAGATGGTGGGTTTGTAAGTTATAATGAACGCATTGATGCCAGGAAAATCAGAGCCAGAAGCAGAAGTTTCTTTGATCACTTTTCACAGGCGAGGTTATTTTTCAATTCACAAAGTGATCCTGAACAGAACCACATCATCGATGCATTAAGTTTCGAACTGGGAAAAGTAAAAGCAGTAGAAATTCGCGAAAGAATGCTGGCAGTGCTTGCCCAGATTGATAAAGGCCTCGCAGGTGCTGTAGCATTTGCATTGGGTTTACATGTACCAGATATTGCGCTTGAATCATTGAATAGCAGTATTCCGGCTGATGGAGATCCTGCAGATTATGCTTCCCTAAATCCTGAAGGCAGTCTGGCGGCTTCAGCGGCATTAAGTATGGCTGGAACAATAAAAGATACCATTAAAACCCGTAAGGTGGCTATTCTTGCTGCAGATGGGGTAGATGGAGCTTCATTAAGTACAGTTAAAGATGCGCTTGTAGCAGCAGGGGCCGTGGTGCACATCATCTCGCCTAAACTGGGCAAAATTATCTCGCAGGAAGATCAGGAAATTGTTCCTGATGAAAGTTTCCTTACCGCGGCTTCGGTATTATACGATTCGGTTTATGTGCCTGGCGGAACAAATTCAGTAGCTACTTTAGAAGCTGAAGCCAATGCCATTCATTTCTTAAATGAAGCATTTAAACATTGCAAAGCTATTGCAGCAGATGAACAGGCATTACAAGTTTTGGAATCAACTTATTTCTATAAAAAACTTCCGGCAGAATATTCGAAGGAAACTGTTTTAAGAGAAGGCCTTTTAGTTTCAGGTCAGGCTGATGAATTGAGCAGTATCTTTAAAGAAATGATTGCCTTGCACCGGTTTTGGGAAAGGGAAAATCCTAGAAAAATTCCGGCATAAAAATAAAAAGGAGGATTTACTATCCTCCTTTTTATTTTTATTAATTAAAGGTACTAATTTTCTTGTACTTGTCTTCAGTTAGCTA
>NZ_AJLG01000289.1 GCF_000258495.1 Pedobacter agri PB92
ACGTACACACTGCTTTTTTTATGCCATAGGATTTTAGAAAAACTGTTATTTTAAGTAGCCTGTTTTATTTAAAAAATCAGCCCAAACTTTATAGCCTTCCGGAATCAGATGAAGTCCATCCTTTGTTAATTCAGCACGAAGATGTTTATCCTGATCAATAAAGTTTGAATACAAATCAATAACGGTAACATTTTTAGCAGTGAATTTTTTAATCTCATCATTCAACCATAAAATGTGCTCATCTTTATTATAATGATTTTTAAACTTACCGAAAGAACTGTTAACCGGTAAAAGCGTGTTAAAGTAAATTTGAGTTTTCTTTGAGCCCTTGCGAATTCTCGAAATCATGGTTTTATAATTTCTTAAAATCACACTATCAGGAATATTTCTTGAGATATCGTTAATACCAATAAGGATAAAAACCTTCTCCGGCTTTCCATCAATGATCTCCTGCAACCGCTCCAATACGCCAAAAGTAATGTCACCTGAAATACCACGATTTTTTGCCTGCGGGAGAGCTAATAATTTTGCCCAGTCAGTTCCGGCAGTAATGCTATTGCCCAAAAACACAAAGTTCTTTTTGGATATGGGATCTGCTTTAAATTTATTTACAATTTCAACGTACTTACCAGGTCGATAAGTGCTATCCCACTTTACCGTTTGAGCTGATGCGTAACCCAAATTTAGAAGCAAACATACAACTGCGACAATTAGGTGCTTATAAAGATTTCTTTTCATAGTGATTGATTTTGGAAAACTAAAATACTACTTCGTTTGAACTAAAACATCTGGGTAATCAGAAATAATTCCATCGACTTTCAGCGCCCTGAGCTTCCTGATCTCTTCAGCACTGTTTGCGGTCCAGGGAATCACCTTCACGCCATCGGCATGTGCTTTGTTAACCAATTCTTCCGTTACCATTTGCCAAACCGGACTTAGAATAAATGGTTTATAACCTAAATCAGCAATGTTTTCTTCGTATGACTTTTTGTTGGCTACCAGAAACGATGTTTTTACTTTAGGATATTTTTTATTGATGATTTGAATTGTCCTTTTATCAAATGACTGAATAACCACAAAAGGCGTAATCTTCTTTTTCTCGATTACATCCATTAATAATTTAACAAAAACTTCAGGTTCAGGATTCGTAATACCATCTCCTTTTTCGCTGCATTTAGTTTCGATATTATAAAAAAATTGTTTGTGCTTAGCCTTCTTAATTTCAGCCTGTACTGAATCGATTAACGTTGCAAGCAACGGAATGTATTGTTTAGATTTCTGTTGTTTTGGAAATGAATCGAAATACTTGCTTCCCAAATCAAATGCTTTCAAATCGTTATAATCCATACCAAAAACCGGATATTTTTTTGCGTCGGTGGCAGGAATTTCTTTGCCATCTGGCGTAAGCATAAAAGCAGGACTTAAATAATCATCATGGGTAACCACCACCTTTCCATCTTTAGTGATGTGCGTGTCCATTTCCAATGTCGTGATTCCATCAATTTTCATAGTTTGCAACATCGCCGTAATGGTATTTTCCGGATAAAGCCCTCTGCCTCCTCGATGCGCCTCCGCACTGAAGGCTGGGAATTTCGTTTGTTGTGCAAAGGAAACTGACGCAGACATACTTGCTGCGCAAAATAATGTAACTGCTATTTTAAATTTCATATCGATTTTATAATTATTAAAAAAGGTTTGGGTAATCAGTCATGATTCCATCTATTTTAAGTTTTTTAAGTTTTTCAATTTCTGCCTTAGTATTTACCGTAGCAGTTAAAACTTTCACACCATCTGCATGTGCTTTCGCGATGATAGCAGGATTGAAACCTTTATACGAAGAACCTATGATGAAAGGCTTAAAACCTAAATCATGGATATGTTCTTCATAGCTTTTATCGTTGTTGGCCAGGTAAGAAAGTTTGATATCAGGATATTTTTGGTGAACCACCTGAAGGGCTCTTTTGTCAAAAGACTGAATAATGGTATAATTTGCTATCCTTTTTTTTCGGATAATGGCAACAACCAAATCTGCAAATTTTTCGGGTTTTGGATGCGTGATATCGTCGCCTTTTTCTGATGATTTGATTTCAATATCATAAAAACACTGTTTTAGCTTATTGATTTTGATATGGCGTTGAACAGAATCAATTAAATCACCAAGCCGTGGAATATAGCTTTTGACTTTTTGCTGTTCAGGAAAAGCGGGATAATCTTTCGAACCAACAATAAATTTGCTTAAAGCTTGATAACCCATTTCATATACCACATATTTTTTTGCTTCTTCTTTGGCTATTTCAGTTCCATCAGGTTTTAGCGTGAACGACCTGCTCAAATAATCATCATGTGTAACCACCACTTCAAGATCTTTGGTGATATGGGTATCCATTTCAAGGGTAGTAACCTTGCTATTTTTCAGCGCATAAAGCATTGCCGGTATGGTATTTTCTGGCATCAATCCCCTGCCGCCACGATGCGCTTCAGCACTGAACGCAGGATATTTAACGTTATTTGAGTAACGATTGGTGAATGAGGTAGTGCCAGCAAAGAGAATCAATAATATAGCTGGTAATTTCATTTCCTAACCTTTAAATTCTGCCTCAAACTTTTCGCCAAACCGATCGGTAGCCACTACCTTAACAACTTTCACCGAAGGAGCAAAATGCGCTACAAACAAATGTTCTGTAGAATGCGGCTCAGGGAAAGTTCTTCCCGCGGGTAAGGTTGCACCTTTATATAATGTTACTGTTTGCGGATCGTAACCTTTTTGGTTTTCCATTGCGCCCATCGCCTTTCCATCAATAAAGTATTCTACTTTCCAGTTCGGATCCCAGTTCCAAACATTGGCGATTAATCTTTTCTGATTGGTTAATTCATCAACATAAATATGTACCTGTTCTTTTCTGCTTAATCCGGTAGGTTGATAGTACCACCTTAAATTCGTGCCATCTACTTCATAAACGCCGTAACCTCTTGGCGTACCGTCTTCACAAACCGGACCAGTCCACCAGGCACCACAAACTGCACCATGGTTGTGCTCAAACACATTACCAGTTATTACATTTCTGTTATAATGCGTATGGCCAGACATGATGTGGACATTCGTAAAACCATTTAAAACGGCGTATAAATCAGTATTGTTTTTACTGAATTGTGAACTGGAATATGAAGATTGATGATCAAGAGCGCATCTTTGGCTACAAACTTTAAATCTTTTGCCAACCAATCCAGCTGTCGTTGATTAATAAAACCATCATATTTCCTATCTTCTCCTAAATAACGAACATCATCCATTACAACATAATGTGAGTGTGTACGT
>NZ_AJLG01000290.1 GCF_000258495.1 Pedobacter agri PB92
ACGTACACACTGTTGAGAGTAATTGTGTTATCGGTGGAAACCCTGCGGTTATTCTGAAAATGATTTATAGGTATCCGATAGCAGATTTTGGCGAACCAGATGGTTTATCACCTGCAAATTAATTCATTCTCCACCATTTTTTTGAGTTGTTTATTTCCCCGTTACCAATCTCCTTGTAAAAATTATTTCGTATTGGGATGCTCACTGATATTTTGGTGCCTTTATAATTTTCAATTGTCAAAGTACCATTTAATCGCTTTACACGAGTGTTAATATTTGTAAGTCCCATACCAACATCTCTAAGCCTCAATGGATCAAAACCTTCTCCATCATCCTTAATTACCATAGTAATATTTTCTTTAAAAATGGAAATATCTAAAAATATTGTATCAGCTTTTGAATGTTTTAATGCGTTATGTGCTATTTCCTTAGCTAATAGGTATAAATCACGTCTGCTTTCGCTCTTAGTTTTCAAATGAGGGATGTCTTCAGGGAGTTTTGAGTTGAACTTTATATCAGAATATCGAAAAAGTTTTGATAATTGTTCCTGAATGAAGAAAATTACGCTATCTAATTGATCATTTTCTGTGCTAGTTGTCCAAATTATGTCATTAATTTTTGTCGAAATGTCTTTTATCATCTCATTTAGCTCCCTAAATTCATGAATTTCTCCTCTTTTTTTACTGGCTAACTCAGAATATAATTTTATTGCTGATAGTCCAGATCCCAGTTCATCATGAAGTTCGCTGCTGATTCTTTGTCTTTCTAATCTGATTGCTTTACTCTGTTCGATATACTCATTTTTCTCTACTTGTTTAAGCCGCTGATTTATATAAATCATCCGTAATGCATAGGCCATCAACAAAACTACGGCAAATAATGATACCCATAGCGCATGGCGGTAGTCATTATAGTCAAACAGAGTTAAGTGTAATTTTTGAACTAAATGATAAAATTCGTGTCTCATTTCTAATTTTAAATTGTGTGTTAAATATTACATTTTAGTATTTATTTATATGATATGTTGTATTATTCTGGTATGCCTGTTAAGTCTGTTTAATATTTAATGTCTTGTATCTTTACAACGCTAAATTGGTGATTTAAAAGTACATAAGAGAATTTAATATCATTTAATAACCTTTGTATATTAGCGTTGTTGTAAGGACAGTCCCGGAGTCCTAAGACAAGTTGTCTCTATTATCCTTTACGTTGGCCAAGTTGAATATTTAGCCTATTTAGTAACGCTAAAATGTAATAGAGTTTAGTTGTTTATTAATTACTCCCTATTAATGTTTTTATGATTTCAGTTTCCATTGTTGAAGATCACGAACAATATCGTAATCTTCTAGTTAAAGTCATTAAAGTTAATTCTTTATTTACACTGAAGGGTGTTTATTCTTCCGCTGAAGAAGCACTCCAAAAAATGCATCTGGACAAACCAGATATCGCACTTGTTGATATTAAGTTGCAGAAGCTATCAGGAATCGATTTTGTTAGACAATCAAAGTCTTATCTAGCTTTCACTCAGTTCTTGATGTGTACAAGTTACCAGAATGATGAAAATGTTTTTAATGCACTTAAATCAGGTGCATCAGGTTATATTCTAAAAGGTTCGAGTATGGAAGAAATTCATTCTGCTATTATCGACCTTTCTGATGGCGGAGCACCAATGAGTCCATACATCGCTAAAAGAGTTATTGGCTTGCTTAGCGGAAAACAGCATGAGAAGCAAGGTAAACTGGGCCTAACCGAGCGTGAACTTGAAGTGTTATCTCTGCTGAGTAAAGGTCTGTTGTATAAAGAAATTTCTGATCAACTTTCAATCAGTCCGAACACTGTAAAAAATCATTGTAAGAATATTTACAAACGGTTACACGTTCAAAATAAAGTTGAAGCACTCAACAAATTCAATCATTATAACATGAATACTTCCGTTTATAGCTTTACCTGAGGTATTAAGGTATAGTGGATTACATAGCTGTAGTCCTTTGGGGCTATTGATTACCAGAGATAAAATCTGTCAATTTATGTTCTGTTCCAGCGTTTGTCCTAAAAGCTTCTTTTAGGGTTTAACCCCACATTATATACCTCAACATATTATGAAAAGTCGTCATGTTTTTATATTAATTTCTTTGTTAGTAATTATAGATGCTCTGGCTATTAATTGTTCCTTTGCAATATTTTATTTTTCAGGATATTTAAAACAGACTGATATAGGAGGTGCTGCGCAATTTTTGGTACTTATTAACTTATCCTGGTTAACTGGCGCACTTATTAATACCACCTATACTTTTAAAAATGTCCAGAAACGGGATCTGCTTTACAGAAAAGTACTTCTAACGTTTTTGTTGCATGTGGTTCTACTTTCAGCAGTAGTAAACCAATTAACTCCTACGGTTCATTTTACAAAAAGAATATTTTTAATTTTTGGGGTTGAATTTATTCTGCTCATAGGGATACGCCTAGTCATACAAATATTTGAAAAGTATTATTTAAAAATGAATCTTTTCAAAAAAACCATTGCTATTATAGGAAACAATGATTTAGGTAACCGACTTGAAAAATTTTTCCTAACCAATCCATTAACAGTAAATTTTGCAGGCTCGTATCACTATCAGCATGCAGAATTTGATGGTGATACTTCAAAAATAGCTACTTTTCGCGATTCAATTAAGTACGCTATTGAAAATGACTTAGATGAAGTATATATCACGGAGTTCCCAGAGCGGGATAATGCCCTTGATGAAATCGTTGATTTAGCCGATCAGCATTGCGTTAGGGTGAGGTTCGTCACCTCTTTTATGAATTACAAAAGGGAACAATTATCGCTTACCATGTCTAATTATAGGTTGAATAATTATTATGATGGCATACCAATACTGGTAAACAGAAAAGAGCCTTTGACCAGGCTGAGAAATAGAATTGTTAAAAGAGGCTTTGATATAATTTTCAGTCTGGCGGTGATTTTATTTGTTCTTTCATGGTTATTCCCCATATTAATGATCCTGATTTTAATTGAATCCAAAGGAAGTCCAATATTTAAACAATTGCGTTCAGGAAGAGATAATGAACCATTTTATTGTTTCAAATTTAGGAGTATGAGGGTAAATGGAAACAGTGATATTAAACAGGCAGAGCGTAATGATCCGAGAGTTACTAAGATAGGTGCTTTTATGCGCAAAACCAGTATCGATGAGCTACCGCAATTTTTCAATGTCTTTTTTGGAGATATGAGCGTGGTAGGACCTCGTCCACATATGCTAAAGCATACCGAAGAGTATCGGCAAATTGTAGATAAGTATATGGTGAGACAGTTTCT
>NZ_AJLG01000291.1 GCF_000258495.1 Pedobacter agri PB92
AAGGCAGCGTGAAATTTCCTGGTTTATCAGCCTATTCGGCCAGTAAAGCGGCACTACATACCTTAACGGAATGTTTGGCATTCGAATTGGCTGAAACCGGCATAAAGGTAAATTGCCTGGCTTTAGGTTCTGCGCAAACCGAAATGCTTGAAGCGGCGTTTCCAGGCTACCAAAGCCCGGTGATGGCTTTTGAAATGGGTAAATATGTTGCCGATTTTGCTAAAACAGGACAAAAATTCTTTAATGGAAAAATTTTACCTGTAGCAGTAACTACACCGTAAAACCGCCTTTCAGTTGTAGTCATTTTAGTTGTTAACAAATCATTTGTTCACATATAATTGATTTTCACATCTGAAATAAATTCACCTGACTGTACCCTTTTTAGCTGGATTTCATGGTTTCCAGGCAATCAAAGAGGAAAAATTCCATTCAGATATTTAACAAATGTGCCCGAGTTTAGCTTGGGCTTTTTTGTTTCAACTGGTTTTCAACATTTTAATGTGCCTTAAAATATTTTTATATCTTTGGCACCAACATATGAAGAAAATAATTCCAATTCTGTTTTTCATTTTGTCTGCCACTGCAGTAAAAGCCCAAACCATAATACCCGCACAATACCAGGAAATGGTGAAAAAGTTGGTTGCGAATCTTCCGAAAGATGCTAAAGCAACCAATAATCAAAAGGAAACCAAATCAGAAACATTAATCGACTTTGCGAAAAGCATGTTGGGTATCCGTTACCGATATGCAACGAGCAACCCGAAATTAGGATTCGATTGTTCTGGCTTCGTTAGTTACGTTTTCAGCAACTTTGGCTTCAAGGTGCCACGCTCATCAAGAGAATTTAGCGGCGCCGGTAAAGAAACCAATTTAGAAAATGCAAAGGTAGGCGATGTATTGATTTTTACGGGAAGTAATTCCAGCGTTAGAAGAGTTGGTCATGTAGGAATTGTTTATTCGGTTGATGCTGATGGCATTAAATTCATTCACGCTTCCTCAGGAAAAGCCAAAGGCGTAACCATTACACCTCTAAACGGGCATTACAAAACGCGTTTCATGAAAATTGTAAGTATTATCTAAACTTATTTTTTCAGATACTTCCACATTCTGGGTTTACCTTCAGCAATCCATTCAACGGCTGTATCTAATCTTTTTAGTTTGGTCGCTTCGGTTTTAGCTTCTTCCAGCCAATTCACATATTCGCGTTTGTTCGATTCGCTAAAATTTTGAAAGATACTTAAAGCGGATGGATCTTCCTGCAGCGCATCGATAAAGTATTGTGGAACAACGAGCGTTGGTTTTTCAGTAGCTTTTGGCTTTGGTGGAAGTTTGATTCCATCTTCATTGAGCTGGATGGCTTCTAAAATATAGGCGATTAGAATTTCGTCGGCGGGGAGATCTTTAATAGATGTGATTTTACCCAATGAACCCATTGCATTGTTCCTATCTTTAAAAAGATTACACTCATCTTTCATTAGGGAGCCTTTCCAGAAGCCGAAAGCACAGTGATTTTTAAACGAGGCGAAATGGCAAACCGAACCTTTTAGATCGAAAAAAGGCATACTCCACTTCATTTTTTCTTCTATTCGAGCATCTGCTTTATGGATAAGATTTCTGAGATGATCCAAAATAGGAATCGCAAATTCCGCTGAATTGATGATGTATTGATCAACCTGAACGATGGTATGCATAGTGTTTGGTTTTAACAATTAAATTTAAAGTAAAACAACTTTTAATGCAAGATCCACATCACCATTTTTCAGAAAATTTCTAGCCAGTTCATGAAGTTCACGTTCTCTGTTAGTCACATCTCCTATTGTCGCATCCAAAACTTCTTTTACCTCTGGATGATTTGAAACCAGATCAATTTCATCTTCGTTTGGTAAATGCTCAATATTGCCCAGCATACCCAAATCGTTTCCTGTAAGAACCTTTGATAACCGGACAGATTTTGGTAAAGCATCAACACCGATTCCCAATTTGGCCAACGGCTTAGCCACTTTAAACAGATTGCTTTCCGTAACCCGGCAATACCAATCGCCACCCAAACGGGCAACCAAATCTATTTTTTGCTGATCAATTTTACCATTTTCATCAAGCACATTTTCATTGATGTGAATCAGCTTAATTTCTGCTAAAATTAAGTTTCCGGCACCATGATTATCGCCCAAAGGAATAACCTGATTGACCACACATTCGAACTGAACAGGTGCTTCTGCCACTCTTGGTGGGGCAACCAATTCAGATTGTAGCATCGTAAAACCTGCCTTTTCAAATTCGTTCACGCCTTTTGCGTATTCCGTACTGGCAAGGCTCATTTGCTGAACCATATCATAATTCACAATGTTGATGACACACTCTTTTACTTCGAGAACGTTTTCTAAGGTGTGTTTAGTTGTATTATCGCGTACACGCCTGGCCGGCGAAAAAATACAAATCGGCGGCTTTGTACTAAACATATTAAAAAAACTAAACGGACTCAGGTTAATGTTTCCTTCAGCATCAACAGTGGATGCAAAGCAAATTGGCCGCGGAGCGATGGCGTATTGCAGGTAATCTTGCAATTGCACAGGAGTTAAATCTTCAGTTTTTAGGGTTAACACGGTAGAGGTTTTAAGGTTGGAAGGTTTTTGAGACGCGATACTTGATATTGGAAAAGTTGTAATGTTTCATGTGATAGCAATCAATTCTAAATAAAACGAGTTTAAGATTCTACCTTTTGCCCTCTAAGTTCTTCTTTTTTAATTCAAAATCTCTTAGATAATCAATAAACCGCTTAGTTTTTGCTGAAAATTCAACACACTTATCATATAAAAAATTGAAATCATTTTGCGAAAGTTTGTTAGCTGCCTGTAGTATTATTATCTTATTTCTAAACTCACCGGAAGAACCTTTGGCATATGTTAAAAATCGAACAAAATCTGGGTTGTTATTATACTCAAAACCTTCGGCAACATTATCAGACATTGACATGGCTGCTCGTCGAAACTGATCTTTCAAGCCAAAGTCAGATTTCATTGGTTCAGAATCAGAAATACGATAAGCCTCTACCCCTACTTGTTTTGCCAATTGCCAGATTTCCAAATCCTCAAACTTTTCGATTTTTGCCATAAGCAAACCTTTAAATACTTAGTTTATAAGCACTGTCATTTTGCAACCTGCACATTTCAACTTTCAAACATTTCAATTTTTCAACAGAAAACAATTGCAATAGCTAAATTTCAAATAATCAGTTTATAAGCACTGTCATTTTGCAACCTGGACATTTCAACTTTCAAACATTTCAATTTTTCAATAA
>NZ_AJLG01000292.1 GCF_000258495.1 Pedobacter agri PB92
ACGTACACACTCCTAAATCCCCTAAAGGGGACTTTCCAAGAGGCAGATAGCATTTTCAACTAAATGAGATTGCTTAAAGCGATAAAAAGTTGATTTTGCAGAGCCGAAAACGCCTAAGAACCCCTAAATCTCCTAGAAAGGACTTTGCAAGGAGCAATAGGATATTAGAAAAACAAAAAAGCAAGATCAGCAGTCTTGCTTTTTTGTTTGTTTCAATTTGGAACGAATGGCAACCCATTTAGGAACAGCCATCTCGCCTTTAAACTCCCCCTTTAGGGGGTTGGGGGGTTATTTAAACTTATATGTCGTACTGGTTTTATACGTTTCGCCCGGCTTAAGTGCCGTCGATGCAAAATTCGTATGATTTGGGGCATCAGGGAAATGCTGCGTTTCTAAACAAAAAGCAGAACGGTGAGGATAAGACTTGCCACCTTTACCATCCTGATCTTGTCCAGTTAAAAAGTTCCCACTATAAAACTGTAAACCTGGCTCAGTAGTATACACTTCCATTACAATTCCTGTTACGGTACTTTTTACGGTAGCCACAGGTGTTTGATCATCATGTTTCTTTAAAGCGAAATTATGATCGTAACCTTTACCAAATTTAAGTTGTTCCTCTTTTGCATCAATGGCTTCACCAATGGTTTTTGCTCTATTAAAATCAAATGAAGTTCCGGCTACAGCCTGCAACTTCCCTGTCGGAATTAAGGTAGCATCTACAGGCGTAATGGAATCAGCAGCAATTGTTAATTCATGATCCAATATGGTTTTATTTCCCTCGCCATTTAGGTTAAAATAAGCATGATTGGTTAAATTAACTACTGTAGTTTTATCAGTAGTGGCTGAGTAATCAATTTTCAAAGCATTGTCATCTGTTAAAGTATAGGTTACTTTCACATCCAGCTTGCCAGGATAGCCGGCTTCTCCATCATTTGATACGTAACTTAGTTCCAGCTTTTGAGCGTCAACTTGTTTGGCTTCCCATACTTTCGAAAAGAAACCATCTGTTCCACCATGTAAAGTATTCACACCATCATTCAACTGTAGCTGATAGGCCTTACCATCCAAAGTAAACTTACCCTTACCTATCCTATTGCCATAACGACCAATTAAAGCACCGAAAAATGGTTCACCTTTTTTACGATAAGAAGCAATACTATCATACCCTAACACCACATCAACCCATTTATGATCCTTATCCGGAACAAGTAGAGAAACCACTCTTCCTCCATAATTGGTAATTGAAACTGATGCACCTGATTTATTTTTCAAGGTAAACAGCTTCACACTTTTTCCATCAATAGTAGTGGTATATTTTAATGAGTCATTTTCAACTTTGGTTTCAGCGGCCTGATCACTTTTTGAATTACAAGCAAATAACGTTGCCGCTAAGCAGATTGCGGTAATTGGAAAGCCTTTTAAAAATATTCGTTTCATATAGATTTATTTCTGGTTGAATGCTAAAGTATGAAAAATAAATTACCGTTATCATAACGATTATCATTTTATTTCGGTTAATATTGAGCGGATTTACCTACATCAGAAAAAATCACATAATTTAGCAACCTATGGAAGATTTGAATTTCAAACCCAAAGCCATTATTTTTGATTTGAACGGAACCATGATCGATGATATGAAATATCATACCCTGGCCTGGCATTCAATTATGAACGATGACTTAGGTGCCAACTTAGCCTACGAAACCGTTAAAAAGGAAATGTATGGTAAAAACCATGAAGTTCTGGAACGCGTATTTGGTAAAAATAAATTCAGTGTAGCAGAAGTAGAAAAATTATCGTTTGATAAGGAAAAACGTTATCAGGAAGGTTATTTCCCACATTTGGCTTTAATTGATGGGCTTGACAACTTTCTTGAACGGGCAAAAGAAGACAACATCGCTATGGCAATTGGTTCTGCAGCAATTCCTTTTAATATAGATTTTGTGGTAGATGGATTAAATATCAGGAATTATTTAGCCGCGATTGTAAGCGCCGATGATGTACTGACGAGTAAGCCAGATCCTGAAACCTTTTTAAAAGCTGCCGAAGCGCTGGGCATTAAACCTGATGACTGCCTGGTTTTCGAAGATGCGCCGAAAGGTGTGGAATCTGCATTAAATGCAGGAATGAAATGCATTGTTTTAACCACCACACATAAGGTTGACGAATTTGATGAATACAGTAATATTTTGGCTTTCATCGCTGATTATCATGATGAAAAATTAAACTCTCTTTTTTAAAATGGCAAAGTATTTAAATCAAAAACCCGTACTGGTAGCTATTGATTGCATTATTTTTGGTTACGATGGCGATCAGCTTAAACTTTTAGTAATCAAAAGAGCCATTGAACCCGTAAAAGACCAATGGAGTTTGATGGGTGGTTTTATTGGTGAAAACGAAGACCTGGATGGTGCGGCGAAAAGAATTCTTTTGGAACTCACCGGCTTGCATGATGTTTACCTGGAGCAGCTTCATTCTTACGGCAGTCCAAACCGTGACCCGATTGAACGTACCATTTCTGTGGTGTATTTCGCCTTAATCGATATCAATAAGTACAGCCAACAAATTAACGATCAATACCATGCAGAATGGTTTAAGCTTAAAGAGGTACCCGAGCTGATTTTTGACCATAACGAAATGGTTAAAGCTGCGATGGATAAAATCCGCTATCAGGCAGCCCTCCATCCTATCCTGTTCGAGCTGTTACCCAAAAAGTTCACCATCCCACAGTTACAAGCTTTGTATGAGCAGGTGTACGATTCTCCTATTGATAACCGAAACTTCATTAGAAAAATTACAGCAAGTGGGCTTTTAATAAAACAGACGGAGAAAGATAAATCAAGTTCGAGGCGTGGTGCTTTCTATTTTAAGTTGGATAAAAACAAACACAAGGCACAATTTCAGTCGTTTTTAAATTTTATACCTAAGTAATATTTTTTTAAAAAAAATTAAAGGTGCGCAGAGCGGATACAAAATTATAAATCAAGCACTTGACTTAACATTTTTTTAACACAGTTGAACACCCCCTAAATAATTTTAAAAAAACATTTGCACGATTAATTATTATCTCTATATTTGCACCTCCTTAAACAACAAGGAAAAATGATTCCGTAGCTCAGCTGGTAGAGCATTACACTTTTAATGTAGTGGTCCTGGGTTCGAATCCCAGCGGGATCACAGAAAAAAAATGAAAAAACCTCTGTAAGTCAATAGCTTACAGAGGTTTTTTC
>NZ_AJLG01000293.1 GCF_000258495.1 Pedobacter agri PB92
GATGCGATTGAAGATTCAGAATTATTGTTGCTTTCCAAAAGCAATTATGAAGCCTTAACTCTGGCAGTACCCACCATGGATCGCTACTTCCGGATTCTTTATCAAAATAGCCTGGTGACCAAAGAACGAAGGTTGATGAGTAACATTACTCATAGCGCTGAAGAGCGTTACCTGGAATTGTCAGCATCAAACCCTAAAATTATTGAGCGCATTCCACAAAATCTCATTGCTTCTTATCTGGGTATCGCCCCTGAAACATTGAGTAGAATCAAGAAAAACTTACTTTCAAAAAAATAGTTAATAGCGTTACTGAAATTCAGAATTTTTTATGCTGAAAATCATTGCAAAAAAAAATGGAGCTAAATCTTTAAGATCTAACTCCATTTGGTGCACTTGTAGGGATTCGAACCCCAAACCTTCTCATCCGTAGTGAGATGCTCTATCCAATTGAGCTACAAATGCATTTCCGTTCGTTAACGGACTGCAAAGGTAAGGTTTGAGATTTAAATTCAAAATAATTTTGAAAAAAATATTCAAAAAATCTTACCTGCATGTTGTTTATGCTTTTAAGGCATCATCAATTGCTTTAAAAGCAGGCAAATCCTTTGCATCTTCCAAAACTTCTGCATAAGCAATTTTTCCTTCTTCATCAATCACAAATGCTGCTCTTTTAGAAACTCCTTTCAAACCAAATACAAATTCAGGATATAAAGCACTATAAGCTTCAGACACATCCTTGTTAAAATCAGATAATAACGGGAACTGATAGTTTTGAACTTCCTTAAATTTCGCTAATGAAAATGGAGAATCGACAGAGATTCCTAAAACCTGTGCATTTATCCCCTCGTAAAAGCTAAAATTATCACGCATGGCACATAACTGTTCGGTACATACACCGGTAAAAGCCATTGGAAAGAAATGAATAATTACTTTTTTACCTTTAAATGCGGCTAAAGAAACTTCAGTTAAATCCGAGCTGTATAATTTAAAATCAGGGGCTTGATCGCCAATTTGTAGTGACATATATTATATTGTTAAATTGTTGTAATTGTTAAATTGTGTAACTGGTTAATTGTTTAATCGTAACATAAAGTTTCAAAAAAGAAAACTAGCTTGTTTACCAATTTTCTATTACCCATTTCCAGTGCAAATTACCATCCAGTCTGGATACTTGATACTAAATACCTTCTACCTTCCGCTCTCTACTTTCTACTTTTCATCTGCTCATCCACCATCTTTAAACCTTCTTCAAAGCTATGTGGCTTATAATCTAAATCTCTAATTGTTTTATCTAACACAAAGCCAGTTTTTACCGGCCGTTTTGCAGTTTGATTTAAACTGTCAGAACTTATTTCAGAAATTATCGATTTATCGAGCGACCAATAATCGGCAACTTTTCTCACTAAATCTGCAATGCTCATGTAATCTTTCCCTGATACGTGATAAATACCCTGCGCATTCTTCTCTACCGCCAGCAAGCAGGCTTCTGCTAAATCTTCTGCCAAGGTTGGCATTCTCCATTGGTCGTTCACTACATTAATAGGCTGACCTTTCTCCAATGCACCTTTGGCCCAAAGTACGATATTACTTCTACTCATATCATTAGTAATACCATATACCAGTATTGTTCTTAAGATTGCCCAATTGGCCGTTGATGTTTTTAGTAATTCTTCAGCCAAAACCTTCGATTTACCATAATAACTTACAGGGTTTACTGCATCTTCTTCCTTATAAGGTCCATTTGCCCCATCAAAAACGAAGTCAGTACTCAAATGTATTAATTGAATATTTTTTTCTTCGCAAAGCGATAATAGTGTTTTAACAGCGCTTACATTCAACTCATAACAAGATTCCTTGCTGGCTTCGGCAGTATCTACATTTGTCATTGCTGCCGTGTGTATTATTACGTCTGGCTGATATCTTTCAATTACGAACCTTACCTGAGCTACATCCAGGATATCCATCTCTGCATATTCATAACCATGGCTTACAGGATAACGATTGAACCCCCTGGATGTGGCGACCAACTTCACCCTTCCTTCCGCTAATACTTTTTCGGTTATTTTTTGACCTAAAAGGCCATTGCTACCTGTGGTTAAAATGGTTTTCATGGATTGATTTTACGCCCCTAAATTACCGATTAAAATCACCTAAGAAAAATTTCCAATATATATTTAAAATTTACTAATAATAACTTAACTTTGCCAACCGAATTGGAGCCCCTGCAAACAGCTTTAATTCATTGACTGTAATAAATTTACTCACAACAGATATGCCTAACTTAGGAAAAATAGCACAAATTATCGGCCCAGTGGTTGACGTTAGCTTTGCTGATGATGCCCATCTACCTAAAATTTTCGATGCGTTAGAGATAACAAAAGAAAATGGACAAAAAATTGTTTTAGAAGTTCAACAGCACTTAGGTGAAGACCGCGTACGTGCAATCTCTATGGATTCTACTGATGGTTTAGTTCGTGGAATGAAGGTACTTGATACTGGTTCAGCGATTAAAATGCCAGTTGGCGACCAAATCAAAGGTCGTTTATTTAATGTAGTTGGTGACGCAATTGACGGAATCACTGCAGTAGATAAAGCTGACGGTCGTCCGATTCACGCTACTCCTCCTAAGTTCGAAGATTTATCAACTGAAACTGAAGTACTTTTTACAGGTATTAAAGTAATCGATTTATTAGAGCCTTATGCAAAAGGTGGTAAAATTGGTTTGTTCGGTGGTGCTGGTGTTGGTAAAACAGTATTAATCATGGAGTTGGTAAACAACATCGCTAAAGCTTATGCTGGTTTGTCAGTATTCGCAGGTGTTGGTGAGCGTACTCGTGAGGGTAACGATTTACTTCGTGAGTTTATCGAATCAGGCGTTATTAACTATGGTGATGAATTCTTACACTCAATGGAAAAAGGTGGATGGGATTTAAAATCAGTGGATACTGAAAAATTAAAAGAATCAAAAGCAACATTGGTTTTCGGTCAAATGAACGAGCCTCCTGGTGCACGTGCTCGTGTAGCATTATCAGGATTAACAGTTGCAGAATATTTCCGTGATGGTGATGGTGAAGGCGCTGGAAAAGATATCCTTTTCTTCGTTGATAACATCTTCCGTTTT
>NZ_AJLG01000294.1 GCF_000258495.1 Pedobacter agri PB92
AGTAGAAATACTTACCAGATCGTTAAAGTTCACACGAACATTACCATTTGGTCCGATGTAAAATACATTGGCATCACTGCGGATATTATTGATAATCACAGGAGCGTGATTGATATTCCCCCAAACACCTATGCCCAATTTTAACGTTGTTTTATTAATTTTAAAATCTCTTGATCCATTTGCCCCACCATTAAAATTATAAATACCACTTACGTTAACTGGAGTAACGGTTTGCACACCATTGCTAATGCTTATGGTATTTACAATTCCGTTTTTGGTGAAATTTCCATAACCGTATAAATTGTAATTGATCAGATTTTTAGGATCATATTTGTACATATTTATGCTTAACCGCTGCATTCTGGCAGGTAGTAACGCCGGATTACCGTTTCTAATATAAAGTGCATTGGTATTATCAGCAACAGGTTGAAGGTAGCTCACATTAGGCTCTGTGAAACGGGCATCATAATTCAGTCTGAAAATTTTGTAAACCAGCTGGAAAGTTGGCCATATAAAATTATAGCGCTGATCGATATTGTTGGAATTACTGAAACGATTATTTAATGAGATATAGTTATGAACAACACCTGGTTGGATGTTAAAATCTTTTGTGATTTTATATCTTAAACTTAAATTAGTATTTGTTTTAAAGCCATTTTGTTCTACCGTTTGGCTTAAATTCGGTATCGCAATATCATATAATTGATTTGCCGGATTCCGGTAAAAAGTACTCAGTGCATTTTCATTATTGAGGATATTTCCACTCAAATCAATTTTAAAACTCAGTTTTTTGCTGATTGGTTCACTATAGTTGGTATAAATGTACGATCTGAAATTTTCAACCTGATTGTTACGTAGCTGATCAATTTCGGATGTGGACGGGGTTAGAAAGAAATTGCTGATGCTCCGGTTATAGTTTAGATTTGGGTTCGGCGTGGTAGATACATCGAAACCAATATTAAATGCCCTTCCAGCTTTCTTGAAATCTTTGCTCAAATCAGCAACCAGCTGATATTTATTGCTTGATGAATTGCGATCGATTAAATTTTGCAGGTTATTTACCAACTGGCCCGAAGCATTTGTGTTGCTAGAATAATTTGTGCTTACCGTATTAGTTGAGTTTAAAACTATAAAAGGTTCAATGGTTAATTGTGTAAGCGAATCTATTTGCCAATCTAATTTTCCTGCAATGTTATGTTTTAGCGTTAAAGCGCTTGTGTTCTCGTTCGCATTTGTAACTAACCGATCGTTACCTAAGGTTTGGTTGGTATTGGTCAGTTTTTCAAGCAAATTATCGTTCCGCCCAAAAAAGTATTGAGTGTTGAGTTTGATTCCTTTTTTGGTCAACGTATTAAAATTAAAACCGCCACCTGAAGAAGTTTGTATGCCACTAAAACTACCCCCGAAACTAATACCATTAAATTCAAAGTATCCTCCTGAACTCATCATCATAGAATTTACACCGCTTCGGGCAAATCCACCAATCCTTTGCACATCATTAGGGTTAAAACCTGGCTGATTAATATTGTTTCCATAAGCAAGCATACTTACCTGCGTGGTATCACGAAAAAAGTTCATCAATCCTCCAGCCTGATAAAGTTCCTTGCTTCCGCCACCGGCATATAACTTTCCAAAAGCACCCTTCTTAATTGCTTTTTTAAGTTTCAGGTTTATAATCTGAGGGATTTCCGCTGCTGTCAAATCAGGATCTCGTCTTTTCGCCTGCTTATCATCAACCACCTGAACTTTATCAATAATGTTTGCCGGTAGGTTTTTAGTGGCTATTTGCTGGTCTCCACCAAAAAATTCTTTTCCATCAACCAATATTTTGCTAACTGCCTTTCCGTTAACCTGAATTGAGCCATCTGATCCAATTTGTACGCCAGGTAGTTTCTTCAATAAATCCTCTACAACAGCTGAGGGTAAGGTTTTAAAAGATTCGGCGTTAAATTCGATGGTATCTTTCCTTACAATGATGGGTGGTCTTTCTGCTACAATATTTACCTCATTTAAATCATTGGCCTGTGTCGACAGATAAAGTGTGCCCAGGTTGATATTTGGCTGCTCAGCCGTAATGGACACTTCTTTCCGGTAGGTTCCATATTGCCACGCCGTAATAACTAAACGGTATTTAATGCCAACCTGCAAGTTATTAATTTTGAAAGTTCCCCTATCATCTGATAGCTTGTAGCTATTAAGAACACTATCGCCAGTTTTATAAACAGATACCGTTGAATAATTTAAGGTGGTTTTATGGTTAGCGCTATCAGCTAAAACACCGGTAATACTTCCATTCTTCTGAGCAAAAAGATTTAAAAAGGTAAGGCAAAAAGCGATCGATAGTAATAGTTTCTTCATAAATATGTCCTAATAATGAAATTGCTAATTTATAGTGGGTTGAGGTTTGGTTTTTAAAAATGTGATGAGCAAGTGTAAAAAAGGGATGAACAGGTTTGTTTAATGCAAGACGCCAATTACTTAAAAGTGTTGCAATAAAAATTATTCAACTAAATATTTAGTTAAAAATAATTTTGTTTGTTCACTTTTACAAACACAATCAAAAAAATTACAATGGAAGGGGTTAACATTGATGTAGAGCGGGATGGATTTCTGTTTGAAGTTGGGATGATTTTAAATTAAAAATCCCCGGAAAGTTAATGCCGGGGAAGTTAGAATAAAATTGAAAGCGTTACTTTAAGTCGTTATAATTGATAATTTTAATGTTCGGATTTTTTAATAAAATTTCTTCCATAAAAATCCGGTGTGAGGCGCCTACGCCAACAACAACCCTTTTGGCGTTTTTAGCCATAGCCTGATCGACTATGTTTTTGCACATGGCTTCATTTCTTAACAACCATGGCGCTACCATATCTTTTAGTAAGGCTGTAGGAAATCCGGCGTAGCCGTAAAAGTGGCGGCCACCATATAAATTCCATGCCTCATCTACCCGGCCGTATTTTTCGCTATTCATAGCAGCATAGGGATCAGCATTAAAAATTTTAGACTCTTCCTCTGTAAAAGCCCAGTACTTGTCCATTGCTTTTACAGTAGCTGCTTCTGCAGAGGTAGTGTCGGCTTTCGCTGTTTTATCATCACTTGTAAGCCGAAT
>NZ_AJLG01000295.1 GCF_000258495.1 Pedobacter agri PB92
ACGTACACACTGCAAAATAATATTCGTTTAAAAGGTTTCCGATACCGAATAGTTCTGCCCGTATTTCGGTTAAATAATCATGTAATTGCTCTTCTTCCATTGTATTTACTGAGCTGTAGGTGATCATACTTTTTAATCTTCCTATTTTGAAAGATAAATTATTGTAATGATCGATGTTGCTTTCACTTTTTAGGCGGCTAAAATAACGATCGATATTGTTCATCGAATAAAGCGCTGACCGGGGGAAATCATTATTCAGCATCACCAGTTCGATGATGTTTTTGGCATCAAATCCCTGCCGGTATGTTTTTAAGTAAAGTTCATAACCACCTAATGATAAAAGTAAATGTTTCCAATAGGCAATATCCGTTAATAAATCAGGGTTATCACTGATGGAGCTAAATTTAATGTCCAGAATATCAATAGATTGAATGCTCCTTTCTAAATGTTTACCAATTTTCATAAAACTCCTGCTTTCGCCACGTTCCATCGCACTATCGGCTGTGCCATGATAAAGCATCACTTGTTTTATCAAAATATCTAAAGCGGTAATGGGATCATCTTTTTGAACATACCACAATAGCTTTTCATCTTTTACAGTGTGATAATATTCATTTAAACACTGCCATAAATCCTTGGGGATATGCTCCTGAACGCTTCTGGCATTTTCCCGGGCCAGCGTTACAATATTTAGTATAGAATTAGGATTATCGCGGTTTAACAATAAGTATTCTATCACCGCTCTACTATCATGCTGGATATTCAAAAGTTCAGTTTCATCATCTGAGAAAAAATTACTGATGACTGGTTTCCAGGTAAATTCCTGGATGGTATCTTGCGATGAAGCATAATTTATTTTCAGCATGCGAAGCATTCCATCGCTACGCTCCACATATCTGCTTAACCAATATAAGCTCGATGCTACTCTACTTAACATATTTGTATTCTAAGAAGTTAAAACCCATGTATCTTTACTACCACCGCCTTGCGAGCTGTTCACCACCAGCGAACCTTCTTTTAAGGCGACCCGCGTTAATCCGCCTGGAACAATGGATATTCCGTCAGGACCATTTAGTGCAAAAGGACGTAAATCAATTCTCCTGGGTGCCAGTTTTCCATTAATGAAACAAGGCGCTGAGGAGAGGCTGATGGTGGGCTGGGCGATAAAGTTTCTTGGGTCTTTTAAAACTTCTAATTTATATTCTTCCGTTTCCTGTTCACTTGCCGCATGCCCCATTAGCATGCCATAGCCGCCACTTCCATTGGTTTTTTTAATCACCATGTTATTGATGTTCTGGAAAACGTAATTTAGCTCATCAGGATTGCTCAGTTGATAGGTAGGTACATTTTTTTAAGATGGGTTCTTCATTTAGGTAATACCTAATCATTTCAGGAACGTACGTGTAAACGGCTTTATCATCTGCAACGCCATTTCCAACAGCATTTACAATCGCAACATTTCCTTTCCTGTAAGCGCCCATTAAGCCGGCAACGCCTAAAACGCTATTTGGATTGAAAACCAATGGATCCAGGTAATCATCATCTACACGGCGATAGATAACATCAACCTGTTGTAGGCCTGTAGTGGTTTTCATAAAAACTTTCTGGTTTTTAACAACCAAATCGCGTCCTTCTACTAATTCAACACCCATTAAGCGGGCGAGGGTAGTGTGCTCATAATAGGCGGAGTTATACATCCCCGGGCTTAATAATACAATTGTTGGGTTAGAAACGGCTCTTGGCGAAAGCGCCATCAAATTTTTGTATAAAATGGCCGGATACTCAGTTACGCTTCTTACGCCACATTGCGGAATCAGATCGGGGAAAAGCCTTTTGGTGATTTCCCTGTTTTCGAGCATGTAACTCACGCCCGATGGGGTGCGTAGGTTATCTTCGAGTACGTAAAAAGTTCCATCATGATCTCTGATTAAATCAATGCCGGCAATGTGGATGTAGATATCGTGTAGTACATTCACATTATGCATTTCTCTTAAAAAATGCGGGCAGGAATAAATCACATTAATTGGAACAATTTGATCCTTAATGATAAACTGGTTGCTATATACATCCTTCAAAAAAAGATTCAACGCCTTTAAGCGTTGCTTAATTCCTTTTTCAATAAACGACCATTCACTTGAGGTGATGATGCGGGGGATGATATCGAATGGAAATATCTTTTCAATGCCTTCACCACTATCATAAACAGTAAAGGTTATACCTTGGCTCATGAAAAGTTTTTTTGCCAACTCTTCTTTTTTGTTAAGGTTTTCGAGAGATTCTTTAGAGAAGTTGTTAATGAAATTATTATAGTGATTTCTGTAATTTTCACTATTTAAGAACATTTCATCATAAGTTTTTGGATGATTTAAGTAATTTTTTATAAAATTTTCTATCATTTGACTTAAATATTCGCTTAAATTATGATTTTGTAGATATAAAATCATAATTTTTTTAATAAAAAGTAAATTATAGGTGTTTTTAATTGTTTTCATAATTAGTATTTGCCCAATATTTAGGTGTTTATTTAAATTTTATGAAAATAATTTAATTTATTTGTGAAAATAGCTTGCTTATATGAATAATGTTTGTACTTTTGTGATGCTCGTTAATTATTATTATATATTTGGTTTAAAAAAAAGCGCTGGCAACGGCGCTTTTTTTATAAAAATCTTCAGACTTATTCATAATCAACATAAACCAAACAACCTAAACTGAAAGAAGCTTCCATTGTATCAATGGAAGCTTTCTTTTTTTGTGCTTATTCGGCGGACCAATATGATGAGATTAGATTTTAAAAACGCGTTCAATATGAGGGCGGTGTGAGTATATTGGCTATGTAATTTAAGTTTCTGAAACGAGTTTCCGATGAAAATCTCTAAAAAACAAAAAAAAGCCATCTCGTTAGAGATAGCTTTAATATATATGTTTTGTTAGTTGTTATGCTTAGTCTTCAGAATAAGTGATTTTATTAACATGTTTGTCAATTTCCCATCTTCCTGTACCTTCTTCGCCAATAACTTCAAATAATTCTAAAGCTCTACGGGCTTTGTACTCTTCTTCACGTT
>NZ_AJLG01000296.1 GCF_000258495.1 Pedobacter agri PB92
AAAACTAAATTTCTTTACGGGTTCCCGTAGACCATATATCTAACCGAATTAAAGTTCATAACTACTCAATCATCCACTCGAAATTTATTCATTCACTCTCTCATTTGATCATTCAATCATTCTCTTTCCCCCATCTCCCAACTCAAACCCATTTCTTCCTCTTCAACCTTTATAGCCGCTTCCTTCAATGCCTCGATAAACTCCACTTCTACCCCATCCTTTAAATGCATACATTTTATAATCTGGCAGGCAAAATACCTGCGGTCTTCCTTGCGGTGTCCATCATAAAGATAGGAAATCCCGACTGCTACAAACACAGCCCTTTCGCCTTCCATTTCTATGGGAATAGCCACTTTAGCCCCTGGAAATTCGTCCAGATCGAGTGATACTTTAAGATCATGAACCTTCAAAATTTCGTAATGGCCGGTCTGTAAATCGAGGTTAAATACCATCACCTGTAACATATATGCATCAGATCGGCCCACAGCCTTTACAAAATGCCCGGTTGCGAGTTTCGGTACCCGCAAACCTATAAAACCATTGTCCTGCAAGGTAATTTTAGGCACTTGCAGCAGCAGGTTGCCCAGGCTCGTATAGGCATTAAATTCAAAACCTTCCATAAGTTTAAGGTTGCCATCGGAGATTTTCTTATGGCCTGCATGGGCAGCAGGAATACTTTTAAAAACGGCATGCATTCTTTTCGTTAAGCGGGTGGTGAGATCGCCGGTGCCATAATCTTTTACCACGGCTGCAAAGGCTTTACGGATATAAGCCGCATTTCTGCTGGCCTCACCAAAGTCTTTAGCGCTTTTTTTGCTGTTCTCAGTAAGTTGATGCGTAAGCGGTTTGCTTCTCACAACGTCTTTTTTACCCCTCCGGTAAAAAATAAAATCTCCCACTTGTCCGGAAAATCTAACAATCCCATTTAATGTAGCCATAATTCTG
Source organism: Pedobacter agri PB92 (assembly GCF_000258495.1). Classification (GTDB taxonomy): domain Bacteria; phylum Bacteroidota; class Bacteroidia; order Sphingobacteriales; family Sphingobacteriaceae; genus Pedobacter; species Pedobacter agri. The sequence goes on from NZ_AJLG01000296.1 coordinate 946, forward strand.
TATATTTGGTTTAATCCAGGGATTGATCAATCCAATATACCAATTTTCCATTTATTTCCAGCAAACCAATCCGTATCAAGTCCGACTCAAGTCCGTGTGCAGTCCGTGTTTCGGCTATGTCTGCCTGCACCCTGCTTCTACCATGCTTCAGGTCTGCTCCCACCATGCTTCGCTAATGGGAAAAGTAAACACAAGCAAATATCCTGCTTTGGGACAGCAATAGGCTAGGAAGATGGTATAGCGGAGGGAATAAATTGCTATAGCCTACCCGAACAAGATACAAATCTGTCAGGTTATCTTCACAGTTGATGATGGAAGAGAGGTTATCCCATCGTCACGAGAAGAACGCCTGTCAACACTCCCGCCATTGGCAACAGCTCCCGGTCTGCTTAAAATATCTGGACTAAATTGCCGTTCCGATCAAGTTGTACAGAAGAACCTACTCTGCGCTCTTTATTCAATTTTTGGTATCCGGTATGAATGATCACTTCCACGAAATCCTGGGCATCTTCATGAGGCGTAAAAGTCAATATGTTCATGGTAGGCACCATGATCTCGGCCATAATAGTGCGGTAACCAACACTGCTTACCTTGAAGAACTATTTCCCTGCTTTCAACTGTTAGTTAAAAATACCTGATGAAATAAGTAGAAATCTTCAGGTTCTGTTTATGAGTTCCAAGTAACGCCTATTTACTTGTTCGTTCTTGACACAAATAGTTATTATCTTCTCATAGATAAGTAGCTAGACGCTTTCTTTTTTTCATCTGTAGAATTGAAAGCCTTTTTTTTGACTTTTTTATATTGATGGTAATAGTACCAAAAATTTAGAAGTGTAGCACCTGATAAGAAAAAGACATAATAATTTTTTTCAGTACATATTATCATAATTGATATGATAAACAACAGGGAATTCAATATGATGAAAAGCAACTTCATACTGGCTTTATTTTTTGGGCTGCGATGAGTTAATATTTTGATTTTAATTTGTAAACATTCAGATACCTAATTTTTGAATTATTTATTCTTTCTGAGCCAAATTAAGGCTTTTTTGATTTTTAAATCATCATTCAGGTTTTCGAAGTCATCACCATTAAGAACCTTGAAATCTGGTATTAGATACTTAGGATAAATTTTTCCATTACGATCTGCTGCATAATCTACAGCTAAATTGAGGCCTGAATACTCATTTAATTTAAAGCCTAAATTACTCGTCGTGTAACCACCACTTTGTTCGCCAATAATAACCGACTTCCTTCGGCCAATGAAAGAGATGGCGGTCATTTCACCCGAACTTGCAGTATTCCCACTAATTAAAAGCGCCACAGGTATATCTTTTTTAATTGGATAGCCGCTATATTTTATTGGTGACACCTTAACTGAATCAACATAAAAGCTGCCATTTTTAATAATCCACGCTCCATCAGGCTCGTTAGTGGAGGTGAGAAATCCACCAACTTTCCCTTCTCCAATTAAATCGCTTAAACCCGCGATCATGGGATACATATTGCCTCCGGTATTTACTCTCAGATCAATAACCCACCCTTTGATATCCTGGTTATTGATTTTGGATATGGCATTTTTAATTTCTTTAGCGATGCTATCCATTTGCTTCCCTCTGAAATCGGTATTTCCAGGAATTAAAATGTAGGCAATATCTTTAGTAATCTTTTCTGCATGAACAGATTGATACTTTTTTGTAGCAGTGGCTACAGTGTTGTTTACAGGGTTAGCTGCCTTTTTATTCCAACTATAGGTTTTCCCTCTAAATTTTAAACTACCGTGATGATCATCAATTTGCTCGAATATGTAAGGATACAGATGTAAAATATCTTCATAACGATTTGCTCCAACTGCTTTTGAATACACATTTGAACGTAAATCATTCCAATTTACTTTAGTATTCAGAGAATGCTTTCTAATAATATTTAAACTGCTATCTAAGTAAGCTCTTACGCTATCGGCCATCAATGATTTTTCATTCTGAGCTTTTGCTATCCATGGTGTGAATAGTATAATTACTATTAAATTCGTT
>NZ_AJLG01000297.1 GCF_000258495.1 Pedobacter agri PB92
GGTCTAAGTGCATCATACAAAGGTTTTGCATTGAGCACATTTTTCCAGGGAACGCATGGTGCTGATATTATGTTAGGTGGTTCTGGTATATTTCCATTTAATGGGGGAGGCGGTTTAAGTAACGCTTATGAAATTGCAACCGATAGATGGACACCATCGAACCCAAGACAGGATGCTTTCTACCCACGTTTAGCTTATGGAGAAGCGGATAATACCAACAATACTTTAGAGAGTTCTTGGTGGGTTAAAGATGTTAACTTCCTCCGTTTGAAATCAGCGCAATTGAGTTATAATCTTCCAACAAAATTCGCTGAGAAAATTTATCTTAAAAATGCAGCTATTTATTTGATTGGAAATAACTTATTAACTTTTAGTGATTGGAAGCTTTGGGATCCGGAATTAAATACAGGAGGTAGAGCCAACGGAGCCAAATACCCAATTAACAGAACATTATCATTAGGTATTAATGTTAAATTTTAAGAATCAGAAATCATGAAAAAATATATATTTATTGCATTTGTAGCCTGTTTAACACTAGCTACATCTTGTAAAAAAGGTTTTTTAGATCAAGTACCTAATGATAGGTTGACCCTAGAAGAAACCTTTACCAACCGTGCAACAGCCGAGAAATTTTTAGCAAACGTGTATAGCCTTATTCCAGATGAATTTGGGCAACGTAATCCAAATACAGGCAGAAGTGCAGGCGTTTGGACGGGTGCATCTGATGAAGCTGAATTTGTTTGGGGTTTTAATCAGGCCAATAACGTGAACATTGGTAGCTGGGATGCAAACTCAGGTTTTGTAAATGATTATTGGAATAACTTTTATCGTGGTATCCGCTCAGCAAGTTTCTTTATGGCAAACATTGATAAGGTAACACAGGACATTACTCCTCAATTAATTACCCAATACAAAAATGAAGCAAGAGCATTAAGAGCGATGTATTATTTCTATTTAGTGCGCATTTATGGTCCGGTAATTATTTTAGGCGAGAATGTAATTGAGCCGGATGCACCAACAGAAAGTGTTCGTTTACCAAGAAACAGCTTTGATGAATGTATAAATTATATCGCTTCCGAATTACAGGCTGCAGCAGATAATTTACCAGTTACACCACTTAATGATAGAAACTACGCAAGAATTACAAAAGGTCAAGCTTTAGCGTACCGTTTACAGGCTTATCTTTTGGCTGCTAGTCCGCTATATAATGGAAATACAGATTTAGCCAACCTAAAAAATAAAGATGGTAAACAATTGGTTAGCCAAACTTATGATGCTACTAAATGGAAAAGAGCATCTGATGCATACAAAGCATACATTACGCAATTCGTACCAAGTACTTATAGCTTATTAAGAAAAACCAACTCAGACGGATCGATTAACGGATATCTTTCCTGCCGTGATGTTTTTCTGGATAAATTCAACAGTGAAATCATCATGTCGAGATTAGATGCTGACATTGAAGGTAGACAATATGAAATGACACCATATCACAGTGGTAAAGCATCAGAGGTTAGAGGTTCTGCAGGTCTAGGTGCAACGCAAAATCAGGTTGATGCCTTTTTTATGGCAAACGGTTTAAGTATTAATGATGCTGGTTCTGGTTATGTAACCACAGGTTTTACCGATTACCGTGCACCAGGAAGCCCGATTGCAACCAACACTTTTAACCAATGGGTAAACCGAGAACCACGTTTTTATGTAAATATTACCTATCATAACAGCGTTTGGCTGAATACCGCTTTCGGTAATGTAATTACTGAGTTTAACAACAACGGTAACTCTGGTAAAGCAACAGGTGGTAATGATTATACAGTAACAGGTTATGCCGTAAGAAAAGCCATGGGTTTAGGTAACTGGAGAGAAAGCAACCGTGCTTGTATCCTTTACCGCGTAGGTAATTTGTTTCTTGATTATGTTGAAGCCTTAAATGAGTCAACTCCGGGCGATCCTGATATTTTAAATTATTTAAACCAAATCAGACAGAGAGCTGGTATTCCTCAATATGGCTCAGGTGCAGGACAAATTGCTGCTCCTGCCGATCAGGCTGCCATGAGAACTGCGATCAGAAAAGAACGCCGATCAGAATTGGCATTTGAAAATGTAAGGTATTTTGATACCAGAAGATGGAAAATAGCTGAAACTACTGATAACGGACCAATTTATGGTTTAAATATCACTCAAAATGCGCCAAACTTTTTCAACGTAGTGCCTTTCGAAACCAGAACATTCAACAAACGACACTACTTATTCCCAATCCCTGCAAAAGACGTTAACTCTGATGATTTAATGGTGCAGAATCCTGGCTGGTAAATCCAACAGGTCTAAATAACTAAAATCAGGTGGCGCTTACATTCATCTACTTATGTAAGTGCCGCCCTGATATTTCAACCTTCAGAACCACAAATTATGGAAAACATCTCTGTACCTAAAAAATGGCGTACATCAAAAATAATTGCTGCGTTTCTAAGTTTAATCCTGCTCATTTCCTTCAGTTCTTGCAGCAAAAAAGGCACCGAAGAACCTACGCCAAATCCACCAACCTTGCCTCCAACCGTGCCAACGAGTTTTTCTGCTGGCGATGCAACCATTGCATTTAATTCATTCAATAAAATTTACTACAGCACTGCCGATAAACTTTATTACAGTACCACAGAGCAAAAGGGGCTTGCAGCCATCTGGACGCAGGCAATTTACTGGGATATTGTGATGAATGCTTATGAGCGGACCAAAGATCCCGCTTATTATAAAATGATTACAGATATATATGATGGGGGTGCAAAACGTTACGACAATTACAACTGGGATAATTCCGTAGAATGGTTTATTTATGATGACATGATGTGGTGGGTAATGTCGCTCACCCGTGCTTATGAAATCACTAAAAATCAAGTCTATCTGGATAAAGCCAAATCTGGTTTTGCAAAAGTTTGGAGCGGCTCTTACGAT
>NZ_AJLG01000298.1 GCF_000258495.1 Pedobacter agri PB92
AATATTTGTTGAAAAAGGCTGATTAATATGAAAATTAAATTAATATTCCTTTACATTTTAGGTTTGGCTAATAGTGCTGTTGCACAAGATAATTATGATGTTGATCTAATCGCCAGCAGTTTGAAAAACCGGGCCAATGCCTGCATCAGGATTAACGAAACCGTTGTAGATATGCGTGCACCCGAAAATGTGATGCAAACGGTAAAAAAAGCAATAACAGTTTTTAATGAAAATGGCGAAGATGAAGCTCGTTTGGTTTTGCATTATGATAAAAATACATCGATAAAAAGCATCAAGGGTGAAGTTTATAACTCAGTTGGTAAACCAATAAGCAAATTTACACAGCATGATTTTTCCGATATCAGCGTAGCGGATGGATTTTCCTTATTTATTGATAGCCGGATTAAACATTATTTGCCAAATGTAAATCATTACCCTTACACCGTTGTTTACTATTACGAAATTAGAAACAAACAAAATTTAGGCATCCCCAGATGGCGACCAAAACCCGCTGATGATGTTTCAGTTGAGCAAAGTTCGTATACATTCATATCCAAACCAACTGATGAGGTTCGCATTAAAACACTTAATTACAAGGGGGCGCCGGAGGTTATAACAGATGAAAAGCAGAAAAAAATGATTTGGAAAGCTGGCAATTTGCTGGCTGTTAAATCTGAGCCTTATAATCCTGATCCTGAAACTTACCTAACCAGTGTTCAGATAGCACCTACTCAATTTACCTATTATAATTACAAAGGCAGTTATCAAAACTGGGAGGAATTAGGTAAATGGGTATATAACAATTTGATTAAACAGCGAAATACCTTATCGCCCGAAACCATTGCCATGGTTAAGAATTTAGTTAAAGATGAGAAAACAGACAAGGATAAGGCAAAAAAAATCTATCAATATTTACAAAGTAAAACGCGTTACATCAGTGTACAGATAGGTATTGGAGGTATTCAACCTATTTCAGCGACGGAGGTTGATCGTTTAGGTTATGGCGATTGCAAAGCCTTAGTTAATTATATGCAAAGCCTATTAAAAGCCGCTGATGTTGATTCTTACTATTGTGTTGTTGAAGCAGGAAGCCAAAAGAAAAGCATGGACCCGAAGTTTGCGGATATGTCGCAAGGGAATCACATCATTTTATGCCTTCCTTTAAAAAATGACACTACCTGGCTGGAATGTACGAGTCAAAAAATCCCCTTTGGATTTTTAGGAGACTTTACTGACGATAGAGTCGTTTTTGCCTGCACACCTGAAGGCGGTAAATTACTGAGAACACCAAAACTAAGCGCACAAAGTAATTTACAGGTACGCAGAGCGAACTTAAAAATTAATCAGGATGGAACGCTTTCAGGAGACATGAGCACAGTTTTTTCCGGAGCACAGTATGATAACCACGAATCAATTATTAGCAAACCGATTGCTGAGCAACACAAGGCCCTAAAATCATCTTACAACATTGATAATATCAACTTTGAAAAAGTTGTTTACACCCAAGAAAAAACATCAGACCCGAAGATAACTGAAGTTTTACAAGTTAACATTGGGCATTATGCCACAATTAATGGAGATAAGTTATATCTGCAACCAAACGCATTTAATATTGCAAGGTCAATCCCGGAGGTTAAAACCAGAGCATTACCAGTTTATATTAACAGAGGATATACAGATGAAGACACCATTTCTTACCAACTTCCAGACCAGGTATCAACAAACTTCATTTTACCAAATGATAAAATTTTCAAGAATGATTTTGGATTTTATGAGGCGAAAGTAAGTTTTGTAGGAAACAAGATAACTTACTCTCGAAAAATCAGAATCAATGATGGAACTTTTCCTGCGGAGAAATATGCAGAGTTCTCAAAATTTATGAATGAGGTAAATACTGCTGATCATTTAAAACTGGTACTTAGCTTAAAAAAATAATTCCTAAGCCAATTCCAATAATCATGATCAAATACATTAATATTTCGGTACTGGCGAAACGTTTATATTTGGTCCAAAAGGAATAATCGTGATCTTGATTGGGCATTTTCATTGATGTAAACATCAAAGATAATAAATTGACTTAATTATCGGGTTTATACGTGGTAATCTCTCTGGCCATGCCTTTAAACAACACAATATGAAAGGGCCACATGGCGTACCAGTACAGGCGTCCCCATAAACCTTTAGGTCTAAAAGTAGCAATCTGCGAAAGAAAGGCCTTGCCATGAAACTCTACCAATTTAAGTTCCAGCCAAGCCTCGCCAGGCACTTTCATTTCGGCATATAGCAATAATCTTTTGTTTTTCCGATCTGCTAAAAGCACCCTCCAAAAATCGAGTACGTCTCCAGCCTGAAGATCAATATTACTTGTTCTTCCACGTCGGGTACCCACACCTCCGAAAATTTTATCTAAAAAGCCCCTGAGCTGCCAAAGCCAATCCATAAAATACCAGCCTCTGCTCCCACCTATACTCCAGATATTTTCAAATACTTCTTCTGCCTTGCGTTCAAAAGGCATTTTTACCTTGTATTGTAATGTTCCGTTTTGTGGTACCTTAATCTGATCCATAAAATCAGTTTGTAAATATCCCCTGTTTAAAGCATCCTTCCAGCTGGATACAATGGAATTCTGATCGATCTTTTCGAAAGCCAAATGCAAGGCTTCAGCGTAGGTTAAACACTTTCTGGGCACCACACTTTTAATACGATCATCTTTACAAACCACTTCGTTTTTCATGCTGTCTACCAAACTTTTGGCAAGCGAGTATGGAACCGGAGTGATTAAATTAAGCCAAAGAGATGATAATCTGGGCGTAAGGACCGGAACGGTAATGATCCATCTCTTCAAACCTCGTTCATTAGCATAACCCAACAACATATTTTTATACGTCAGAATATCAGGT
>NZ_AJLG01000299.1 GCF_000258495.1 Pedobacter agri PB92
ATGACGGCGACAGGANGTTTTTGGGTCTGTGCAGATTGATGATTCGATTGCCGTGGCCAGTACCCTTTAGATTTACATCATCCGCAGGGAGGTGGTTGTACTTTGGAATGGTGCGGCGACTGTTACGACATTCCATACCGGTCATTAATTCCTGAAAAAATCGAAAACCTGATTGTTGCAGGAAGATGCATTTCAACCACTCATGAAGCGATGTCGGCCATTAGGGTGATGGCACCATGTATGGCGATGGGTGAGGCTGCGGGAAGAGCCGCTAAACTGGCGGTTCGCCAAAATGTGTTACCATCTCAACTCGATGTTGATCTCTTACGTAAAGAACTCATCGAAAAAGGTGCCTATCTGAATTCAATGGAAATGGTTCAATCTTAAAAATATGTCTGAATTTTCTAGAAGAAATTTTGTTAAGGGACTCGGGATTGCGTTATCTGCTTCATTTATCGGGAACCAGGCAGGGGCGATCAATCAGTACGCTTCAAATCAAAAATTTGAAGATAGCCATCGCATTCTAGGCTGTAATATCAGGGTCGCCCTGCCCGAAGATGATGCCTTAGGACGAGGATGGGAGGCGAGAAAGGACATCTGTATCAAGATCATCAAAGCACAAAAGCCGGATATTATTGGTTTACAGGAAGTGTTACGGATACAGGCCGAAGATATTCAAAAAGCGATGCCTGATTATTTTGCTTTCGGCTTCGATGGACCTGAAATGGACATCAATAAAGACACCTATAACGGAATAGCAAAGAATCTGGTTATTTTTTCAAGGAAAAGATACAGTATGATTTCTGCAGGTTGCTATTGGCTATCTGAAACGCCTGAAATTGGCGGCAGTTTAGCCTGGGGCACAGCCCGGGCAAGGCATGCTAACTGGGTTCGCCTGCTGGATAAGAAATCAGGAAAAGAATTTAGGGTAATTTCTACACATCTTGACCATAAATCGCAGGAAGCCAGAAACAAGCAAGGTGAATTGATTGTAAAGGAAAGTAATCAATACCAGAGAGATTTTCCGCAATTGCTTATTGGCGATTTTAATGTTGATGCCAAAAACCCCGTATTTAAAATTATTACCGACGGCGGCTGGAACGAAACTTATTTATCGGTACACGGTAATGCTGAGCCAGGGTTAACGGCGCACAATTTTATAGGAGAAGAATATGCGAAGACTAAAAATACCGGCAAAATAGATTTCATTTTTACCCGTGGGAAAATGAAAACCTTATCGGCGAAGATTATTAAAGATCAAATCAATGGTGTTTTTCCAAGTGACCATTTCTTTGTGAATGCCGAAGTGAGTTTAACTTAATCTGCGATAATCACTTTTACGCCTTTTTCTTCGATTTGATTAATCACAAATTCTGAAACTGCACTATCGGTAACAATGTAATGCACCTGCTCAAATCCGCAGACTTTCCCTAATCCGCGTTTATCAAACTTGCTGCTATCAGCCATGATAACTACGGTTTGGGCAGTTTCAATCATTTTTTGATTTAGGGTTGCCTCAGCCAGGTTGGTGATAGAAAAGCCAAAATCAAGATCGATACCATCCACACCTAAAAAAAGCACACCGCAAGATATTTCGCTCAATACACGTTCTGCATAAGAACCCGCAACCGATGAAGAGTTCGATCGGATTAATCCGCCGAGTTGTAAAACTTCTACATTTGGTCGGTTGCTTAATTCTAAACCCACTTTTAATGCAGGCGTAATAACCGTTAAATGTTGATTTGGATATAAACATCTGGCCAGCTCAAAAACTGTTGTACCAGAACCAATGCTAATGGAGTCGCTTTTTTCGATTAAAGCAAGTGCCGCCTTGGCAATCTTCTGTTTCTCATCAGAATTGATAAAAGCTTTTTCGTTAATACTGCGCTCATTCGCGTAGGGATTATTAATTGATCCTCCACCACGTGTCCGGAATAAAAGATTTTTGTCTTCCAGCAACTTTAAGTCTTTTCTAATCGTTACCCCAGATACTTCCATTAAATCAGTAAGCTCAATGATACTTACTTTTCCATCTTCTTTTAATTTTTTAAGGATAAATTCGTGTCTGTCGGTAATGTTCTTCATAGAAATCTATCTGGTTATGAGCTTAATTGAATCAATTTATATAGCAAACATAATTTAAAATTTGATGATCTGAAATTATATTTAGTTAAATTACCTTTCAATGTGTTTACATTATATTAACCTTCTGTTGCTGCTGTTGGTAAAAAAATAAATCCGCTGCTGCCATTATGCTTTTTGACATGTATTTTTATGGCTTAATAATTTTGATTTAAATGAACGAGGGAACAGAAAGCCAGAAGGGACCTGATATAAATCCATACGATTACCTGTTGCATGATTTTAATCTGAGAGACCTGAACGCAGTTTTCATTCTGAAGCATTTAAACGGTCAAATCCACACCAGTGAAAAAGGTTTTTATAACATCTATGCCGAACAGTTGGAAATTGATTTTGGCGCTTTCAGTCATCATGAATCTGCCATTCCTTTTCCCATCGTTCAGCTACAGCAAAATAAAAATTTTGTGCGGCTTTCCTGTAGATGTGAAACCCCGAAGGTGAAACTTTGCGAACATCAGGCGCAGGTTCTGTATAATATTTTGCAACGAGATGATTTAAGGATTTTCTTTGATACGCAACTTCGTAGGCAGAAACTGGCCAAAATTGCGCTGGATTATGGTTTGGAAAAGGAAAGCAATCTTGATTCATTTTTTAACCTGAGCTACACAAACGGGCAGTTAGAAATTAAACCGAAAATTAAAGACTTGCAACCCTTTAACAAAGAAGCTCAGCAACATTTGCAGCAAATGCTTTTGCCAGGCAACCTTCAGAAAAAAGTGAGTCATGATACCGGTAAGTGTGTACGT
>NZ_AJLG01000300.1 GCF_000258495.1 Pedobacter agri PB92
ACTGTCATTTTGCAACCTGGACATTTCAACTTTCAAACATTTCAATTTTTCAATAAAAAACAATTGCAATAGCTAAATTTCAAATACTCAGTTTATAAGCATTATCATTTTACACATGAACATTTCAACATTGAAACATTCCAATTTTTAATAACAACAATTTTATTTCTTCAAAGCCAATATCGAAAAATCAGTTTCAGCCTTGGTGATGGTATTCGTTAATGCACCTAAACCAGTTATTTCCATTTCCACTACATCGCCAGGTTGCAGCCATTGTGTTTTGTAATTTGGATCGTTTAGCAACCCTGTTCCGTTAAGTTCAAGAAAACAACCTGTACCCACCGTTCCCGATCCGATAACATCGCCAGGAAGAATGTCGACACCATAAGCGCAACGTTCAATAATCTCTGCAAATGTCCAATCCATATCGGCTGCATTGCCTTTTGAAACTTCAATTCCATTTACGCGACAAGTCATCTTCAGGTTGTACGCATTGCCTACATGGCCTTCTTTTGCCGCTACTTTATACTGCTCCAACTCATCAGGCGTAACCAGCCAGGGCCCAATAACTGTAGAGAAATCTTTGCCTTTAGCAGGACCAAGATTCAGCAACATCTCTTCCATTTGCAAGGTGCGGGCACTCATATCATTCATTACCATATAACCGGCAATGTATTCATCAGCTTCTGCAGCTTTTATATTTCTTCCTTTTTTGCCGATTACAATGGCCAGCTCGAGCTCAAAATCGAGTTTTTCAAAATGATCAGGCATACACGCTATTTCGCCTGTTCCTTGTATGGCGTTATGATTGGTAAAATAAAAGATCGGGTATTCATCAAATTGCGGAATCATATCAACCTTACGGTTACGGCGGGCTGCCGCTACATGTTGTCTGAAGGCGTAACCGTCTCTGCAACTCGTTGGGTGCGGAACCGGCGCTAAGATTTCATAAAAAATTTCTTCTTTAGCTGAAAAGCTTCCGTCTTTAATCTGTAAGTCAACTTTTTTTGCCCGTTCCATCAGCACTTCTCCGCCTTGCAAAAATTCATTCATATTATCCGGCAGCAATTTATCACAACTGTTTAAATTGTAGATGTGGCCATCGATAAACAGCCCTAAATGCTCTCTGTCTTCAGTTTTATAACTTACGAGTTTCATATAAATTTGGTTAAAATACGTGGTAAAGCTAGTGATTTAGGGCAGGAAATAAAACATGATCAAATTTATTTCAGTTCGGTGTACCTTTGCAAATCAGATTTGATCAACGGAAAATCCTTCGCCTCTAATTTTTTATAAAACCGTTTGTTTGCAAATAATTCACCGGTGAACAAGCCCAACGAAACACCCACTGGAATGCCCACGAAAATTAAAACTGCAGACTCTAGTACATCAGGACTTTCGACTGCCAAAACGAAAAATACCAAAGCACCTGCAATTGCAAGTGGCGCTACGATTCCTCGTCGGTGAATATATAGCCGGCTAATTCTTTCGGCGCTTAATCTGCTGGTATCTCCATTACTCTTCACTATAATCAGTCGGTTATCTTCTGCTGCGTAAAAAAATCCGCGATGCCGTTTACCGCTATGTTCAAAAATTTTTATTTTATACTTCCATTTTTTCTGTGCAGAAACAGTGAAACAAATGCTAAGGCAAAGTGAGAGTGTTAAGAAAATTTTCATGTTGATTTTGGTTAGAATTAAATATAAAGAATTTCTTCTTCAAAATAAATTCGTTACTTTAGCACAATCAAAACCATGATTTTAAAAGCATTACATATCAACTTAGTGAACGATGCCATCGCTGCACGTCGCTATAAAATGCTTTCAAAATTAATCATGGCTCAATATTCTCTGTAATTCTGAGCATTCTTCCTATTAATTGAAACGCCTTCGCGTTTTGATTGTTTATTCTTTAGATTTTATTTTCTAACCTAAAATATACATTATGCCTGTTTATCATAAATTGGGGCAAATACCTGCAAAACGCCATACGGTTTTTCGTAAACCCGATGGTAATCTTTATGCTGAAGAATTGGTTTCAACCGAAGGTTTTTCAAGTTTGTACTCGCTCGTTTATCATTGCCACCCGCCTACCATTGTTAAACATTTAGGTGAACCTTATAGTGTTGAGCCGAAAATTGCCAGAGAAAAACACTTAAAACATACCAGTTTAATTGGCTTCAATATTAAGCCGGCAGATGATTTTTTAAAAAGCCGTAAACCTGTTTTAGTCAACAGTGATTTGCACATCGTTTTGGCAGCTCCCCGAAAATCAATGACTGATTATTTTTACAAAAACAGTCAGGCAGATGAGATGATTTTTGTACATGAGGGATCAGGAAAGTTGAAAACCGGCTTTGGGGAGATCAAATTTGCTTATGGCGATTACCTCATTATTCCAAGAGGAACGATTTACCAAATGGAATTTGACAATGAGCAAAACAGATTGTTCATAGTGGAAAGTTTTAGTCCGCTAAGGCCGCCAAAAAGATATTTAAACCAATACGGCCAGTTGATGGAACACGCCCCCTATTGTGAGCGTGACTTACGTTTACCAGAAAACCTGCAGACATATGATGAGTACGGAGATTTTAAAGTGCTCATTAAAAAACAAGGATTAATTTACCCTTACACTTACGGCACTCATCCTTTCGATTATGTTGGATGGGATGGCTATCATTATCCTTACGCTTTCTCTATCCATGATTTTGAACCCATTACTGGTCGTTTGCACCAGCCACCACCCGTTCACCAAACATTTGAGGGGCATTAATTTTAGTGTGT
>NZ_AJLG01000301.1 GCF_000258495.1 Pedobacter agri PB92
CCAGCATTTGATGAGGCATCCCATTGGAACGGCGTCCGGGTATTATCTCTAGAGATAAACTTTTGTTTATCCATAAAAGCCTGTACATCACCTACTTTTGCTTTGATGCTTCGGTAAGCATTAATTGTTGCGATGTCACGGTAATCATCAATATTGTTAAATTTGATGTTCGACATGCCCAATTCATCGCCATTAAAATAAAACGGAGTGCCCCTCATGGTCATAATAAGCGTCGTTAACAGTTTTGAAGAATAAGTTCTGAACTGCGGACGATCATCCCCATACTTGCTAACCATCCTGGGTACATCATGATTTGCCAGAAAGATGGCTAACCAACCCTTCTCGGCAAAGGATTGATCCCACTTTGTAAAAGCTTTTTTCAAATCAGTAAGTTGATAGCCCGCGGGATCGTTCCCGATATCCATGATCTCAAAATGATAAGCCATATTTAACTCATGTCTGTCTTCATCAACCAGAGCGTGGGCATCTTCCAATGTACTTCCTGCACCCTCAGCAACAGTCATAATGTTATACTTGCTGATCACAGTTTTGTTCATCTCCTTTAAATATTGATGAAGATTCGGACCCATCCCATAATATTTGATGATGTCTTTTTCGTAACCTTCAGGATATTTTTTCCAGGTGGTATCTTTAGAAACATATTGAAAAGCATCCATCCTCAAACCGTCAATGCCTTTATCCAGCCAAAATTTCATCATATCGTAAACCTCGTTGCGAAGTTTTTCATTTTCCCAGTTGAGATCAGGTTGTTTCTGCGAGAAATAATGCAGGTAGTAAGATTTTGTGGTCGCATCATACTTCCAGGCATCACTGTTTACATCAAAGAAGCTATAACGTGGAGTAGGTTTGCCCTTTTCTTCCGGCCACCAATGATAATAATTCCGGTAAGCATTGCTGCGTGATGATTTAGCTTGCTTAAACCATTCATGCTCATCACTACTGTGGTTGAGCACCATATCTAAGATTAACTTAATCTTGCGTTGATGTAATCCGGCAAGTAACGCATCAAAATCTTTCATGGTGCCAAACTCTTTCATGATGTTTCTGTAATCACTGATATCGTAACCATTATCATCATTTGGCGAAGAAAAAATCGGATTTAGCCAAACGGCATCTATGCCCAAGCTTTTGAGGTAATCGAGTTTAGAAATAATGCCTTTTAGATCGCCAATGCCGTCGCCATCACTGTCTTTAAAACTACGCGGGTAAAGCTGGTAAACTACAGCTTCTTTCCACCAGGCCGCTTTACGGTCAGGAGCTTGCTGCGAGTAGCCATCTAAAACAAAAAACAATAGGAATGTAAAAGCAAAGCCAAAAGCGTTTCTCATATTTCTATCTCATAACGGGCTTCCTGAATACAGAAAACCTGGGTGTTTGATAAATATTTGGTTATGTTAATGAAATAGCAACCTATTCACAAAATTGCAATGATGGTATTTTCATTAACTTGATATGAAGATAAGGGTATAAACAGTTTAAAAGTATAGAAATACATCAATTCTCACCGCAAACGTTTGCGGTAACATTTGCGGAAATGTTTGCTGTGGAAAACTTATATTTGATTAACCAAGTAATTCGTATGAGACAGAACCCAACTTTAAAAAAGATTGCTGAGCGGCTCAATGTCAGTATATCCACCGTTTCCAGGGCTTTAAAAGATCATCCTGATATTTCACCGGAAACCGGACGAAAGATTAAGGAACTGGCAGAATTACTGGAATACGACCCTAACCCATATGCTGTAAATCTTCGTACCCACAGCAGTAGGGAGTTTGCCATAGTTGTACCAAGTTTATCCAACTTCTTTTATCATTCCTTTATCGGTTCAATTGAGGAGGAAGCAAGAATTTATGGTTATTCCGTAGTCATTTATCGTTCTTCAAATGATGCAAAAATTGAACAGGAGATCCTGAAAAGCTGCAGGCACAAGCGGGTATCGGGAATTTTTATTGCAATTACTTCAGAAACGGATGACATGGAGCCTTTTTTGAAAATGGATGTTCACGGTATTCCGGTGATTTTTTTTGATAAAGTGCCGCAATATGAATCCTGCAATAAAATTTGTGTCGGTGATGAACATGCGGCTTTGCTGGCCGCGGAAGAAATCATCAGGAAAGACATTCCAAATATACTGGGCATATTTGGAGACCCAAATATGTCGATCACCCGGGCCCGCTTACAAAAATTTGCCACGGTGCTACAACAAAATGGAAGTGCTGTTCACCTCAAAACGGTACATGCCAGAAGTTCTGCAGAAGCCGAGCAAATTACACTATCGCTATTACCCGAATGGATGGATAAAAAATTTGCAGTTTTTTGCATGAGCGATGAGATTTTGGCAGGTGCCATGAAAGCGATACAAAGGAAAGGACTCAGGGCACCGGCAGATTTAGGTGTGATTGCCATTAGTGATGGTATGATTCCCCTGCTCTTCTATCCGGAAATTACCTATGCAGAAACCAGTGGAAGCAAGCTGGGTAAACTGGCATTTAGCAGAATGATGCGCTGTATTGCCGGAAGTTCTTTTGCGCAAACAATTATAGATGAATCCAAACTGGTTGTGGGCGGTTCCATTTAAAAAACCTTCGGCCGCGGCTAACCTTCTTGTTTCTGGATTAATCCGATGGCCCTACTCCATTTTTGATAGACATCAATCGGCTTAGGGTAAGCAGGGATATCGAATGTCCATGGAATTAAAACTTCCACATCATTGTTTTTAGTGTGTACGT
>NZ_AJLG01000302.1 GCF_000258495.1 Pedobacter agri PB92
ACGTACACACTTGGGCAATGTATTTACTGTTTACAGAGACGAAAAAGCGGAGCTCCAGTTTATTGGGAATGTTTTGAAACAGCATCCGTTTTTCTACGACCAGGAAACCAATGATTCTTATTATCTGCACCGTAAACGGTTTTTAGAGGAAAGTTGGTTTTTAGATGCTTTCGAAAACTGGAGAAACAAAGGTATTCATATTCTGGGTTTCAACCAGCTCAAAAATAATAAGCTTAATCAGCATAAAGCCAGTATTAACATTGAGGTTCTGAGTGGTACCGACTGGTTTGAAACCAAAGTGAAAGTGAAGTTTGGAAAGCAGCAGGTGGCATTGAAACAGCTGCATAAATCTATCCGGAACAAAAGCAAATTCGTAACTCTTGACGATGGAACGCAAGGGATTTTGCCTGAAAACTGGCTGCAAAAGTTTACAGATTATTTTAACGCTGGCGAAGTTACCGATGAAAGTATTTTAACACCAAAAATAAAGTTTGCCACCATAAATGATCTTTATGAAGACGCATTGCTGGACGGAGAAGTTAAAAATGAACTTACATCATACAAGCAGAAGTTTCAAAGTACAGAGGCCATTCGGGAGGTTGAAGTGCCTGATACTTTGCTGGCCACCTTGCGCCATTATCAAAAAGATGGGCTTAACTGGCTTAACTTTCTAGATGATTTTAATTTTGGTGCTTGTTTGGCAGATGACATGGGATTGGGTAAAACCATTCAGATTTTGGCTTTCATCTTATCTCAAAGAGACAAAGTAGCGCATAATACTAACTTAGTTGTTGTGCCAGCATCATTAATTTTCAACTGGAAAGCTGAAGTAGAAAAATTTGCGCCATCTATCAAAATAAAAATTATTTACGGTAATGAGCGAACGAAAACGACCGAGCGTTTCGATCGCTACGAGATCATTTTAACCTCATACGGAACGTTACTTTCTGATATCCGTTTTTTGAAAGATTACAGGTTTAATTATATTTTTCTGGATGAATCGCAGCATATTAAAAATCCGGAATCACAGCGTTATAAAGCAGCGAGGATGTTGCAATCGCGAAATAAAGTGGTTTTGACAGGAACCCCCATTGAAAATAGTACGTTCGATTTATATGGACAGTTGTCTTTTGCTTGTCCGGGTTTGTTTGGCAGTAAACAACAATTTGCTGACTTATATTCTACACCCATCGATCAGTTTAAAGATAAAAGGAGATCAGAAGAACTGCAGCATAAAATCAGGCCTTTTATTTTGCGAAGAACCAAGGAACAGGTTGCAAAAGAACTTCCAGATAAAACGGAAATCATCTTGTATTGTGAAATGGGAGATGAGCAGCGGGAGGTATATGAGGCAAATAAAAAAGAGATTCAGGATTTTATTTTGAATAAATCGGAAGACGAGTTGCCTAAAAGTTCTATGCATGTACTCAAAAGTATTACGCAGCTGAGGCAGATTTGTAACTCTGCGGCTTTACTGGCCGATGGAAAGTCATACCTGCAGGCATCTTCAAAAATAGAAACACTGCTTGAGCAAATAGAAAGTAAAGCTGGCAAGCATAAAATTCTGGTGTTCTCGCAATTTGTAACGATGCTCGATTTAATTAAGAAGCAGCTTGAAAAACGGGGAATTGGCTTTGCGTACTTAACCGGTCAGACAAAAAATAGGGAAGAGGTTGTTCAATCGTTTCAGCAGAACGATGATATTCCTGTTTTCCTGATTAGTTTGAAAGCTGGTGGCACCGGTTTGAATTTAACCCAGGCCGACTATGTTTATCTCGTAGATCCCTGGTGGAATCCGGCAGTAGAAAACCAGGCCATCGATAGGGCTTACCGGATTGGTCAGCATAAAAACGTGATGGCGGTACGATTAATTTGCCCCGATACCATCGAAGAAAAAATTATGAAGCTGCAATCCACAAAAAAAGATTTGGTTAAAAATCTGATACAAAGTGATGGTAGTTTTTTCAAGGGATTAAATAAAAAGGAATTGCTCGGCTTATTGAGTTAGCTGATTGGTGAATTGCTTGGGTAAATACGAAATGCTATTTTCACGCTCGTTCGAAATAAGCATGGGCGCTGAATTAAATTATCGGTTTGTTATGCTGAGCGCAGCGAAGAATCTGTTAGATCAAAGCATCCAATTTTAATATTTTGCGGATTTTTATTCAGCTGTTGCGATTGGTTAAGTTAGTATCCTATAGATTTTTCTAAGCGCATGAGGGAATCGCAGATTTTAAAACTATAGTGCAACATGAAAATCGTAATCCAAAAACTCAGGAACATTCAAACTTTCTACAATCTTCCAGTCTCTTTTTTCTTCTATAAATCTAGGTTCAATCAAGCCGGTGGTATGAGCAGCTGCGGTGTAAAATGCTTTTTTGGCAGGGTGATCAGGTGAGCAAGCATTATAAATCCTTCCAAAGGCTTGCTTTTTTAAAATGCCGAAGCAATACCAATCGCATCTGTTTGATGGATAAGGTTAACCGGAGCTAGGCC
>NZ_AJLG01000303.1 GCF_000258495.1 Pedobacter agri PB92
CGCTAAGAATATCTGTGAATTAAAATCTATTTCAATTCCGTGATGGCACAGTGATCCATATCGCCATAATCCAGGTTTTCGCCTGCCATACCCCAAATAAAAGTATAGTTGCTTGTTCCCGCTCCGGAATGGATAGACCAGTTTGGTGAAATTACCGCCTGATCATTTTGCATCCAAATGTGGCGGGTTTCTTGCGGCTGCCCCATAAAATGACAAACACTTTGACCCTGCGGAACTTCAAAATAGAAATAAGCTTCCATTCGTCTATCATGAGTGTGTGCCGGCATGGTATTCCAAACACTTCCAGATTTCAGCTCGGTCATTCCCATTTGCAACTGGCAGGTTGGCAATACACTATTTACTAAAAGTTTGTTAATAACCCTATGATTAGCCGTCTCAGGTGTACCCAATTCTACAATTTCAGCATCAGCTTTGCTCACCTTTTTTGTTGGATAGGTATGGTGTGCAGGTGCCGAATTTAAATATAGTTTTGTTGGCTGAGCGGCATCAGCCGATTCGAAAGTAACTTCTTTTGTACCTTTGCCAATATATAAAGCTTCCTTATATTCCAGTTCAAAAATATCGCCATCAGCAGTTACAATAGCCTTTCCACCTACATTGATCATCCCCAATTCCCTTCTTTCTAAAAAATAAGTGGCTTTAAGGTCATCAGGATTAGGCAAAACCAACTTTCCGTTTACTGGCATTGCGCCACCAACAATGTACCGATCAAAATGAGACAAGGTTAAGTTTACCTGGTTCGCCTCAAAAACGTTTTCGATTAAAAAATTTTCCCGCAGTGAGGCGGTATCCATTTGTTTAACTTCTTTTGGGCTTTGAGCGTAACGACTTTCGAATTTATTCATTGGTTAAAGTTTGAGATAAGATTTAGAATCGAAATCAATTCTTGTTCGCAAATATATTTATACGATACTTATTATTGGAATTAATACTCAACTTTATAATCTTTTTTTACCGCTTTACCTAATTGCAAAAATTATCTTCCGCCAAAAAGCATAAGTAATACCAGTAACAAAACCGAAAGTATGCCAATATTAGCTAAAAACTTGTTTAACAACTTTTTCCGGTAAAGCCAAATTGCTTCGATAGATAAAAATAAAACGCCGATAATCGCCAGGGCTAAAAAAGCGTAAACTAATCCCAAACCCATTGAGTCTGATCTCCCACCCAAAATAATCATATATAGCATTATAAAGGCAATGGGCAGTGCAAATATCCTGATGAGTAAATGGCTAATCCAATTCTTATCACTCATATAGCTGTTTTAATTTTATGCTATATTTTCCAGGTATCTTAAAACCTCTTCCTTCTTCCTGCTCGAAACCAAAATATTCTCCTTGTTTTCCATCTGCAGATAACCCTCTCTGTAGTACTTTTTTACATATTTAAAATTTACTAAATAAGATTGATGACATCTTAAAAAGCCAAAAGGTGTAAGCAAACTTTCATATTCTTTTAGACCTTTGGATACCACAATTTCTCGCCCGTCATTGAGATAAAAACTAGTGTAGCCTTTATCGCTTTTACAAAACATGATATCCTCAATCGCAACCACTTCTATATATTCTACACTTTTTAGAGCGATGCGCTTGCTTGCACTAACCCCTTGCGCTAAATAATGTTCTTTTGCAATTGCTAGTTGTTGCTGCCCGAAGCTTTCATGTTCCCGGTGATGATAACACTTATTTAGTGTTGTGGTTAGCGAAACATCATCAATAGGTTTCAATAAATAGCCAAAAGCGCCTAAATTTAGCGCCTGAATGGCATACTGATCATAGGCAGTGAGAAAGATGACCTGAAAATCCAACGTCCCTATCTCATCAAACAAATGAAAACTGTCGCCATCTTTTAATCTGATATCAGCAAGGATAATGTCGGGTTTTAATGCAGGTATCTCCTTTGCTGCAACAGAAATTTCTCCGGCAAAGCCGACAACTTCCAGGTAATCAATTTTTTTTACGATTTGCAGGATATGCTGCAAAATGCGGATTTCATCCTCCAGTATATAAAGTTTCATAACATTTTATTTAGTCATTAATGATTGGGATCAGGATTTTTACCAAAACACCCTTTTCTGCTAACTCTTTTTTATCTTCTACCTTAAAGTGTGCAAGCTGTCCTTTAGAAGTAAAAAGCAAATCGAATCTTTCCTTTATAATAATTTGTGCAAGTGATTTCTTTTTTTGTTTATCGGCAACTTTCGCAGTGAGGCCACTACCGTTATCATCTACCTCAATTAACAAACAATTATCTTTTGTTTTAAAAGCGATGTTCAAAAAACCTTTGTGTGAAATGTTTCTGAAACCATGTTCTATTGCATTTTCTACAAAAGGCTGTATTAGCATCGGCGGAATCAAGGTTTCGTTTAAATCCAGGTCATTATCAACAGTTATTTTATAATCGAATGCACCAGCATAGCGCAGTGTGTACGT
>NZ_AJLG01000304.1 GCF_000258495.1 Pedobacter agri PB92
GATGCCTGATTTTGGATGGGGTGCTGTCTGATTGGTTTTTGCATTGCAGCAATTCCATGCGCATTGCGCCTCCGCTAATCATTACCAAGCAAGAAATTGAGGAAGCCTGCGAGATCATTCTGAAAAACATTAATTTAGTAAGCGGATAAAGGAACAAAGAATCAAGATCAAAGATTCATCTCATTCACTTAAAACTTATAACCTACACTTATAACTCATTCATGAACGTACTCATAGTTGAAGATGAAAAAAGCCTGGCTTTAGAGATGGATGAATTTCTAAGTAAGGAAGGTTTCATCGTGGAACATGCCTGGAAAAAATCTTCTGCAGAAGAGAAGATATTTGTAAATAATTACGATTTCATTTTACTTGATTTGGGTTTGCCGGATGGCGATGGTTTTGAAGTTTTGAAACAGCTAAAAGCAATTAAGGATCGGGATGATGCCGTAATTATCCTCACTGCAAGAAGTGCTGTCGACGATCGGATTAAAGGTTTGGACGAAGGTGCTGACGATTACCTACCAAAGCCATTTTCATTGAATGAACTACTGGCCCGGATGCACGCCATAACCCGAAGAAAACACAAACTGGAAAAAAACGAAATCAATATTCATAATTTCCTGCTTAATATTCAAAACAGAACAGTTTCTTTTAGCGAAGAAAGGCTGAATCTTACAAAAAAAGAATTCGAGATTTTTAATTACCTGGTATTGAATAAAAATCGTGTGGTTTCTAGAATGAGTTTAACTGAACATGTTTGGGGCGACATTCTTGAAGTTAATTCTGATTCAAATTTTGTTGATGTGCATGTTAAAAATCTACGAAAAAAGCTTGCAGCAGTAACAGAAATCGACTGGTTCGAAACCGTAAGGAGTATTGGCTATCGGATTAATTGCTAAAAGTTTGTTATTGCTAACAAAATAGTATCCATTTTACATTTTAATATCATCCATCAATTGAAGTTACAGGTTAAGTTTTCCTTATATAATGCCATCACTAAAATTGCGATTATCGTGGTGTTAGGAGGAATTATCTTGTTTTCATTGGATAAACTTGCCTTTAATCAGCTTGATAACCGACTCATTAAGAAAAAAAACAAGATTATTGAACACCTGAATGATAATGAAATCGATAGCTTACTTAACAAAGAACAGTCTTTCACCGACTACAATATTTTAAAGGAAGAATTTATTGTCCTAACTGACATTGCCGATAATCAGAAATCAGCATCTGCCGACATATTCACCGAAAAAAGAGAAATTGAAGGGGATATTGAAGTGTACAGGATTTTAAACTATAAATTTTCTTACCACACCAATTGGTACAATTTAGAAATAGGCGAATCGATGACGGCTTTATCATCAAATAAAAAATGCCATTCGGTTCTACATGCTAATTGTGCTTTTTGTTGCTTTGCTCATTACGCTGGTTACAGATTATTTCTTCTCTAATTTCTTGCTAAAGCCTTTCTATGCCATTATCGATAAAAAAATCAATCTTGTAAACGATCCTTCTCACTACAATTACGATAACATTCCAACCAGTACCGATGATTTTAAGATGCTGGACAATAGCGTTAACTCCCTGATGAAAAAGATTAACAACCTTTTCGCCCTGGAGAAACAATTTATTGCCAATGTTTCTCATGAACTGCTTACGCCCATCTCTGTTTTAAGCACACGGTTTGAAAATATGCTCAATACGCCAGAAATGCCTGTGGCGCATGAAAATAAAATTTACGCTTCGCTAAAAACACTTAACCGCTTAAAACTGGTTATTAATAGCTTACTGTTAATTTCTAAAGTGGAGAATAATCAATATCTGAAAACGGAAGAAATTAGCCTTAAGGAAGAAATTGAAGATATTTATGAAGATCTTGAAGATCGCATTGCAGATAAAAATATTGTTTTCAAATTAGCGCTGACTGAAGATTTTCAGTTTATAGGAAATAAAGCCCTGATCCATACCCTGCTGATGAATGTGATCAATAACGCCATCAAGTATAATATTGAAAAGGGATCCATCGAGATCAGTGGCGAAAAAAAAGGAACATCGATATCATTTAACCATTGAGGATAGCGGCTTAGGAATGAAAAAAGAATTGCTTGAAAATGCCTTTGATCGTTTTAAGCGTGGAAATACAGAAGAAAACGGTTTCGGTTTAGGCTTGGCCATCGTTCAAAGTATTGCCAGATTTCATAGTATAGAAGTTGAGATCCTATCTGAAGAACATAAGGGAACCTGTGTTTCACTTATTTTTAATATGAAAATAAGCTGATAGGCAAACTGGTTCTGCCATACACAAAATTGCTACCTTTGTAATTGATGCTGAACCGATTTTTTAATAAAATATTCTTATTGCTCCTCGCCATTTCACTGTTTTCCATCTCAGGATTAATGGCGCAACAGCCCGTTGAAATACAGAATGGTGTTGCTCAGCACTATTTTCACTTTC
>NZ_AJLG01000305.1 GCF_000258495.1 Pedobacter agri PB92
AAAAAATGGTGGCGTATTATCGGCAGTTTCGCTTTTCTGGTTGTATTTTTCACAGCGCTATCAGTTGCCCTGGTTACCAACTATTTAATTCCAGGATTTACCATTGCCATAGGTTTTTTACTGGGTGGTATCGTTTCGCCCCCAGATGCGGTAAGCACCGGAGCCATCATGAAATTTGTTAAAATTCCTCGTTCTACATCCGCCATTTTAGAGGGAGAAAGTTTACTAAATGACGCCTCATCTTTGATTATTTTTCGGTTTGCTTTGGTAGCCGTTGGTACCGGGCAATTTGTATGGCATGAAGCTGCAGGAAGCTTTATATGGATGGTACTTGGTGGTGCTGCAATAGGCTTGTTGCTGGCTTGGATTTTCGTTCAGGCACATAAACGTTTACCAACTGATGCGCCCTCTGATATCGCCTTGACACTCATCGAGCCTTACTTTATGTATTGGGTAGCGGAGCAGGTACATAGTTCTGGCGTAATGGCGGTGGTATGTGGTGGTCTATACATGTCTGCAAAACGACTCGTCTTTTTAAACAGCGCCAGTAGGATAAAAGGATTCAGTGTTTGGGAAAGTTTTGTGTTTATTTTAAACGGTGTAGTTTTCATGATTATAGGCTTAGAGCTGCCAGAAATTGTTGGCGGGATAAGATCTGAAGGAATTTCATTAGGTACGGCTATTAATTATGGACTATTGGTGACAGCTGTGCTTATCGGTGCCAGGATGATTAGCTCTTATGCGGCTTTGGTAGCTACTACCATCTTCCGGCCAAGTGTTCGACCGCATGCCTCATCGCGGGTAAGGCGCTGGATGATGCCGCTTTTATTGGGATGGACCGGTATGCGAGGCGTGGTATCACTCGCCGCAGCTTTAGCTATACCAGTTACGCTAAATGGAGCAGCCTTTCCGCATAGAAATCTTATCCTCTTTATCACTTTTGTGGTTATATTATTAACCTTATTAATCCAAGGATTAACCCTGCCCTATTTCATTAAACGCACCCATTTTTTTGATGGTGTATTTGGCCTTGAAAATGAAGAAGCAACCAGGCTGAAAATGAAGCAAGGCCTTAAACAACATGTTTATCAAGAGCTTAAAAATAAATACGAAAATGGTTTACAGGGCAATGAGAAGATCGCAAAAATACTTAAACAGTGGGAAGAACGGGCCAAGGCTGCCGACGATAGCTGGATGAATGACGACACCAAAACCATTTTCGTTGAACTTTTAGATAGCCAACGCGAATATTTAGTTGAATTAAATAAAGACCCAAAAATTGATGAGGAAATCATCCGCCAGCAATTATATCAAATCGATTTGGAAGAAGAAAGATTAAAGATTATTTAGTCCTTTGAGTACAGATTTATTTAAAATAGATAAGCTACAATGCAGCTTTAGCATCTATCAGGGATCAACTGAAAAACTATCGGTTTTACAGTTGATCCTAAAGGAAACGAAATTTGTTACTTAAAATCGGGCACTTCGAAAATGTATCCTCCGAATAAAATGTAGGCCCATAATAACGTCCAAAATATGTTGAACAATTGTGCCACACCAAATACTACAGCGGGCTTTCCTTCTTGCAATTTAATTAGCGATGAAAGCTTGGCTTCCATACCGATGGATACAAATGCCATAGCAAACCAAACTGTTCGTAAACCGCTTAGTGAGGGTACAACCGCTTTAGAGGTTTCAGCAGACAACAGAAATGAAAATATAAGCGAAGCTGCAATAAAACCAATTACAAATTTTGGAAATCGTTCCCAAACAATTCCAATACCGTTACCTTTTTGAATAGCAATTTCTCCATTTGATTTTTTAGGTTTCTTATAAGCCCACCATATAGCGATAAGAAAAGCGGCGACACCGATAAAAACGTTTTGAGAAAATTTAGCAATTACGCCAGCTTTAACTGCGATTGGTCCAATCAAATCTCCCGCAGCGGTTACAGTTGCTGTGGTATCAAGGGTTCCACCTAGCCAGGCACCGCCAACAACTTCAGGAATATTAAAAAATTTAACTGCCCAGGGTTGTAAAACCATCATTGGAATGGCCATAATTAAAACTAATGTTGTTACGTAAGATAGTTTTCGCTTATCTCCGTTAATTGCTCCGGCCGCCACAATAGCTGCCGAAACGCCGCAAATGGAAACAGCAGAAGCCAAAATCACACCGAACTCATCATCTACCTTTAATTTTCTGCTTAACCACATCGAAAAAAACCAAACTGCACTTACTACCACTACAGCTTGTAAAATACCGGGCAATCCAGCTTTTACTAAATCAGCTGAAAGTATGGTGGTCCCTAAAATAACCAGACCAGTTTTGATATAAAATTCTGACCGAACGGCTTCTTTTAACCACTGCGGAAGTTGGACCAAATTGCCCAGTAAAATTCCAATCAGCAAGGCGAAGACTACATA
>NZ_AJLG01000306.1 GCF_000258495.1 Pedobacter agri PB92
GTCAGAACGTTTCTATTCGGTAAAAATGCTATCGATTTTATTGAAGAAGATTGTGTTATAGCAATCCATGATGCTGTTCGTCCATTGGTTTCAAAACAGTTAATCGATCACTGCTTTGCCGAGGCAGAATTTAAAGGAAACGTAATTGCGGCAGTTCAATCAAGCGATAGTGTACGGACGCTAAAAAACAATAAAAGCGCTGCTTTAAACCGTGATGAGATTTACCTGGTACAAACACCACAAACCTTTAAATTCAGCATCTTAAAAGAAGCCTACACACAAGATTTTACTACCTCTTTTACGGATGATGCCAGTGTTGTTGAGGCTGTTGGATATGAAATAAATATTATTGAAGGAGAAAGAAACAACATCAAAATTACCTACCCTATTGATTTGGAATTAGCCGAGTTGTTATTGAAAAGATAAAAGAAAAGCTGCTTCATAACAATGAAACAGCTTTTCTAATTCATCCGTTTTATAAGATCTCCTTTTGAAAATTGATGAATGTTCGCTTAATATATTTTATGTTGCTCTTCCAATAACTTTAAGCAAGATTGCAATAACTGCGATTACTAATAAAACGTGAATGATGTTACCTACATCGCCGAAGCCGTGGAACAAAAAGCCGATCACCCATAGTATTACCAATACTACTGCGACTAAATACAATAAATTTCCCATAGTGTTAATTTTTAAGTAAATGTTGATGTATTAACACATGGCCCATAGTTTTGTTTAAAAAATGTAAATTATATTGGAGATAATTATCAACATTTAAACAAACAGGTTGTAAATCAGCGCATAAAAAAACCTTCCAATTTTAAAATTGGAAGGCTTCTTATTTTGATTTTCTAATATTCATCCTCATTAAAGAAGAAATCTTCTTTAGTTGGATAGTCGGGCCAAATTTCTTCAATTGTTTCGTAAGGCTCTCCATCATCTTCCAATGCTTGTAAGTTTTCAATAACTTCTACTGGGGCACCAGAGCGAATGCCATAATCAATTAACTCATCTTTAGTTGCAGGCCAAGGTGCGTCTTCCAAGTGCGATGCTAATTCTAATGTCCAATACATATCTTCAATTCTATTAAATTCTTGTTCTTAACAATGCGCAAAGTATATTAAAATTTTTGAGCAAAACAAACTTATTTTTCAACTATTAAACACGAGGTATCCATATGTTTTCCTCTGCGCTAAAATCCATGTTCAGTTTTCGTGCCAAAACAAATAAGTAATCACTCAAACGATTCAGGTAAACACTTACACGCTCATCAACAAAACTCGATTCAGCTAGTTCAACCGTTAACCTCTCTGCTCGTCTGCAAACGCATCTGGCAATATGACAGTAAGAAACAATGGTATTTCCACCAGGCAAAACAAAATGTTTTAACGCAGGCAATAGATCATTCATCGCATCCATCTCTGTTTCCAATAGCGTAATATCATGCTTATGCAAATCAGGAATTTTCATCTTAGATTTTTCAGGATCTGCCGCCAGTGAAGCACCAACGGTGAACAGGCGGTCTTGAATTTCTTTAAGCAGCTGCTTATAATGATTGTCAATATCCTGACACATGATTAATCCGATATACGAATTTAATTCGTCTACGGTTCCATAAGTTTCAATTCGAAGATGGTATTTCGGAACACGTGTACCGCCAATTAACGATGTTTGGCCTTTGTCTCCTGTTTTGGTATAGATTTTCATTCTGAAAGTATTAGGTAATAAGTTATACGTTTTAAGTATGTTCTACACGTATAACTTATAACCTACAACTTAAAACTTCTTTAGTTTATTTTTTCCCAGTCGCTGCCGCTGTCATTTAAGGCCTGCAAACGTGGAGATACGTTTTTAATATCTGTGTTAATGTAATCGTTTTCTATCAAACCATCACGCATTCGTACAATCCTGTGGGCATGTTGCGCAATATCTTCCTCGTGGGTAACTAAAATAATGGTATTACCTTTACTGTGAATTTCTTCTAAAAGGCCCATAATTTCGATGGAAGTTTTGGTATCTAAATTTCCAGTCGGCTCATCTGCCAATATGATTGATGGGTCGTTAATTAACGCCCGTGCCACTGCAACACGTTGTCGCTGACCGCCTGATAATTCGTTAGGTTTGTGATCCATACGATTACCTAAATTTACATTTTCCAATGCTTTTGCCGCTCTGGCTTCACGATCTTTTTTACTGTTACCAGCGTAGATTAAAGGCAGAGCCACAGTGTGT
>NZ_AJLG01000307.1 GCF_000258495.1 Pedobacter agri PB92
CTTTTAGTATTGGCTTTTGTCCAATGGTTAATGAAATTTGTTTAGCTTCAACATTCCCCGATAGTTCATCTTTAAAAGTTCCGGGGTGTTTAATTTCTGGAGCGTTTAAAACACTTTCAATTCGTTGATAGGATGCCGTTGCCTGTGCAATGACATTACTCATAAAGCCGATAACCAAAATTGGGAAAATAATCAGTGATAAATAACTGCTGAAGGCGGTAAATTCCCCTAAAGTCATGCTATCAGTAATCACGAAATGACCTCCTAGTACCAGGATGGATAATCCGGCCAGGTTAGCGACGAAAACAATTATTGGAATTAAACCTGCAAACAAACGAAGAATAGACAATCCTAAATCTCTGGCCTTTGCATTTGCATCTAAAAATTTTTGATATTCAAGCTGTTGCGAATTAATTACCCGAATAATTGCTGAGCCTAGAATGCTTTCGCTGATTACCTTGTTTAACCAGTCGATAACTTCACGGCTTTTGATAAACAATACCCTTACTTTTTTCAACACGAAGAAAAATGCCCCTCCAATAATCGGAACGATCGCGATAATACAAAGAGCAAGTTTCCAATTAATCATGAGTAGCAAAATGCTGGCGCCAACAATTAGAAATATCGATGATGCCAGAGAAACAATCGCCTGCGAAACGAAGAGCTTAATAGAATCAGCATCGGAAGTAAGGTTGGTAAGTAGTTTTGATGGGTTAGCCTGAATGATGTAGGCGTGGCTCTGACGCGAAATCTGGTCTGATAATTTGGTTCTTAGATCTCTAGCTACACGCTCGGATGCGTAGGTTTGCACAATGCTTTGCAAATAAGTAAAAATAAAAACCAGGACAATTGCTAAAGCAAACTGAACTAAGATTGAATTTAAATCAAAAGTTTTGTTGGTATATGAATCAATTCCGTGGGCAATGATTTTGGGTAATAACAGATTTATGCCATTACTTAATAGAGCGAACAAAATCAATAAAAAAATTAAGCCTTTATAAGATGCAAGCAAGCTAAAAACACTTGGTTTTTTAGCTTCTTTGGGTTTTGCCATGTGATGATACGAGCTTTGTAAACATCAAATTTAACCCAATTATCTGATAGATCGGAGGTTTATTTTCATTTATTAATCATAAATGGAAAGATGACGCAGATTGAAAACACCCTAACAACCTTGATAACAATTAACACCTTTTCATTATCAGGAAACCAGAAAAGCATTGCCTCAATTTGCACAAGCCTTTGTTAATAAACGGGATGGCAGCGATATCCTTTTATTGGATTTTTAAAAGTTACTACCTCTATCAAGACAAAGCCTTCTAGAATGAGAAACTTTTCCAATAAAAGATTTAGCGAACAGCCCGACTGAACCAAACGATGTAATGATGCAGCATCTTTCCAAATAATTTA
Source organism: Pedobacter agri PB92 (assembly GCF_000258495.1). Classification (GTDB taxonomy): domain Bacteria; phylum Bacteroidota; class Bacteroidia; order Sphingobacteriales; family Sphingobacteriaceae; genus Pedobacter; species Pedobacter agri. The sequence continues at coordinate 1,411 of NZ_AJLG01000307.1, forward strand.
AAAATAGATTACGGGCAAACATTGCTACCTTTGCACCATAACCATTGAAGAAAATGGTTCCCATAAGATGATTGAAATAGGAAAATACAACGAATTAAGGGTTTTAAGCAAAACTGAGTCTGGTTTAAATCTAACTGATGGCGATAAATTGGTCATTTTACCATACCAATATGTACCGAAAGGCCTGGAGATTGGCGATAACGTAAATGTTTTTGTTTACATCCAGAAAGATGGCAGGCTAACCGGAACAACGCAAAAAGCGTATGCCGAAATTGGAGATTTTGCGTTTTTAAAAGTAGTTTCAGATGGAGACGATGGCGTTTTCATGGATTTAGGTATTGATAAAGATGTTTACGTACCTGCTAAAGAGCAAAAAAGGCCTATGCAAAAAGGCTACAAATATGTAGTGTATTTGTATCTGGATGAAAATAACGACCGCTTGCTGGCTTCATCTAAATTATACGATTTTGTTGAAGAGGAAGATTTTGATTTTGAGGAAGGTGACGAGGTGAGTTTGTTGATTACAGAAGAAACTGACTTAGGTTTTAATGCGATTATTAACAATACTTATATTGGCCTGCTTTACCACAATGAGGTTTTTGATAACATTCAAATTGGTGATCAACGTAAAGGATGGATTAAAAAAATCCGCGTAGAAGGCAAAATTGATCTGACTTTACAACCCAGCGGTTATGGCCACATTTTAGATTCTAAAGAAATGATCATGGCAGAGCTGAAAAAAAGCGGTGGTGTGATTGAATTAGGCGACAAAAGCTCCCCTGAAGAAATTTATCATC
>NZ_AJLG01000308.1 GCF_000258495.1 Pedobacter agri PB92
TTAAAAATAGGTATGGCCAATACACTTTACGGTGTAAACATCAGCAAACTGAGCCAGAATCAAGCGCTCATAATCCCACAATGTGATGGCTCTACCCTTGTGCCGAAGTCTTTCACTAACCCTTAAATAATAGTCGTTACCTTGTTCTGCTGGCTTGCCATCAAATGAACCAAGAGACTGTGCTATTCTTTTAACCGCAGCGTCTGGTTCTTTTAATTTACTAATTACTCCGGGTTCAATGGAAAGCTTTTCTGGAATCACATCGTCGTAGGAATTGAACTGTGCTTCGGCAGCCTGAGCGGTAATTGATATGATATCACAAACTGCCAGTACATCTTTTTCTACACTTGCCCGGAGCCAGCTATAACCACCAGACATTAAGGTACTGATACTATTCACCACTGCTGGAATCCTTAAAGTAATGATTCCAGTGGTTAAAAGACCGTTCGTTTGTTCCCGAAGAATAGCTTCATCTTCGAAATCTTTCCAGGTATCATCATGAAGGTATGACCATTTCACAATGGCTTTGTTATAGTCAGGGTTTGAGCTACCTTCACTTACCTGAAACAGTAAGCTGATATTTTGAGGCGCAATGGCATCAATCAGTCCTATATACAACTCTCCTTCATTTTGTAATTTTGGCAATAAATAAGCCGAACCCTCGTGTGGAGTTGGTCGCACTTCAGCCCGACCAAATGGTGCAATATGGAATATTTTATGAATTTGATTACCGGAAGAAAAGGCTGAAGCAGTTAAAGCTATTTGAGCTTCTGCAGTGTAATCTAAACTTAAATTGTGAATAAGCGGCGTGTATGGGGAATTGGGCAGTTCAATGCTTGATAAATCTTCTTTTATATTATTTAAAATGGCACGACTGTAGGCTAATTGATAGTCTGCATGTCCGAATTTGCCATCTGTAAACCGCAGCTTCAGGAAGCCACGTTCTGTGTTTAGATCGTAACCTGCTCCTGCATCGGTATTATAATCTGCTGCCAGTTCGTTGGGAATGTTGATATCGGCATTGAACTGAGCTATTGGAGCACTGGAATCCCCGGCACCAAAAAGATTAACTTTCTGAGGTGTATTTGGCGCTAGCGAAATCCAACTTCTGTGATCTAAGAAAGTAATTTCGCCTTTGAAACTGGAGTTATTTACATAGTTACTGAAGAGTTTCTGGATTTCTTGCTGCTGCCAATATTTAGGTATTACACTATACATTTGCGTTGAGAGATTGCCAACTGAAACATTCGCACTTAGTGTTTTCGAAACTGGTTGAACATCTATAACAGATTTGGCTGACTCGTTTTGCATTTGTGAAGCGGGCTCTTTTTTATCGGAAGACGATGCCAATGAAGCATTTTGCACCGTCACGATAGGCAGAAACTCAAATAATTTTGCCGGTTCAGCGTATGATTTGTAATAATTATTGAATGCCATGGCCGGCAAATTCAAAAATTCAAAATTTAGTTTTAAGCTTGAGAGTTTGTGCTGGAATACCTCAGTACTACCAATATAAAAATTTGCACCAATGGCTGGTATAGACCCAAAAATTTCCATCGGCTTCGAAGCATCGAGTTTACCCAAACTATTTTGAACCAAAAGATTTTTAACACCTTTTACATCAGTTTTTATTTGGATATTTTCTAATGGTGCAAACATTAATGATTCATAAAGTCCATCAGCTGTATTCAGCTTTATTTGGATTACAGGATAAGTTGTTGAGTACGGCTCTACATGAAGTTTTGGGTTATAATCGATAATTTTTTGAACGCTTTCGTTCGCAAGCAAAACCAGTTGAAAGGATTTACCTGTGAGATGAACTGAATCTATACTAATTTCTTCCCATCCTTTCTCCGCACTAGCCAAAGCTTTAAAATTTGCTTTTGTGAGCGTTGGTATTATGCTATTACCTGCGGCATAATTGATTTGGATGATAATTTTGCGTTGACCTTCAGCAAGCCGAAATAGCGGTGAGCTGATAGCAAAGCCGATATTTCCTTTTGTCCGTTGCTTGGTACCAAATGCTTCCCAGCTTCCATCCTGATTAATCATCTCTCCCCCAATACCGTCTCCTGAATTTGCTACAGGCGAAATCCAGATGTTGCTTTTTTCAGTAGGATCAACCAGAATCGATTTCAAACTACCCACTCTGGCCTGGCTAAAACTAAATTCAGAAAGCAGTTTATAGAACTGCTTC
>NZ_AJLG01000309.1 GCF_000258495.1 Pedobacter agri PB92
ACGTACACACTATATTTACCTCTTTTCAGGAAAGTTTTCAGGCTGGCAAGGTCCTCCCTAAAGATCTGGCTTATCTCGAGGATAGGATAAATATGAGATTAAAAAAGATGCAACAATACGGGTCACAAACGATAATAAACAACATCAGTAAAAAGTATGTACTTTATCCGGTAGACGATGTGGATGGTGTGGACCATAGGAGGGCAATGGTTGGACTTGAATCACTGAAATCCTATATGAAATCATCATTCAATATTGATTTTGATATTGAGCAGTATAAGAGAGAACTACCAAAGTTAATAGAGCTGTATATTGATCAGAAGAATAATTAAAGTTAAAATGCAATCGTTGATGATAGACGATGCCGCGTATCAATGAAACTAAGCCTTTTATTGCTGAATCTGATGAGAATTATAACTGAAGCGTCATTGTATATAAGTTACAAAACGAGGTACACAAATCGTATAAAACCTATATCAGAAAAAAAAATAAGCAGTACCAACAGCAATTTCTATCAACAGGATAGTAGTTAATAACAATACTAGCAAACGTTCAAATGAATCCAAACTTTCCATAAAGTACAAAAGAATAATATGTACCAAGGATTTGTAAAAAATAAGCTGCAAATCTGATCGTCATAAAAATTTTGTCAACGGCATTGTTTATTTTCATGAGCTGACAAACTTTCGGAGGGAAAAACAATTTCAAACCCGTCTAACCGAATCAAACCAGCTTTTGCTGTCTGATGCGAAATATTTGCGATGCCTGCTCATAAGTACATCTAGGCTCCTACCCAAAAAGTAATCATTTTCGCACGAGAGCTTTCCCAAAATTTCCTCCTTCTTAACCACCTGCTGATTATATTACAAAAGTAACATCAGAAGGTCTGCATTTTTCTCAGTAATAATGAATCTTTTGGCTGGTCTGAAGCTGATATCTTGATGAGGTGAAACGATAATTCCCAATGGCAATTTCTTCCAGTCCAGTCGATTTTTCATTTCGTTGAAAAATACTCTTCAGCCAGAGCAAAGTTTCCCGGGTTGAAAAGGCTTAGGCATACAATCATGAGCTCTTAATTTTAAGCCCAGAACCCTATCTATGCTTTGAGATTTGGCCGTTAGAACTAACAATGGCAAAGAGCATGCTGCTTGATAAGCTTTGATAGCTAAAATCCGCTCATCCCCGCCACCTAGCATCTATGATAGCCAACTGAGCAGATACGAATTTAATACTCCAACGTATGCTGTTAAATGCATCCAGCAGAGCGAAATGGGCAGTGAAATGTTAAACTATTTTATACAGTATCAAGACGATAAAATCAATGCGCTTGTCTGATTGCAAAATGGCAGTTAACAGCTGATTTACTTAGGCTTACATAGAACGTTAACCAATACTGATATATCCGGTAACATCAAAAAATTAAATACTTAACTTGCTCCCATGGATAAACATATATTTTGCGAAAGCCCGGACTTTCTGAGCTTTGTCTCATCGCTCTCCAAGCTGGAGGAAGTGGCGAGCGCTGCAATGAAATCAAAGCTATATAATAGGAAATACAAAAAAGGGGAGCTTATACTGGAAGCTGGAGCGGTGTGTAAAAGAATTTATTTTGTGAAAAGTGGACTAGTGAAAACCTTTTTTTATGCCGATAGCCGGGAATTTATCATGCGGTTTTTTTCTGAAAAGAACATGTTTACGGTACTCGACAGTTTCATCCTTCAACAGCCTTCAACCTATTCTATTCTTGCCATTGAAGATTGCCATCTCACCTGCATCGACCACAATGAACTGGAAACATTATCCCTGGATTTCCACACGATTGAAACCTTTTACAGAAAACTTCTTGCACTTGCTGCTGTAAATATGATGGAAAGAATTGGGAGCAAACTGGAGGAAAAGGCCCAGATAGCCTACCATAAATTTTTGAAAGAAAATGGAGCGTTGCTTCAACGCATCAGCCTGGCAGATCTGGCCTCCTACTTAGGCATCACACAAGTCTCCTTAAGCCGCATCAGAGCGATCAAGTAGTTTTTTATCATTTGATAAATGCAGTCTTTGATTACTGCAGTACCTTCGGGTTAAATCAATCTGATATGAAAACTGCACTGTCTATTTCCCAAAAATCCAGCTTGTTAG
>NZ_AJLG01000310.1 GCF_000258495.1 Pedobacter agri PB92
ACGTACACACTCTGGAATGACTTTACAGCAAACTATGACCTGGCTTTAATTAAACCGCAAAATATTTCACCGTTATGCATTTTAGAAATCCCACACACTACATTAGCAGAATTTAAGGCTGATAAAAAGTTCGATGTGATTTATTATGATGCTTTTTCGGTGCAGCATCAACCCGAAATGTGGAGCGACGCAATGATCGCCCATGCCTGCAGTTTCTTAAAGCCGGGCGGCACTTTTGTTACCTATGCCATTACAGGAAAACTTAAACGTGCTGTGAAAGCAAATGGCTTTACCATTGAAAAGTTACCCGGGGCACCTGGAAAAAGAGAAATGTTGAGAGCTGTGAAAGCACTAGTTTAACGCTAAGGATTTTTACTGTACGCCAGGGCCGAAAAACTTACATCATCGCACAAGCCTATGTATTTAAACCAGGGTGTAGCGGCACCCTTTTAACTATAATCCTGAGCTTCAGCGAAAGATAGTTAAAAGGTATAGCGGAAAACGGGACTGACGCAAAAATGGAACGGTAAGTTGCTTTCCAAGCTTTTTTAAATTATTTCTGACAAAAAACAGACTACCCAAAGAAAACCAGGCTTCGTTTCGAATTGTTAAGTCATCAATAAATTGCATATCATGGAAAAACGAATTTTAGGTAAAACAGATTTAAATATAGCGCCCATTGTATTTGGAGGAAACGTTTTCGGCTGGACAATTGATGAACAAAAATCATTTGAAATATTAGACCATTTTATTGAAAGCGGCTTCAACTTTATAGACACTGCCGATGTTTATTCGCGTTGGGTGCCAGGAAATAAAGGTGGAGAATCGGAAACAATTATTGGTAACTGGCTAAAAAAGAACAATAAGCGCCAGGAAGTAGTTATTGCAACCAAAGTTGGTTCAGATATGGGAAGTGGTAAGTCATTACGAAAAGACTATATCATTAATGCTGTTGAACATTCGTTATCACGTTTACAAACCGATTATATCGATTTATATTTTTCACATTTTGACGATGAAACTACTCCTGTTGAAGAAACCTTAAGTGCTTACGAAACGCTGATTAAAGATGGCAAAATCAGATGGATTGGTGCTTCAAACTTTTCAGCAGATAGATTGAAAGAATCTTTATTGGCCTCAGCAAATCATAACTTACCGCGTTACGAGGTTTATCAACCAGGCTATAATTTGTTTGACCGTGAAGAATTTGAACGAGATCACGAAAAGATTTGCCTGGAACATGGTTTAGGTGTAATCACCTACTATTCTTTAGCCAGTGGCTTTTTAACCGGAAAGTACCGCAGCGATGATGATTTAAAGAAAAGTCAGCGAGGTGGTGGCGTGAAGAAATTTTTAACAGAACGAGGTTTTAAGATTTTAGGTGCTTTGGATGAAGTGGCGGCTAAACATCAGGTAGAGCAAGCTTCGGTAGCATTAGCATGGTTAATTTACCATCCATCCATTACGGCCCCCATTGCCAGCGTAACGGATTTAACACAGCTAAAGTCATTTACCGAGGCTGCCAATTTAGAATTAACTGCTGAAGATATTTCACTTTTAGATAAAGCTAGTATCTATTAGAAATAATCCATTATATTTAAATGCCCGATTAATAAAACAATTAATCGGGCATTTTGTATTAAACAGGATTAAAATACCATGAGAGAAAAACTGACCTTCCTACCCAAGTTAGCACTTGTACTTTTTTGTTTAATTAGCCTAACTTACATCGCAATTTTAGGTCAGACACTACTGGCACCACTCCTGTTTTCATTTTTGATGGCAATTTTATTGCTCCCAGTTGGTAACTTTCTAGAGCAGCGATTTAGATTTAAACGCGGTCTATCTACTATTTTAGCTGTAATATTAATGATTGCAGTAATTAGCGGCATTATCTATTTTTTTGGAAATCAATTGAGTGATTTATGGGCAGATTGGCCGCTGTTGAAGAAAAAGGCAAATGTTTCTTACCATGAATTGCAGCAATGGATCTCGAAAACATTCCACGTAAATTCCGAAAAGCAACTTGCTTATTTAAACGATAG
>NZ_AJLG01000311.1 GCF_000258495.1 Pedobacter agri PB92
AAATTGCCCGTTCTTGTGATAAATTGAATTGAAGCGCCAATAGTTTGCGGGCCAAAATATTCATTTCCGGAAACTTAGCATACAGATGATCGATAAATGAATAACGCAACACGAGCAATTCTGAATCTTCAAGTGCCTGAAATTTTTCATGGTAAAGTGGTTTGAGCGTATTCGGATTACGGACATGTCCCACAATATGGTTTTCATCAGTAATTAGGGTGGTGATGTCTTTTCCTTCATCAACAATAAAGCCTCTGAACAAACCTTTCAAAATAATGAATACGCAGTCTTCTTCCTCATTATCAGTACAATTCACTACTTCATTCTTTTTTACTACAACCTGATAAGTTTCCTTTCTTGCTAAAGTAATTATTTGTTTAGATAGTGGATGGAGGCTATTTAAAAACTGAATAAGATGCTCACCGTCATCTTTTACTGAACTCATAAATACAAAATTTATATCTGGAATAACTACATGCAATGTATTACTTGTCAGCAAATTTTCCAAATAAAAAAGACTAATATGATGAGTTTTCGGAAGATTAAAAATCCCGGTAAACTGAAGACCGTTCTGATATTTTAAAATTGATTTTAATCATTAAACTATTTTAACATTAACCTTGAAAAATTCTGATAATTTTGTGGCTATGACGACTAAAAAACCTAAAGCATTTCTCTTCGATTTGAATGGTACGATGATTAACGATATGGAATATCACAACCATGCATGGCATTCCATATTAACTAAAGATTTGGGCGCAAGTATTAGTTTCGAGGCTGTAAAGAAAGAAATGTATGGCAAAAATCAGGATCTGCTGGAACGTGTTTTTGGGGTTGGCTATTTCTCACAAGAACAAATTGATCAAATATCTATTGAAAAAGAACACCGTTATCAATCGGCCTACAAGAAACACTTAACGCTGATTCCAGGATTAGCTGATTTTTTAAACGAGGCAAAAGAATTGGGTATTTTGATGGCAATAGGCTCTGCGGCCATTCCCTTCAACATTAATTTTGTGCTCGATAACTTAAATGTTCGCTCTTACTTTTCGGCTATTGTAAGCGCTGAAGATGTTCAAAATAGCAAACCAGATCCGGAAACGTTTACCAAGGGAGCCAATATTTTAGGTGTTCAGTTCGATGAATGTGTGGTTTTCGAAGATGCGCCGAAGGGTGTTGAAGCGGCACAAAACGCAGGTATGAAATGCGTTGTATTGACTACCATGCACACAGCCGATGAATTTTCTGCCTACAACAATATCATCGCATTTATTGAAGATTATAACGATCCTATTTTAAAGAATCTGCTTTAAAAAGATCAGGGTTGCAAATGCAACCCTGATCTTACTTTGAAAATATTAGATTATTTCGAAAATTTATAAATCGAACTCGTTTTATAAACCTGCCCTGGCTTTAGCACCGTTGATGGAAAAGCTGGTTGATTCGGCGAATCGGGAAAGTGTTGCGTCTCCATACAAAATGCCGTTCTAAAATCATCTTTCGATCCACCTTTGAAAGTATTTTTACTTTGCATGAAGTTACCGCTATAAAACTGAAGTCCAGGCTCTTGTGTGTAAACATCCATCGTAATCCCGGTTTTGTCGCCCTTAACACTGGCTGCCTGATACATGCCCATACCTTTTGTTTTATTTAATGCATAATTATGATCATAACCTTTTCCGAAAGTTAATTGCTCATTTTTATCATTGATTCGAGCACCAATAGTGTTTGCAGTAGTGAAATCAAAAGGTGTATTTTTAACTTTATCGATTTTACCGGTAGGAATTAATGTAGAATCAACCGGGGTATATTCATCAGCAAATATTTTAACTGAATGATTTAATACATCACCACTGCCCTCTCCATTGAGATTAAAAAAGGCATGATTGGTTAAATTTAAAACAGTTGTTTTATCAGTCGTGGCCTGATAGTTCATTTTCAGTTCATTAGCATCTGTTAAGGTGTAAGTAACCGAAACCTTTAA
>NZ_AJLG01000312.1 GCF_000258495.1 Pedobacter agri PB92
CATCTGCTCATCGGCCTTTTTCACATCAAATCGGGTGATGCTACTCATGGGCTTATCAATCAGCTTTTTAAAATCCTCAGGTAAAATTTCGCGGTAAAGTGAAGGTTTAAAAGGATCGAACAATAAATGTAAAACCTCTACTACCGTATCGAAGTTGGATGAATTTTCATATTCAGGATTTTTATACATCCCCTCCTGAATAAATATTTTAAGTAATGAACTGAAGAAGATTTTCTCCTGCAACTCGTGCAAGCGAATCTCCAGTTCCTTTTTTAGGAGACTTTTGGTATGTTTTGTATTCTCAATCAGGATATCGTTCACACTTAAAAAATGTGGCTTATCATCCTGAATGATACAAGTATTTGGCGAAATAGAAACCTCGCAGGCAGTGAACGCATAGAGGGCATCAATGGTTACATCAGGCGAAATGCCTGGCGCCAAATGCACAATAATTTCCACATTTGCGGCAGTACTGTCTTCAATTTTCTTGATTTTGATTTTGCCCTTATCATTGGCAGCCAAAATACTGTCGATTACTGAACTTGTGGTAGTACTGTAAGGCACTTCAGTAATTACCAAAGTCTTTTTGTCTTTTTCGGTAATTTTAGCACGTACGCGGATTTTACCACCACGCTGACCTTCATTATAATTCGAAAAATCTGCTGCACCGCCTGTAAAAAAATCGGGTAAAATATTCGGCCGGGTACCTTTCAGCGCATCGATAGAAGCATCAAGAAGTTCAACAAAATTATGCGGCATTACTTTGGTTGCCAAACCAACCGCAATACCTTCTGCCCCTTGCGCCAATAACAAAGGAAATTTTACTGGTAAAGTAATCGGTTCGTTGTTTCGCCCATCGTAGCTCAACTGCCATTCTGTGGTATCAGGGTTGAAAACCACCTCATTTGCAAATTTTGATAAACGAGCTTCGATGTAACGTGGTGCCGCTGCACTGTCACCGGTAATTGGATCTCCCCAGTTACCCTGCATGTCAATCAGTAAATCTTTCTGACCAATCTGCACCATCGCATCGCCAATCGAAGCATCGCCATGCGGATGATACTTCATTGTATTACCAATTACGTTTGCCGCCTTATTGAAACGTCCATCGTCCATCTCTTTCAGCGAGTGCATAATCCGGCGCTGTACAGGTTTTAATCCATCGTGAATGTGCGGAACCGCCCTATCCAGAATTACATAAGAAGCGTAATCGAGGAACCAGTTTTCGTACAAACCGTTAATTGGGGTAATCGTATGTTTATGTTCTTCGTTTGGATTTAGGTTTTGGTCTGATTCTTCACTCATTTATCTAAAGAAATTGGCAGCCGTAAATATAATAAAAATGATCGCACAGTGTAAATACAGGTTATTCACATTTAAAAATCGCCATTTCTCTACTTGTGATTTGGAAAGCAGGGTTCAAATCTTTTTTTGAAAGCCCCGTCCTGCTTTCCGCTTTATCTTTTAGTCATGCTTCGCCTTCGCTCAGCATGTTAACTAAAAGGATGCCGCTGCAATCAGGTTTAAGAACTCCTTTCAGCGTTTTTTAATTCAAAACCAGCAAAAAATTTATCAGATACTCCAGAATAATTTTTACAGTAAGCGATAGGTGATAATGTCAGTGCCCTGCATAGCCTGTACCCTCTTTTTTACATCGCTAATCACCATTGGGTAATCATTATTAAAATCTCTGCTATAAGCTATGAAATCGCCACTTTCACTTTTGCCATCAATAACCCACATATGCCACAAGTTTTGACCAGAAACTAGAGAAATAATCACTTTACGTCCGCTTGCCAATTCATCTGAAATGGTTTTATAAAGTGCATTAAAAGGAAAATTAGCATTTCTCTGGTTTTGAAATTGCTGCTTAAATTTAATTCCTTTTATTGTTTTACCATTGAAGTTACCAAATGTTCCATCAT
>NZ_AJLG01000313.1 GCF_000258495.1 Pedobacter agri PB92
GGCTATTTTTTTTTATTTTAAATTTATTTAAGCCTCCAGCAAAGCCTGCTTAATTTTCTCCGCGGCCTCTGCTAATTCTTCCTGTGTTGGTTTGAGTTTCTCTTTAGCAAAGTTCATATCGCTAACGCTATTCATCGGTATGAGGTGAATGTGCGCATGTGGAACTTCTAACCCGATCACCGAAACGCCAACTTTTTTACAAGGGAAGGCAACTTTCAGCCCTTTTGCAACGATCTTGGCAAACATCCATAAACCAACATATAAATCTTCATCGGCATCAAAAATGTAATCCACTTCAATTTTCGGAATAACCAGCACATGCCCAGCCGTTAATGGCTGAACATCTAAAAAAGCTAAATACTCAACAGTTTCTGCTACAATATGCGCAGGTATTTCACCAGCAACAATTTTTGAAAAGATAGTCATAATTAGGTTGTACGTTATGAATTAAAGGTTATCGGTTTAGTCTCCCAACTTATGACCCATAACTTGTAACTACTGTTATCTCGAGATTTCTAAAACTTCGAATTGCATTTTACCTGCCGGCACTTCGATTTCGGCAAATTCACCAACAGATTTACCTAATAAACCTTGCGCAATTGGCGATTTCACAGAAATTTTTCCTGTTTTTAAATCAGCTTCGCTTTCTGCCACCAATTGGTAAGTCATCGTAGCACCGTTTTTAACATTTTTAATTTTAACGATGGATAACGCCAAAACTTTTGATAAATCTAATTTCGACTCATCAATTAAACGGGCATTCGCCAATGTATTTTTTAGTTTTGCGATTTTCGCCTCATGCAAACCCTGTGCTTCCTTTGCCGCATCATATTCTGCATTTTCCGATAAATCACCTTTATCTCTCGCCTCAGCAATTGCTTTAGATATTAGCTGACGGCCGGTTGTAGTTAGATAATGAACTTCTTCCTTTAATTTATCTAACCCCTCTTGTGTGTAATACGTTACCTCTGTCATTGCTCTATTAATTATTATTCAAACGCTATAAAAAACAAACAAGACTATATAGTTGGTTTGCTACATAGTCTTGCTTCAATTATAACGAAGATAAATTGTGGAAATTACAAAAGCAAATAAATACAAAGGATTTTTATGATTTGAAGCTTTAAAGGACATGAGTTAACGATATAAATATCATTCCATCGCCACATTGGTCAAATACTATTTGGTGCCATTTCGAATCCAATTAAAATGAAAATCAACATTACTTGATATCATCATCCAAAATTCATTCTATAATTATATTTTTAGCCAAAATTATTCTTAAAAATGAAAAAGTTATTTTCAATAGCAATGTTGGTTGTGGTCGGTTGTTATCAGCTTTCAGCGCAAGAGCTGTACATGCCCAGAAATATTAAAGCTGCTTACCAAAAAGGCACACGCTCCATGAATGGAAATCCTGGTGCAAATTATTGGCAAAATCACGGCCGCTACACCATGGATATTAAGGTAGATGCTGAAAGTAAAGTGGTAAGCGGACAAGAAGAAATTGTATACAGCAACAATAGCAGTGATACCTTGAAAACGCTGGCCATTCGTTTTGTAAATAACCTGCACAAACCAACTTCTCCTCGTGGCGGTGCCGTTAGTGAAGATTTTCTCACTACAGGCTTAAACATATCTTCTTTTTCAGTTGATGGCGAAACTTATAAAGTCGATTCGAAAAACTGGGGAACAGTAGGAAATGTTCGCCTGAAAAAGCCTTTAAATCCAAAATCAAAAACGACTGTAAAAATCAGTTGGGATTATCCATTATCAAAAGAAAGCGGTCGTGAAGGTCAGATTGATCCTAACTCCTTCTTTGTAGCTTATAGCTATCCTCGTATTTCTGTTTACGATGATTACAACGGATGGGATCGCATTCCACATACCGATAGGGCAGAATTTTATAATG
>NZ_AJLG01000314.1 GCF_000258495.1 Pedobacter agri PB92
ACGTACACACTCGAAAAGGTTTTCGTTCATAAACGTAACATAACTTTGCGCTGCTGTTGGCTGCATTGGATAATATTCATCCAAATTAAAAGTAATCACATTTTTGAAACTTAAACCCTCTTCTTTGTGCAGTCTTACCAGTTCGGCATAAACTGCAATTGGGGTAACACCTGTTGCTAAGCCCAGTACTGCAGGTGCGTTGTTTGCTTGTTTTGATTTAATGAGGTTGGCAATTCTATGCGCCACATTAATGGAAGCAATTTTTGGATTTTCGAACACGCTCACAGGGAGTTTCTCGAAACGTGTCTCCTCCAGTAGATTTAATCTAGCCATTTTATTTATGGATTTTAATGTACGGAGCAGTAAATATATAGAGTTATGCTCGTATTTCATCAAAGGTTATTTACTTTTATTGCGATTATATATGTAAAATTCACCTTAAGCGGCAAACAAACGTTTGATCATTTTTTTAAATAATTATGAATATCCAGATACAAAATCTTTATACCAAAGCTCAAAAGGAGCAGCGATTAATTATTGGGCTAATGAGTGGAACATCAATGGATGGTTTAGATATAGCACTTTGTGCGGTAAGCGGAAGTGGTGCCGAAACCGTCATTAAAATCCTGGAATTTAAAACCGGTGGTTATACAGATGATTTCAGGGCTAAAATTAAAGCCATTTTTTCCAAAAAACAGGTTGATTTGGAGTTGGTTTGCCTGATGAATGAACACATTGCCAATATCCATGCCGATTTGATTAACCAGGCTCTAGCGGAATGGGGCTATAAAAATGAGGAGATTGATTTTATTGCAAGCCATGGACAAACCATTTTCCATGCGCCAAAATCACTTCATCAATTAACTGATTATCCAAATGGAACATTGCAGATTGGTGATGGCGATCATATTGCGGTTAAAACCGGAATTATAACTTTGTCTGATTTCAGGCAGAAACATTTAGCCGCAGGTGGTGAGGGGGCTCCATTAGCGGTTTATGGCGATTATTTAATCTTTTCTAAAAAGGATGAAGATCGGGTAATGCTCAATATTGGGGGCATCGCAAACTTTACCTATCTGCCAGGAAACCTTCAGGCATCCGAAATTTTTTCAACTGATGTGGGGCCAGGAAATACTTTGATGGATCAGTTTATGCAACAGTATTATGACCAGTTTTACGATAAAGACGGAGAGGTTGCAAAATCTGGAAATATGAACGAGGCATTGCTGAATGAATTATTAAAATGCGACTTTTTTGACATTGCTTTTCCAAAAACCACTGGACCAGAGCTTTTTAACCTGGATTATTTAAAAAGCGCTCAAAACCAATCATCTACTCAAAATATAAGCACAACTGATGTAATGACCACGCTTTGCCACTTTTCGGCAGAAACCATTTCAGCGGCCATAAAAAAATGTTTTGGTGATAAGGCAAAAGCTCAAATTTTTATGAGTGGCGGCGGCATGCATAATCCGCTGCTGGTACAGTTGTTAAAAAAGAACCTGCCACATTCAGATTTCTTTACTACAGATGATTTAGCCATCAACCCTGATGCGAAAGAAGCTGTTTTATTTGCCGTTTTAGCCAATGAAACCCTGTGTGGACAACCCATTGATTTTGGTAACCGACAAGGTGTGCCATCAATTTGTATGGGTAAAATAAGTTTACCGGCTTAATACTTTGTTATTATTTTGTAAAGTGCTTTGCTGCGAATTAAAATTTGCTTTGTTGGGTATTTTGCTAAATTTGTTGAAATTCAAATATTAATTAACAAAACCAAATTTTATGGAAAAAAGTTACCTAAAATGGTCAACAAGATTTTTTGCAATTTTGATGATCCCATTTCTGCTGCTTTTATTTACAGGGATGGCCCAGGCACAAACCAAGCGCTATACCATTG
>NZ_AJLG01000315.1 GCF_000258495.1 Pedobacter agri PB92
ACGTACACACTGGAAAGGAATCGATATTTTATTAGATCGGTTACCATGGGGACTTACAATGATAAAATTGTCATGGAACAAATATTTGATACAAGTAACTTGGTAAAATCGGGTTCACAAGCTAATGCAGCAGCTATCCAAACTGAACTCATTTGGTTTGAACAAGTGTTGCAACTTCGCAGCGCCATAAATTTCGGCAATGTACCAGCGGGTACTTCTATTTTTGATGTCCAACCACCTGATTTAAGTGCCTATCCTTCTAAGTATGCCGAATTTATCGCTCAAAATCAATTGAATTTCGAAGAACGATTGTTATTGTTTCTGGCAATGGTGAGTCAGGTTAAGCCCCAGTGTCTGGATATTTTTCTAGTTCAAAACTCAGCTACCGGCCAGATATTTACAGAGTTTGGTGGGAGGAAAGGCAATGTTTTTAGTGGCTTTTTACCTACCGCAGAAACATTTTTATTTATCATCGCTGCAGATGATTTAGCACTTAGATTTGATTTGTTAAGACTTTTCGATGCCAAACATCCGCTTTTTGTTTTGGATGTACTGGAATATGAACCCCTTCCACCTGGTGAGCCCGTTTCGAGCATTCCGCTTCATATTAACAAAAATTGGTTTGAAGAATTTACAACCGGAGAAAGGAGCAGGCCTCGATTTTCAACGGAGTTTCCGGCACAGCTAATTGAAACTCAAATGGAACCTGATGATTTGGTTTTGCCGGCACATATTTTAGATCAGCTTGAATTAATTGATGCCTGGCTAGCACATAACGAGACAATGATGAATGAATTTGCCCTGAAGCGAAAATTAAAGCCGGGTTTTAGGGCATTGTTTTTTGGTCAGCCCGGAACTGGTAAATCTCTCGCGGCAGCTTTGTTGGGTAAAAAGCATGGTTTTCCAGTTTATAGAATTGATTTAAGCCGCATTGTAAGTAAATACATTGGCGAAACTGGTAAAAATCTATCAAAGGTTTTTGATGCCGCTGAAAACCAGCAGTGGATATTATTTTTCGATGAAGCAGACGCACTTTTTGGTAAGCGCACCAATGTGAGTGATGCCCGCGACCGCTACGCTAACCAGGAAACCAGTTATTTGTTGCAGCGTATAGAAGATCACAATGGACTGGTTATTCTGGCTAGTAACTTTAAACAAAACATTGATCAGGCATTTTTACGCCGGTTCCAATCTATCGTTGAATTTCCAATTCCACAAGCAGATCAACGTTTAAAGCTTTGGAAACAGAGTTTTTCTGAATTGACCAAGTTAGAATCAAAAGTAAATCTAAATGAAATAGCCAATAAATATGAACTTTCTGGTGGTGTTATTATCAATGTAGTGCGATATGCTACTTTGAAAATGCTTAAAGACGAAGCTGCCGAAATTAGGCAAAAAGATATTTTGGAAGGAATAAAGATTGAGCTTAAAAAATCAGGACGGACAATGTAAACTATGGGCGCTGCGTTGGCATATAGCAATCCATCACTTAAGTCGGTTACACATAACCGACCCGGCGCCAGCTGTATTCAAGCGAAGCTAAAGATTGGAGCTGTTAATGATCCTCAGGAACAGCAAGCCGATCAGGTGGCTGAAAAAGTGATGCGGATGCCTTCAAATGCCGGTTTTGTGATGGGAGGAATAGGTACTGGTGCCGCCATGAATGTCCAGCGCCAATGCAAAAATTGTGGGAATGAAGAAAAAATCTCCCTTAAGGAAGAAGAATTAAGAGGAATTGATCAGCCTGAAATTTTACAAGCTAAAGCAGGGGCGTCATTTGCCAGT
>NZ_AJLG01000316.1 GCF_000258495.1 Pedobacter agri PB92
AAGCCTTGAGTTATTCCTTGTTGTTTGTGTTATTTACTTGTAGTCATGCTTTAGCTGCGCTCAGGTTTGTTTCTTTTGTATCAAGACAAAAGAAAAAGGCCGCTGCCGATGAGGCGAAAGAAAAATCAACTGGATGATACAATTCAAAAAATAAATTATATTTGGCTATGGAAACTGCTGAAAAAACCAACCGTACTCATTTAGGTAGAAAAATTAGCCGCATTCGCGAATTGCGTGGAATGAAACAGGAAGCGCTTGCTGCCGAACTGGGCATTAGCCAACAAGCCATTAGCAAATTGGAGCAAAGTATGGAGATTGAAGATTCTACGTTAGAGAAAGTGGCAAAGGTTTTGGGCGTGACGGCGGAAGCGATTAAAAACTACTCGGATGAGGCCGTGATAAATAATATTCAAAATAACTACGACAGTTCTGTTGTAAATTCAGGCCCCACAGTTAATCATAATTGCACATTCAACCCTTTGGACAAACTAATGGAAGCATTAGAGGCTAACAAAGAGTTATATGAAAGGTTGTTGGCATCTGAAAGAGAGAAGGTGGAGATATTGAAGGGAAGATAGAAAAATCTGTACTACTTAATTCCGCGTCATTGCGAACACGATTTTCCATTGAGTGTGGCAATCCCCCCCTAGCTTAGTAATTCCGCTCAAGTGCACTGGCATTGGCTCTTAACCTATCGGATTACAAATCCGTCTTTATCTTTAGTTCGAGATGCCTTCAAAATCTATGAATAGTTGAGTTTGGGAGCGCGATATTTCTAAATATTGTTAAGTCATATTCAAATGCTTACACCAGTGTGTGTCCTATTGATAATTAAGATACTCCAACTTGCGCAATGAATTCGTTCCAAATTCTTTCAGCAATCTGTTTATCAGTCAATCGCTCTTCATTACGAGAATGCATACCACTGAGTTGCCAAAAAAGCTCGTAGTTATCGTGCTCGATGGAGAAAATATTATCTAAACTAAAGGTATTTTGAGTTCGGTTTTTTGTAAAGTTATAGTTTAAATCGCTATGCCTAAAACCATCTTCGTTCGAAACTGAAATAGTAATGTAGGCATCTTTTAGATTTCCTTTGTTAGAAATTAAACAGGTAATAAATTTTTTATCCTCGTCCAATAATTTTGCTTGAAGATTTTCTATTCCATTAAATTCAGACATCGCCAACTTAAAATAGTTTTTAATCACCTCAAAACTTTTCTCCTTAAAATTTAATCTATCAACTTCTGTGAAAATTTTTTCCGCTCTATAATTTCTACCTGGAGATGTTGGTTGTTTGATATGATCGACTGTGATACCCTGGTTAACCATACCGATGTTAAGTAGTTTTCTAATTTCTTGAGCAACTTTTGCAAATGCGTTATTGGGATTAGTCCACTCACTTACTGGCTTCCCATCATCTGGAAGAGCTTTAATAGCTCCCATTGGCGTCGACTTCCAGTCGCAGGGCTCTACAATAATCGGAATAACTGTAATTCTACCCTCTTCTTGTAACTTTAGTGCAGTTGTAAATTCTTTTTCATAACAATAGTGAGAGGCAATATAATCAGGACTTACAATGGATATGAACAATTGAGATGAAGATAATGCAGAGGAAATACTATCATCTAAAGAACTGCCAGCGGTTATTTCTTGATCAGTCCATTCTGTAATTAAACCCTCACGTTTAATTTGTGCTAAATGAACAGTTAATTTATCTAAATAGCCTACATCTTTGTGACTGTATGATATAAATGCTTTCATATAGTGTGTACGT
>NZ_AJLG01000317.1 GCF_000258495.1 Pedobacter agri PB92
AGATATCTATTATGCTGCTCATCTGGATTCTGCAGGTTTAAACCAACAGGTTTTTGAAAAAGCACTTACCGGCTTTTATAACATGAAGTATTCCGGTATGCTACATTCCAAATCTATTTTAACCATTGCTGATTTCGATCAGGAAAGCAGCAAAAAACGTCTTTTTATTATCGATTTGGCGCAGAAAAAACTTATTTTAAATACCTGGGTGGCACATGGGCAAAATAGTGGTGGTGATAAACCTTCTTATTTTTCCAATACGCAGAATTCAAATCAAAGCAGTTTAGGTTTTTATCTAACCGGAGAAATTTATTATGGTAAACATGGTCGTTCGCTTAAATTAGACGGAATGGACCGAGGATTTAACAACAATGCGAGGGAACGGGCGATTGTTGTTCATGGTGCCGATTATGTTTGCCAGGAAACAATTAATCAACTTGGAAGATTGGGCCGAAGCCAGGGTTGCCCGGCAGTACCAACAAAACTGGCAAATAAAGTGATTGATGCCATTTCAGACCGCACTGTACTGTTTATTAACAACTCTGATCAGCAATACCATTCATCGTTTTTGAACGAAACACTCGCAGCCAGCTACGCTTTAAAACAAGAGGAAGTTTTGGCCGCTCAAATGGATTAATGTAGTTTGAGATTTGTATCACTTAAATTCCGGGGCAATATCTTGATAAAAAATCCTTTTAAGGGGGCCAAAGTATCCCAAACCCAACGGTTGGAGTCTTTGGCCTTTTCGCCACAATCCACTACTTCTGCCCTTTCCAGTAGCTTATTTACAAACTTATTAAGCGGCTTAAATTTCACCAGTCGGTTAAATTGCAAACCTAAATAATCACAGTAAACATGCACTAAAATTTCGACAATGAGCGATCGGTCTGTAATCTGTAATGGACGACCAAATTTCTGCAGGTAATCATCTTTAATGGTTTTTACCAATAAAGTAAACCTTTCACCTGCTTTACCATCCAAAAAGCGCCAAAGTTCTGCGTTGCCGTACACGCGTATGATACCCACATCTAAATGGACTTTGATAGTGCAATTTTCTAAATTGTAATGGCTATTCATTAAATTTTAGATTTTAAACTTGATTATTTGTTACTGAATAATGCAACCGTAACACTAAAACAGCGAAAATGTTTAATCATCAGGTGTTTAGTGTGTGAGTAAAATTTTGATTTTTGAATCAATATTTTGAGCATCTTTGAGGTTTTAAAATAAGCCCAATTCATGAAGATTGTTATTGCAGAAAAGCCTTCAGTTGGCCGCGAACTTGCTAAAGTTTTTGGCGCAACTACCAGAAAAGACGGATATATCGAAGGTAAAGGATATTCGTTTACCTGGGCATTTGGGCATTTATTGCAATTGGCACCTCCACAAGATTATGGTTTTATTGGCTGGAGAAAGCAGCACTTACCCATGTTGCCAGCTAAATTTAAATTGGCAGTTCGCAAAATCAAAACTAAAGACGGTTTTGTAGAAGATCCGGCAGTTAGAAAACAACTTGATACAATAAAAAGACTTTTCGATGAAGCTACAGAAATTATTGTGGCTACGGATGCCGGGCGTGAAGGCGAGCTGATTTTCAGATATATCTACTATTATCTGAAATGCAAAAAACCATTTAAAAGATTGTGGATTTCCTCACAAACTGATGAAGCTATAAAAGATGGTTTTAGGAATCTTAAGCCTGGCACCGATTACGATACGCTATTCAATTCCGCACATTGCCGATCTGAATCTGACTGGCTTAGTGTGTACGT
>NZ_AJLG01000318.1 GCF_000258495.1 Pedobacter agri PB92
TCTGCCTGTCTGCGGATCAATTCGTTTAATACTTCGATTTCGCCTTTGCGGGCTGCCGGAATTAAGAGTAGGTTGATGTTTTCCATATGCTATAAAACCCTTTGCATCTTTAAATGTTTTATTGATTGATTTTTGCTTCCAGGCATTTCAGTTATATATCAGTTAGATAAGTATTAAGTATTTAAAACAGCTTTTATAATTGTAAATGAATAAAACTTATCATGACATTAAAAGGTTATGTGGATATGAAATATGATAACATTCAGCAATTGTTTGATAAGTATGAAGACCTTTCTATTGAGGTAGAACAGGCCAAGCGGGTAGTGGATGCCTCACAATTGCCAGATTTATCCAAAACTGATTCCATATCTGCCGCAGAGGCTGATGAATACCTGATTGCACATATTGAGCTGGAAAGAAAGGAACAACACCTGGAAAGTGTTTCGCAGGAATGGGCAGAAATACAGGAACTGTTGGTAGAGAAACTTTGCAAGGTGAATACACGTGTGAGGGTAATCGACAGACGTGATGGAGATGAATTATTGATCAGCTGCTTAGCCGGATCGATTTTGATTGAAGAAAAAACAGAAAATGAGTAAAGATACTATACAAGAACAATTTGACCGCTACCTCTCACTTCTCGAACAAATTCATACCCTTGGCCATGAAATCGATGCTGCCATTGATGAAGTAGAGATTAATGAACTAATGCTGAAACGAAAGAGATCACAAACCAAGATGCGGACTGTTGTCAAAAACCTGGTGACATCACTGAGTGAAATGGGAACCAAATACCCTATTCATAATTACCTTGCCAACCAAACCACTTACATCTTTGCGTTAGATAATAAACTGATGCTTGAATATCACTAGCCATATTGTTTTTGGAGCTGCTTCCTGTTAATTCAGGTGAACTATAGGAGTAATTTTTTGATATTATTTAAAATTTCTGGCGGGTGGAATAGCAATTTCTTGTTTGGTTTGGCGTACCTGTGTCCTTTTGTTTTCGCTTGGATAAGGAGCAGTTTTTTCATCAGAACGAGAAGGTGTTAATATTGGAAGATCATCTTGATCTGTTTTGCTCAGTGTTCGAAGCAGTTTTGTCAGGTCGAAACAGCGTTTAACGATGATGTGCACTACTTCACCTTCTCTTTGCAATTTACCTTCTACCATAAGTAAACGGGAGTGAAGGATTTCTTTCCGGTACTTTTCGAAAAGGCTTTCAAAAACCACCAGGTTAGAAAAACCTGATTCATCTTCTATTGTAATGAAACACACTCCACCAGCGGTACCAGGACGTTGACGTACCAATACCAAGCCTGCAACTTTAATGCTTTGACCATCTTTAACCGCATCTAAGTCTTTGTTGGCACATACTCTTAACAAATTCAATTGTTCTCTTACAAAACTTACCGGATGTGCTTTTAAAGAAAGTGCTGTGGTCGAATAATCCTGTATCACATGTTCAGCTTTTGTCATGAGCGGGAGCTGGGTTTGTTTTTCAATTTTGCTTTCAGAATCCTGGCCTTCAAATAATGCTACAGGTCGATCTGCAAGTGCCGATACTTCCCAAAGTGCCTGGCGGCGATCGAAACCCAGTGATCTAAAGGCATCTGCATCTGCCAGTCTTTCTATTGTAGCCAGCGAAATTCCTGCATCTACCAACTGATTTATATTTTTGTAAAGTGTTCGCCTGTGGCAGATTAAAATGTCCATCTCATCCATTCTTATTCCTTTAATTTGCCTG
>NZ_AJLG01000319.1 GCF_000258495.1 Pedobacter agri PB92
ATGTTAGATATATTTAAGTTAATAAAAGGGTTTGCATATACATACGATAATATCTGGTGAACAGATTTTTTTAATTTTCATTTTTTTTCAGAAATTTTTATTAATAAAAAAAAGCCTCAACTTTCGTTGAGGCTTTTTTGAATTATTTACCTGAAGGATTAAAGGCTAAAGCCGTAAGCTAAGCGCAAACCTACATAACCGGTTGATGTACCATTCTGAGCTAAACCTTCATACTTAACACCTAGGTCTAAACCACTATCCCAAGCGTAACCAATTGCTGGTGAATACACAAATGATGTTCCGCTTCCTTTATTTGTACCGAAGCCGGCACCTAGTTCTGCCAAACCATAAATTCCTGAACCAGATTCATTAAAGAAATATTTAGCACCAACTTTAGCAGGAATGTAACCGAAGCTACCGCCGCCAAACTCATCTTTAACAGAAAAACTTGTATAGCCAGCTGTTACAGGAATTGAAAGTTGTTTATCAACATTGAACTGATAGCGAAGATCACCACCAATTGCTAAACTATACGCATCACTTGTTGGAATACCTACATTTAATCCTATTCCTAAATTTTTCGATTGTGCATTAACGTTTGTTGAAAAGAATAAAGCTACAACAGCTGCTGAGGTAGCAATAATTTTAGTAAGAGTTTTCATTATAAGATAATAATTTTGAGTTAAACTAATATATCTCGACAATTACAAAACCTGTGCCAAAAGAGCTATTTTGTTTAAGCGTACAACACAAACTTATTATTATCTGGACATTACAATAAATTAATTTTTATTCAAAACTTTATCTAAGATTTGTTGTTTTAAAAGGTTTGTCTTTAACGAAGAATTAAGCCAATTTATCAATAAACCGTCCTTTTCCATCTTACGAAAGAAAGTGTTCTGACGTTTTGCATACTGGCAAATCGCAATCCCAAGTCGTAGCTTAAACTCATCTTCCGATAACAAACCGCTTAAATAATTAACAATGAATTTATATTCTAAACCGTAGAAGACCAGCATTTCTTTAGAAATTCCTTCATCGAGTAAATGCTGAACTTCCTGAATCATTCCGCCACTCAACCGCTCCTCCAATCTTGTTAAAATTTTTTCCCTGGTGATTTCAACTTCATTTTTTAATCCAAAAATTATCGGTTTGATCTCTAATCTTGGAACAGTTTCAATTGTATTAAATTTTAAAAATTGAGCGACTTCAATAGCTCTGATTAACCGCTTCTTTGAGTTAAGATCCACATAATCTGTATTTTCAAACTTTTGAAGCCTGCTAATTAATTCCTCTTTGGTTTCCTTTTCCAATGCAGCCCTAAGCATTTCATTTACCGGAACAGCGGTATAGCGCTGGTTTTGCAACAAGCTGTGAATGTATAAACCAGTCCCGCCACATAAAACAGGAACTTTTCCCCTGCTCAAAATATCTTCGAATACGCGGTAGAAATCATTTTTAAAAGCGTCTACATGATATCGCTCTCCAGGCTGAAGGATATCTATTAAATGATAAGGAATTTTTTGGCCGTTAAAGTTATATTCCTGAAGGTCTTTACCTGTTCCGATGTCCATTTTCTTAAAAACCTGCCTGCTATCTGCACTGATAATTTCACTATTTAATGCATGGGCTACCTGAACGGCCAACCTGGTTTTACCAGAGGCGGTTGCACCTAAAATAATGATGAGATTGAAATCAGTCATTTTTATTTTTTAGGATAAACTTTAGGCTTCCGGTGTTAAAGAC
>NZ_AJLG01000320.1 GCF_000258495.1 Pedobacter agri PB92
ATGAAAGTGGCTGGAGCTTATTTAAACATAAAATTCCAATGTGGATTTTTCTCATCATCTGCGTGATCATTTCTTACTATTGCATCACAAAGAATCTTTCACTCATTCCGGTTTTAGGATTAATCAGCTGCTTGTATATGATGTGTGAGCTAGGAATTTCCAACTGGATAGGTTTTGGAATATGGCTGGTTATCGGATTGGTAGTTTACTTTGCGTATGGCTACAAACATAGCAAACTGGCTCAGGAGGTGTAATATACTTCTATTTGATAAACTTTATCAAAATAATACAGAAGGCCTTTAGTATGTTTAAACTAAAGGCCTTCTTCATTTTATAATCTATTTCGCAGTCTGTTGGTGAGGAAAACAAACATAAGACTACTGATCAATCTTTAGATTGATCAGCATGATTAGTTCTCGCTGTCTTTCTTCTTCATAAATCCCAGCGCTGTAATCATCACTAAACCTAAGCCAGATGCAATCATATAACTATTTGCATGATCGAGATGGTAAATCTTTGCGGCCGGGCCTGCGATAAAAAGGCAAATACCCAAAATCAATAGTGCTGTTCTCATCAATTAAACAGGTAATCTATTTAATTCAATATCATCTGGCGTTACAAAGATTAATGGAACTTTCTCCACATCAACATAACTGCTATCCAAACCAAAACTGCGTTCTTCCGATAAACTCATTTTCTTCAACAGGAAATAGTAATCCATAATTTGTCGCTCATAGAAACTCAGTTTGGTAAACTTAGATAAGTGTTTTTCCAAGAGAACGAACCTGAAATCGCCAGCGATTTTATGTTTATTTAAAGATTTATACTGACTGGTAATGTCGATTTCGCCGTTTTTAACCAACTCTTCTACTACTTTTCTATACAATAAGTTTACACGCTGTTCAATCCTGAATCCCAAACGGAAATCGATACGGATTAACTTTCCAGGGATTAAAAACTCCACTTTGTAATCAAGTGTATAGGGTTCATCCATTACATCTACGTGAACCAACCAATACACATCAGCACGTTTTGGTTCTTTTTGGATGATAGAGTAGATGATTTTTGATTCTATTTCCGTTTTGAAGTTTGCACTGGTTAAGTAAACCAACTGCGAGGAATATTTAGGAACCGTTTCGTCTACGCTTAATTCACTCAGAATCTGATAATAGTCTTCAATTTCAACGTATTTAACAAAACGATTTTTGATTTTCCGTGAGTTGTACCAAGTCCACATTACGCTTAACAAACCGCAACCTATTAATAAGGTAACCCAGCCGCCATGGATGAATTTAAATAAATTTCCCGCAAGGAAAGCAAGCTCGATCGCACCATAAACTACAACAAAAATTACAATAAGATATTTGGGAAACTTTTTTCTTAACATATAAACGGCAACCAAAACGGTTGTCATTAAGAAAGTTAAGTTGATGGCTAAACCATATGCACCCTCCATATCATCAGATCTTTTAAAAATCAAGACAATGATGATACAGCCTATGCATAACAGCCAGTTAATGGAAGGCACATACAACTGTCCTTTCTGTACACTTGGATAATTGATCTTAACTTTCGGCCAAAGATTTAATCTTACTGCCTCCGAAATTAGCGTAAATGATCCGGAAATCATGGCTTGAGAAGCAATAACCGCAGCTGTCGTTGCCAAACCAACCATAAATAATACCATGCCCGGAGGAA
>NZ_AJLG01000321.1 GCF_000258495.1 Pedobacter agri PB92
TCTTTTGATAAATAATCGAACTGAATTGTGTTTTCGTTTATTTGTTTAGCATCCCAAACTACATATTGAAAACCTTTTTTGCCTCCATGTAAGGTATTTTGGCCATTGTTGGTAAATAATTGATATTGCTTTCCTTCAAGTGTAAATTTGCCCTTTGCAATTCGATTACCAAAACGGCCGATTGTAGCACCAAAATAAGGTTCAGTTGACTTTTCGTAGTCGCCCGCACTCTTAAAACCTACCACCACATCTACCAGTTTTTTATCTTTATCAGGAACCAATAAGCTTATTAACCTGCCACCATAATTTGTAAAAATTGCCTGGGCATTGTGTTTATTTTTTAATGTATAAAGCCCCGTTTTCTTACCATCGATCTCTTTTTGAAAAGAATCGGCTACCAATTTTACACTAGCAACGAAATCAACAGATGAACTGCTTTCAGTTTTCGATTTTCCATTTTCAGACTGGCAGGAAACCATTCCAATGGTGGCAATGGCACAGAGGCTTGCTAAAGATTTTATTTTCATCGTTTTAATATTGGGTTAGAGTGCCGGCAATTCACCGACTTTTTTTAAAGTTCTGAATACAAATAAAACGATTTACAATTAAATTGCGGTTAATTACTGAAGTATTTATTGCTGATGGGATGATAACATACCGGAAAGCCACTACTTTTATGGTGCCTTTCTCTGCCGGAGAATAAAAAATCAAATGGAGAAAAAACTTGTTAATTTGCCTTTAATCAAATAAAGATGACTAAAAATATATCAGAAAACCGCTATGACAATATGTTGTATAATCGTTGCGGAAACAGTGGATTGAAACTCCCTGCCATATCATTGGGATTATGGCATAATTTCGGGCATGTTAATGTGTTTGAAAATAGCAGAAATCTCATCTATACCGCTTTCAACAACGGCATAACTCATTTTGATCTTGCTAACAATTATGGTCCGCCGCCTGGCTCAGCCGAAGAAGTGTTTGGTAAAATTTTACGTGACGATTTTAGCGGCTATCGCGATGAAATGATTATTTCGAGCAAGGCTGGTTATACCATGTGGGATGGTCCTTATGGTGACTGGGGTTCGAAGAAATATTTGATTTCGAGCCTTGACCAAAGCTTAAAGCGGATGAAGCTCGACTACGTTGATATTTTCTATCATCATCGTCCTGATCCGGAAACGCCATTAGAAGAAACAATGGGTGCGCTAAGTTTATTGGTGCAACAAGGAAAAGCCCTATATGTTGGTATTTCAAACTATCAGGCAAAAGAAGCCGAAGAGGCCATTCAAATTTTAAAAGCAAATGGCACACCTTGTTTAATTCATCAGCCTAAATATTCGATGTTTGAGCGATGGGTAGAAAACGGCCTGTTAGATGTTTTGCAAAAGAATGGCGTAGGTTGTATTCCTTTCTCTCCACTTGCGCAAGGATTATTAACTGATAAATACTTAGGTGGCATTCCGGCAGATTCGAGAGTTGCAACCAGTGGAGTATTTTTGAAGGAAAGCAGCATCACTCCAGAAAAAATTGAAGTCATTTCGAAATTAAATGAGATTGCAAAATCGCGTGGGCAAAAATTATCGCATATGGCATTGGCGTGGATCCTAAAAGATAAACGCATCACAACTGTGCTTATTGGCGCCAGTAAACCTGAACAGATTACAGATTCAGTGTGTACGT
>NZ_AJLG01000322.1 GCF_000258495.1 Pedobacter agri PB92
AAACAAAACTCCCAGCTTAAAATTTTCTATTAAAGGAACTGCGTTGGCTTTGACATTGCATTCCGAAAAATTTGTTAGGCTGGATTTTAGTAGAACGATTTTTAGTGCTTTGGCCTTTCAATATGCAAATAGCGTGTGCACCCAAACTTTCAACCTTTAACCTTTAACTGTCAACTCAAAACCCGAAACCTTAACCCCTCCAATATCACTCGATTTATAGGCACTTTCTACAACCGCCATCGTTTGAATTACATCTTCAACGCTGGTTTGCAGCACTGCTGCGCTTCCCTCATTGAATCTCATTAGATTTGCCATTGTGCCAATAAAAGCTTCAGGAAACCAAGAGCCATCTAACTTTACCGTTTGCCACTCATGCGCTTTCCCTTTTTCAACAATACAATATTCAAAAACATCCGGAACGCCATGAGGATAATCCATCAACAAACCAATTTTTGCTACGATTGCGCCGTTGGTTCCCTCCCATTTGATATAACTTTCCTGGTGGTTCGGACCGAAATCATGGTCGTGGTTGGTGTTGATGACCGCATGCATCGTATCGCCATAATCAAATAAAATCGTCGAACGGGATGACGATAAATCTTTCGCTGGATGCTTCAAGGTTTTTGCTAAAACACTTTGCGGATTGCCCAAAAAAGAGCGAATTAAATCTACATAGTGAATGCTGTGGTATTGAATTTCCAATCTCGGATGAATGATGACGTGAGGAAAAATTTCCCATGGCGTTTTAATGGTTACGCGAACTTCCATATCATACAGTTCACCGATTAAACCCTTATCAATCAAATATCTTGCAGCGCTTACAAACGGGGCGAAACGCAACTGAAAGTTTATTGCTGCTTTTAAATTTTTCGCCTTGCATAATTCCAAAATTTCATTGGCCTGAGCAAAATCATCGCCCATTGGCTTTTGAATTAAAACCGCGCTTCCATCAGGTAATTGATTTAAAGCATCAATATATTGCGCCGGCATGGTAGTTAAATCATAAACTGCGTTTTCCGGCGCATTGGCTACAGCTTCTGCCACCGTATTAAACACATTTGGAATGCCAAAGGTATCTGCTAATTTCTGCGCCCTTTCTCTAGTTCTGTTTACAATTCCAAAAACTTCAAAACCTGCAATTTTATAAGCTGGCAAATGCGCATCGGCAACAATTCCGCCTGCTCCAATGATGATAATGGGCTGCTTCGTTTCTGGTAATTCTGGCTTATACTTTATATCAATACTCATTTATCAATTTCGTTAATTTGGTTTTGGGCAAGCTGAATCAATTCCGAACTTGGCGTATCGGTATTGATGGCCTGCAAAACCATTTTATCAATTATCGCTGCAATAGCAGCCCAATTCTGTTTTTGAGGAAGTGTTTTTGCCACTTCATGAAGCTGTTCTAATTTATGATAATAAGGTATGGCTTTATTGATTTCACTATCTTTCCATGTTGAGATTCTGCAACCAATTCCACCCTCCAAAGTCAGCTGCTTGTCTTGTTCTTCAGCCAGTGCGAAACGAAGAAAATCGTATGCGACTGCTTTATTTCTACTGCCTTTGGCGATGGTATAAAGCCAATATACAGTGTGTACGT
>NZ_AJLG01000323.1 GCF_000258495.1 Pedobacter agri PB92
TATCCCTTGGGCGGTATGCCCGTGCAGGCAGAATTGTTGTTCCATAATGGTCAGCGAAATCCGCAAAGGTCTCGTTCAGTGTTGGCTCGTATTTGTTGCTCTTGGTTACCGCCGCCCTGAGATTATCAGGAACAATTGCCGCTGAGACCCCTCCAATATAATGGAAAGTATTCTCACACGCAGATATAAAGTCTTCCTTCTGCTGGGTAAGTACCGCCTCCACATAGGTAAGCTGGCTGGCACCGAGAATGGCTACGAATATCTCGACATCGACCACCTCACCGGTTTCCCGGTCTACAATGGAGAGTTTCTGTCCGGCAAAATCAACAAAGAGTTTATCGCCTGCTTTGTGATCAAGGTGCATTACCGGGTTCACACGTGACTTCCACTGGTTATAATAGAAGCAGAACTGCGTATAGTGAAAGCCATTGGGAAATTCCTTTAAATAAGCCTCCCATAGCATTATACGGGTTACCCCGGTACGTTTAAGTTCTTTATCAATGCCAGGGAAACAACGCTGTAAGGTTAGCAGACGACTATCAGGTGCCCGTTTCCGGCTCTTCCCAAAAAAATCTTCAAGTTCTTTGTCGTTAAGTGAATTAATCTGTTCAAATGTACAGCCGGATGAATCAAATGCACTGAAGTATCTTTTGGCTGTATTGCGAGAAACACCGACCTGAGTCGCTATGGAAAGCTTGCTTCGCCCTTGGCTGTACATTCTGAGAATCTGTCTTATCTTGCTCATGCTAATAGTCGTATTTGCCATCTTCGGGAATTATATATCTCCCAAAAATAGACCGTAGCCATAGCATTTGCTGATCGTTCGGACTGGTCAGTTTGGTCCGAAATCCAATGGTCAGTTTCCCGCGGAACGGGTGGTCAGTTTAAACCGAAATAGGGTGGTCAATTTCAGCGAAATCTCCACCAGTATGACTCGTCCTGATTTTACTTGTCGTTTTTGAGTTATAATACTACAATTAGTTTACATCTTCTAGGTGATAATACTGGAATTAGTTTACACCACTTTTGTGTAAATTCTGATATTACTTTACAAGTGTACAATTTGTAATTTATTAATAAAAGAATTGCTGTGGGTTTTTTCTAATTGTATTTCAGACGGTCTCCTGCGACT
This sequence comes from Pedobacter agri PB92, assembly GCF_000258495.1. Lineage (GTDB taxonomy): Bacteria > Bacteroidota > Bacteroidia > Sphingobacteriales > Sphingobacteriaceae > Pedobacter > Pedobacter agri. The sequence continues at coordinate 1,133 of NZ_AJLG01000323.1, forward strand.
CCTCTTGCATGCCCTTTCTTTTATAAGGATAGTGTTTCCAACGCTTGCTTATTTCACCAGACATATCATGGGCTTTGCTAGGCGTAAGATAGTCCAGACTACCGTGAGGCCTTTTATCGTTATAGTTTTTGATAATGATTTCAATGCTCTTTTTAGCTTCTTTATGATCCTTATATATCTTTTTTGGGAAGAACTCATTTTTCACTATTCCATTAACACGTTCGGCTAAAGCATTATCATAGGGACTACCACTTTCAGTCATACTTATTGCAATTCTGTCCCTGTTAAGAAGCTCAGTATAGCTTTTAGAACAATATTGTATCCCCCGGTCCGAATGATGAACCAATATGAACGGTGAGTCTTTTTTCCTCCCGTTGATAGCCATCTCCAGAGCGATAATACAGCCGGTAGCTTCAAGGTTCGGATGGAGTGCAAACCCTACAA
>NZ_AJLG01000324.1 GCF_000258495.1 Pedobacter agri PB92
ACGTACACACTTACCGGATCGGCTTTACGTTCAAATTTCGGTTTTGGTTTTTCTTCAGCAGGCACTTTTTCAGCCCCTTCAGTTTCTACTGCATCGGCAACTGCTGGTTCCGTAACTTCATCCTGCGTTAAATTTTCATCTTCACCTGATGGTTCATTTCCTCCCCCATCTTCATTTTCATCAATTTCCTCAGGCTCAACTTCAGGCTCTTCCAATTTTACCTTCTGTACATCGTGTGGCGACAAACGGTTGCCGTTTGCTTTCAGGCCTTTCACATCAATCAACTCAGCCAATACTAAATCCAGTGTCTCCGGAATTTGGGTTTTACCTTTCAGCACATCAACAATTACTTTGGCCCCAGCGTTAGCGGTTAAAAACAATAATCGCGATTTTGGTTCTTCGCTGATAAATACAACTTTCTTACCATTAGATTGTAACTCAAAATTGAATCGTTTAATGAAGTAATTTTGTGCTTTGCCATCAAAATGTACAGCCGCAAATACCTTTTCTGCATCGAACTTCTCAATTAAAAGCAAGCCATCATCAAAGTGGTTACTCAATTCGAACGAACTCAATTCATAGTAACCATCCTTATGCACCTGTAAAATCCGGTCATCACCGTCAAATTCCCCGAGGTACTTCCCTCTGCCATCAACATTTAAGCGTTTCAGCAAGTCATCATACCAAATTTTAAGTCCCGACAAGGTGGAAACACCTTTGCTTTTCAGGATAATTTTTTTAACCGGATATTTAGAAACGATATTTCCCTGAGAACCCCGACCTTTAATTGCCACTTCAGCAAAATCAAGGTCGAATTGGAGTTTGCGTAATTTAGAATGCGGTTTCAACGCCACGTTCACCACTTCAGCTTCACCATTTGGGTTAGCTGTGAAATATAAAATTTTCGATCCTTTTGAACCCTTTGTTAAATCGTATTCTTTATCGCGTGTTACGCCAACAACTGCAAAACGTTTAATGTAAGATGTGCCTGTAGAGCCATCTTTATAAATCATATTGTAGATGGTCCGTTCATCGTTTTTCTTAAATACCTGCGCATGGATAATTCCCTTACCAACAAAAGTTTTATCAGCCACCTTAGTGATCATGCATTTTCCATCTTCGCGGAAAACAATTACCTCATCAATATCCGAGCAATCTGCAATAAACTCATCTTTACGTAAGCCCGTTCCGATAAAACCATCCTGACGATTCATGTATAGCTTCACATTTGCCAACGCCACTTTCGATGCTTCTACCCGATCAAACAAACGGATTTCCGTTCTTCGTTCTCTACCTTTTCCGTACTTATCCTTTAAACGCTGAAACCATGCAATTGCATAGTCGGTTAAATGTTTCAGATGATTTTTAACGATCTTAATTTCATCTTCCAGGTTTTTCATCTGCTCATCGGCCTTTTTCACATCAAATCGGGTGATGCTACTCA
>NZ_AJLG01000325.1 GCF_000258495.1 Pedobacter agri PB92
ACGTACACACTAAGGGTGTAAATTTCGAGGTGCAGAAGGGAGAAATCGTCAGCATTATTGGGCCTTCAGGAGCAGGCAAAAGTACCTTATTGCATATATTAGGAACGCTTGATAAACCGGATGAGGGTGAGGTAGAGCTGAAAGGAACAATAATCAGCAAGCTTAGTGGAGAATTGTTAAGCGCATTCCGAAACCAAAATATTGGCTTCGTTTTTCAATTTCATCATTTATTACCTGAATTTAGCGCTTTGGAAAATATTTGTATTCCGGCTTTTATTGCTAAAACAAATAAAAAGCAAGCTGAAGTAAGAGGTTTGGAGTTACTTGATCTTTTCGGCTTGAAAGACAGGGCTCATCACAAACCTAATCAATTATCGGGCGGCGAGCAGCAAAGGGTGGCTATTGCCAGAGCGCTGATTAACAACCCGTCTATCATCCTGGCAGACGAACCTTCAGGTAATTTAGATTCTGAGAACGCTTCAGCATTGCACCAGCTTTTTGTTACCCTTCGCGATAACTTTCAGCAAACTTTTGTTATAGTTACGCATAATGAGCATTTGGCTAAAACCAGTGATCGGGTAGTGACGATGAAGGATGGATTGATTGTATAGCTTCCAGGTGTCGCTAACGCGTTTATCAAATCGTTGGCGAAGTCAATTTAGCAATTCAACAACCAAAAAATAGTAGCGTTTCATATTACAACATTCAAACATTGAAAATACTCATTACAGGAGGAAATAATGCCAAAGCTTTAAAATTATTAAAGGCTTTTCCAACTCACTTTGTGCTTTTAGCTGACTATGGCGAAGTGCCAGGAATCTTGACAGAAAATTATGCCTTCACATCTCTTGGTGCGCTAAATCAGGACAGTATTGCACATATATTACTGAATTTCTGTATCACGGAAGCCGTTGATTGTATAATCCCGCTTCACCAATATGAAGTTGAGCCATTGGCTAAAGCAGCGGTTTTGTTTAGCGAATATAATATTGAAGTATTAACTCCACCAGCAGAAGCCATATCGAAATATCTGCGGGCAGCGCAGAGTAGTTTCAAAAATTTTGCAGTTTTCATTAAAGGCGAGTGCATTTTTGCCAGTGGTGGTGAAATCTTTATCAAACAGGAAGAGGAGCTGAATGGCGTTTTTGGCTACAATGAGCCGAGTGACGATTTAAAATTATTTACAATTTAGCTATGGATGCCTATCAACTTGTGGCGGATAAGCAAGCCGTAATTTTCGAATTAGACGATGTGCTGTACCCTGAAAAGGATTACCTGCTTCAGGTTTATTATCTTTTTGCGCAATTTATAGAGTATAGTGAACTAAAAAATGCTCAGGCAATACTCGGGTTTATGAAAAATGAATTTGAGCAAAACGGACCTGGGAA
>NZ_AJLG01000326.1 GCF_000258495.1 Pedobacter agri PB92
GGCTTTTCCCCTCTCACATCCCCCAGACCCATACTTTCATTCACAACCCCTCTCCTCCGGAGCGGGTTGCAAAAGTAGAAAAAATTCCACAATACACAAATAGTGTAATGCCTTTTATTCCTCAGCCCTGGATAAAACGCTGTTTCTCAAAGAGAAAAAAATATTGAAAGAGTAAAACCTTTTGAAGTCTTTAATGGTTTTACAAGGTTGCCTGGGCTGAATCTGAATGTTGAGAGTTCTTCAGATGAACAGATTGTCTCCATTATTGCTTGAACCATATCTCTATATAGTACAATAGGTTGAGGTAATTGGCTTGTTTATGCCAGGCGATTGGTCGTTTGTTCGGTGCAACGGCTGCGCCATCTAAACCCGACCGAAGTGGAAAACCCGCAGCGAGGGACGAGCGAGGATTTGGAACAAAGGGCGGGACGATACTTATATAACTGCAGTTGCAGTGCTTTCCAAAAACAGTAACTTATTAAACAATAATTTAATAAATTAGATCTATGTTAGCGCTAAAACGTTGGGGATATGATTTAATTGGGTTGTTGTTTCCGAACCCATGCAACGCTTGTGGCACTCCTTTATATTACAGCGAATATTTGATTTGTACCAAATGCTTGTATGATTTGCCTTTTACTGATTACCATATTCATGCGGAAAATAGAGTTGCAAAGCAATTGTGGGGCAGACTTGAGTTAAATGCAGCAATGGCTATGTTATATTTCAGGAAGGGAGCCAAGGTCCAGAATCTGATTCATAGCTTAAAATACAATGCTAAAACTGAAATTGGTATCTTTTTAGGAAGCAAACTTGGAGAAAGACTAAATATAAGTTCATTATATGAAAATATTGACTTAATTATCCCGGTACCATTGCATCATAAAAAATTAAGAAAGCGGGGCTATAACCAAAGCAGCTTCATTGCCATGGGAATTTCAAGTGTAATGGAAATCCCTTTTAGTGAAAATGATTTAATAAGATCGACCGAAACAGAAAGCCAAACTAAAAAAAGCAGATACAACAGGTATGAAAATATGCAGGATGTATTTAAAGTGGCTGATCCAAAGTTGTTGAGCGGCAAGCATATATTACTTGTTGATGATGTAATTACAACTGGCGCAACATTGGAAGCTTGTGCGAACGAGCTGATTAAAAATGGTGTAGCAAAGGTAAGCATTGCTGCGCTGGCTTACGCTGAATAGGTTAGCTATGAAATTATGTATTGCTTTAAATCGAAAATTATTTAAGTTTGATTTATGCGTGGCCTTATTTTTCTTGCGTTGATTTTTACTTGTATCGTTTTCGGATGCAGGAAAGAAGATCGTATCAGCACTGACCCTGACGCTAGACTTGATTTTTCTACAGATAGTGTTCTATTTGATA
>NZ_AJLG01000327.1 GCF_000258495.1 Pedobacter agri PB92
CTTTGAAATTGTAGTCATTTTAATGATTTCGAAAATCAATTCCGAAAGGAAAAGAAAAAAATCTTTTTCTATTTTAATGATTTGATCGGCTGATTTTTCAGGGAAAGATTTAAGTAAATTCTCACGAACAACTTTTTTTCGATAGCCGATTACATAATAAAGAAGATAATATAGTAATCTTGCAAAAAAAAATAGAAAGGGCAGAGGAAGCAACGACACCAGGTATAAAAAAAATACGCCAAGGTGCGCAAACCCTCTTTTAATCATTATTTTTATTTGTTTCAGCTACAAACATAAATTTTCAAATGCATAATACAGCTATACTTCCATTATTTTATCTTCCTCCGGTAGGCTACTTTAGTTTATTACAAAAACAAGGACAAGATTTTTTAATTGAGAAACATGAACATTTAGCAAAACAAACCTATCGAAATCGGGCAAGCATTTATTCTCCAAACGGCAAGCTTGATTTAACAGTTCCATTGGTTAAGGGCTCAAAAACACATACCAAAATGAAGGATGTTAAAATCAGCTACGACTTTAACTGGCAACGGTTACATTGGTTGAGTTTAGAAACTTGTTATCGTAGTTCGGCCTATTTTGAATATTATGAAGATGAGCTTTCGCGATTTTATCAAGAAAAATTTGAATTCCTTTTCGACTACAACATGGAGTTGATGGAGTGGCTTAGTAAAAAGCTTAAATTGAACATTGAGCTTAAAACTACAATTTCCTATGAGGATAATATTCTCCCTGAGCTCGATTTTAGAGGAATGATGAATCCAAAAAAAAGTGATGAATTTTTAAACAATAAGCCATATTATCAGGTTTTTGAAGACAGACATCAATTTTTGCCCAATTTAAGCATTGTTGATTTGTTATTTAATCAAGGTCCGCAAGCCAAGTTATATTTATAAAATGGGAAAGAATAAGCCTCGTAATCGACATAAACATTATAAAGTACCTGCTCCAGGCACTAGTCCTGGTTTATATGCTATTGACGATGAAGCTTTGAAACCCGTTATTGTTCTTCATACTTATAATACTAAAAGTTATAAAAAGGAGGAACTGAAAAACATCAATAATATCGACAAACTAGTTGAAAATAAAGATTTTAACTATTGGTTTGATATTAAGGGCCTGGCTGATCCTAATATTTTTGAAACGCTTTATGCTAAATTTGATATCAGCAGATTGGTTTTGGAAGATATCACGAGTTCATACCAACGTCCGAAACTTGATGAATATGATAATGATAAATACTATTTTTTCAGTTAGCAGGCACCTTTACCAGTGTG
>NZ_AJLG01000328.1 GCF_000258495.1 Pedobacter agri PB92
CAGGTTTACGTTTGCCAATGTCGCTGGATTTCCATTGTAGCTATCGTTTGCCAATACGCTTGCAACCGCTTCGCCACCTGTAAATCCGTTTGCAACACCAACATCATTAATTGCTAACACTCCAGTGTTTACAATTGTCGGATTATCATTGGCATCAGTTGTACCAGAAACATCACTAACGTTTACGTTCGTTGGCGTTATACCTGATATAGAAGCCGTATTACTTACTGAACCCGTTTCTTTTTCACTTTGTAAAATGGTATAAATTGCAGCGGCTGAAGTAATGGCTCCAGGAGCAAGTGTGGTGGTACCTAAGATAATTGGTGAGGTGATTTTAGGATCATTAACCACCAAACTATTAATGGTTACATTTCCGGTGTTTTTGACTACAAACGAGTAGCTAATCGTATTTCCGTCTAATGCTAACACACCCGTTTTAACAAAAGTGATCGAAGGAGAAATCGTAATGTTCACATCTGCATTTGCACTTTGTACCGTAGTGATTTGATTTGAACTGACTGTTGCTGTATTGCGGATAATATGGCTGTTTAATATTGGTTTTCCATCATTATCAATATCACTTTGAACTACGTTATAACTACCAGTATACAGCCATGTTTCACCTTTTTCTAAAATACCATTTCCATTGTCTCCCGTTGGTGAAGCTAAAACTGATGAGCTTATTAACGGATCATTTACAGTTACATTAGTCTGATTGGCATTACCAGTATTTTTAACTGAAATAGTGTAAGTAATAATATCTCCAGCTTTTGAAATTGAAGTTTTATCTGCAGATTTCGAAATCGTCATAGCAGAACACACAGGAACATCTACAGTTAATGTGAAACTACTGCCTATACAATTACCAGCTCCAGTTGCTGTTGGTACAATAGTATAAATGACTTGCTGAGTAATATTGCTCGTATTGATTAAGGTTTGAATGATACTGTTCCCATTGCCATTAGCAGCTCCAATAACATTTGCATTTGAATTAACCGTCCAGATAAAAGTGGATGCAACTGCATTACCCCCATTTGCTATGTTATTTAAATTCGATTGAATATTGTAATTCAAGCTACCTGAACAATCTAGTGTAGCAACATCATTAAATCCTTTAGGGGTTGGATTAACAGTGATAGTTGCCGTACCCGTTTGAACATTTGAGCAATTGGTTGAACTTGCATCCTGCACACTCACCAGATTATAGATAAATCTTCCAGCAGTAGCTGATGATCTGGTTAAAGTCGCAACATTACCACTTGATACGATAGTCTGGTTTGCACCA
>NZ_AJLG01000329.1 GCF_000258495.1 Pedobacter agri PB92
ACGTACACACTACTATCTACTTCCTTTGTTAAATCGGTATAAGCCTGGTCTTTAAACAAGGTGCTAAGTATTTCATCATTGTTGTAATCAGGCGATCCGATCATTTTATGAAGGTAATCATCATAAAAAAAAACCGTACTTACTGGATAACGCTGCATTTGTTAAGCTGGTATTTTTGTCTTTTGATGCAAATAGCTCTTTATCAAAGCGTTCTATCTTAATATCTACTTTAATGTTGCTTATATCTGGCCGATTACTTTGCTTGCAGGAAATAAATACAAAAGCCAAGAGAAAAAATAGATAAATTTGCTTGTGTTTTACGTTATACATCATGTACAACAAATATAATCACATAAAGCATGAAAAAAATCTCGACGATTATAATTTTATCTTTTTTCAGTTTCGGTGTTTGGGCACAAAATTTTCCTCCCATTAATTATGGTTTCAGGCTTGGATTAACCGCCACACCGACAATTGGTTGGGTAAAACCTGAGCAAGGAAAAACTGATGGTGTAGGTTTAGGTTTTGCTTACGGTTTAATAGGCGATTTTAACTTTGCACCAAACTATAGTTTTGCTACAGCATTAACTATTACCTCAATTAATGGGAAAAGTACAGAAGCCAATGCAGCACCATATCACAGCGGAACAGTGCCGGTTGCTTATGATTTAAAGTATAAATTACAATATATCGAGGTTCCTTTAACCATAAAGCTTAAAACAATAAAGGCAGAAGGTAAACGCTGGTATGGTCAATTTGGTCTTTCAAATTCGTTTAACATCAGTGCCAAACAAGATGCACAAAACGGAAATACAGTTTTCGCAGATAATCTGAAGATTACCGACTATACGAAATTTTATCGTGCCGGCTTAATTATTGGTGGCGGGGGAGAATTTGATATTTCTGGTAACGCCAGTATATTAGCCGGATTAACTTACAATAACGGTTTCACTAATATCACAACAGACAAAACCCGTGATGTGAGAAACCATTATCTGGCACTTAATTTTGGTATCTTTTTCTAGGATAATAGATCCCGATACTTACTTTCTGATATTAAAACTGATACTTCACAAATGAAAATAGCGCTTGCACAACTTAACTATCACATCGGCAACTTCGAAGCCAATAACCAAAAAAAATAATTGATCACATTCAATTGGCTAAAAGAAAAAGGTGCCGATTTAGTGGTTTTGCGGAGTTGGCTATTTGTGGTTATCCTCCAAGAG
>NZ_AJLG01000330.1 GCF_000258495.1 Pedobacter agri PB92
AACTATAAGTGATGTTTTGCAGAAAGGAACTGAACAGGTGGCTGCCGGTTATATTATTTATGGCTCTTCAACTATGTTGGTTTATACCACAGGCAAGTGTGTGAATGGCTTTACCTTAGATCCATCAATTGGTGAATTTTGTCTTTCACATCCCAACATGAGGATTCCCGAAACCGGCATAACCTATTCTATAAATGAAGGAAATTATGTTCATTTCCCTGAAGGTGTAAAAAAATATATTAAATATTGCCAGGTAGAAGATGAAGCCACTAACAGGCCTTATACTTCACGTTATATTGGTTCAATGGTTGGAGATATACACAGAAGTTTGATTAACGGCGGAATTTATATTTATCCAACCACATCACGTTCGCCGGAAGGAAAGTTGAGGTTGCTTTATGAATGTAATCCGATGGCATTTATTATTGAACAGGCTGGGGGCAAAGCCTCAACCGGTTTCGAGCGCATTTTGGATATTCAGCCTACTGAAGTACATCAACGCGTTCCGGTGTTTATCGGTTCGAAGAAAATGGTAGAAAAGGCTGAAGAAATGATGCTATTATACACTGCAAAATCTATTTCTGTTGAAGAAAAAGTAGAGTCGAAACTTGAAGATTTAGGCGTAATTGGTGGAATAGATTAAAGCAGGCTTGCCCTATTTCTTTCCGCCTCGAAAAAAGTATCAATTGCTAAATTCTGTTTGTCTTGCGAGGCGAAAACCGCTAATCTGTCACAACGCTCATTCTCAGGATGATCGTTGTGACCTTTGATCCAGATAAACTTCACTTTGTGGAGTTTGTATAATTCCAGAAACCTCAACCAAAGGTCTTTATTTTTTTTATCCTTGAAATTTTTGGTTACCCAACCGAACACCCATTTCTTTTCCACTGCATCCACCACATATTTTGAATCAGAATAAACGGTTACTTGCTGATTTAAACTCTTTAAAGCTTCCAGTCCTTTTATAACGGCGAGTAGTTCCATTCGATTATTGGTGGTCATTCTAAAACCTCCACTCAATTCTTTATAGTGTTGCCCTGCCCTCAAAATTGTTCCATATCCACCCGGACCCGGGTTTCCGCTAGCTGCTCCGTCTGTGTAAATTTCGATCATAATCTTCAGCAAAGCTAAGTTTTCAGTCTGAAATTAAAAGCATATGACCAGAAGAATGAAAAAAAATCCCTGAAGAGGAAGAAGCTCTTCAGGGATAGATTTCGTTATT
>NZ_AJLG01000331.1 GCF_000258495.1 Pedobacter agri PB92
TAATGAATAAAAGAAATTATCCTGCAATCCAGGTAAACTTATAATCCATTGTTGGATTTTTCATCCTTTCAGCAACACGCAATAAACGAGCAGGCAAAGCCATAATGTAGTCACGGGCCTTTTCACCAGTTTCGTTCAAATCACGCATTCCCTCAATCTTCCAATCTTCAATTAATGATTGCATGATCTCAACGTAATCAACAGCAGTGTAAACGCCTAAACGTTGTGCTGCATCTGTAAAATGTCCAAAAGTCTGACCAATCTTTAATCCTACTTCACGCAAGAAATGAGCAGGCATAACAATCTTTTGGCGCATCATATCTTCAAATGCAATCATCGCTTCGTTAGGATCAACCTCAAAAATACGATTCATAAAATCCTTGTACGCTTTAGCATGTCTGGCTTCATCTGATGCAATAGTGCCACACATTCTCGATAATAAGGTATCGCCATCTTTTTTTTGCAAGTGAAGCAACTCTTCTATGAGAAATATTTGTAGCTAACTCCTGAAATGAAGTGTAAATAAAATTTCTATAAGGATCGTGTCCGGTACCAATGTCGAAACCATCAGCAATTAAATATTGTGTAGAAATTTCCATCTGGCGCATATCTACGCGACCAGATAAATATAAATATTTGTTTAATAAATCACCATGACGATTCTCTTCAGCAGTCCAATGACGGTTCCATTTCATCCAGCCACCATCTTCTTTCATACTTGGACCCTGAACCATAGCCAACCACGATTCATAAGTTGGAAGTGCCTCTTCTGTAATCGTATCGCCAATCAAAACAGCAACTAAATCATAGGAAAGATCTTTTGCATTTTCCCTTAAAATTCTAATATCTTGATAAAAGTTTTCACTTGTAGAATCAGGTAAAAAATCTGAAGGTTGCCAGTTGGTATCAATCGGTTTAAGATAGGTATCCATCATCTCCAGCATATATTTTTCAATATGCACCATTACTTCCCTTCTTTTATCTGCGAAAAAACTCATTATTTGTATTTATATATTGTTAGGCCAAAGATAACCAAATATTATCGCAAACCTCATGTTATTAACAGTTTTGCATAGAATCAGTTTCGAAAATGATCTAAAACATAATTCTTTTCAAATGATAAGTATTTGTAAAGCGCCAGCAGTGCTGAATATTTAGTTCCAGTCCTGCTGTCCCTCCAATCTTTTTGGGGAAATTCGCTACATACCTGAAGGTTTGTACC
>NZ_AJLG01000332.1 GCF_000258495.1 Pedobacter agri PB92
CAGAATCCAGATGAGCAGCATAATAGATATCTGAAATGAATTGATTGTAAATACTGTCAGCAGCAATATTTTTAACTGTTTGTTGTTGTGTTTGTGGAAGCTCTTCTGCTTTCCAACTTGTTCCGACAATGCTCATACTCACTAAAACAATCGCGGCAATGCCTAAAAAGATTTTCTTCATTAAGGGATGTTTGGTTGATTTCTGAAATAATAATACGAAGTTTATGAGTATTTGTTGTGCAAGCGCTGGTGTAGTTTTAATAATACGGACTGTTTTACAGCATTATGACGGATTATAGATAAAAATATAGCTTGCGGGAATGTTATTTTTCTTTAATCTAACTGATAATCAATAACAAATACGATTGTAAGGTGTTGTAATTTAAAACTGATCATCATGAAAATACTGCTTACTGGCGCAAACGGTTATATTGGAACAAGGTTATTGCCGCTGCTATTGGAAGAAGGTCATCAGGTAGTTTGTATGGTTAGGGATGAGCGTAGATTTGCAGCAAAATCTGATCTAAGTGAGGAAGTAGAAATTATCAGTGGCGACTTGCTCAAAGCAGATACATTGAATGAAATTCCCTCTGATATCGATGCCGCTTATTATCTGGTTCATTCAATGTCATCAAGTGATAGTGGTTTTGATGATATGGAAAGGCAATCCTCAGAAAATTTCTCAAATGCCATTAAGAAAACCAACTGTAAGCAAATCATCTACCTTACCGGGATTGCAAATGATGAACACTTATCAAAACATTTAGGTTCCCGTTTAGCTGTTGAGGAAGAATTAAAATCTTCAGGCATTGCCTGTACCATTTTACGAGCGGCAATAATCATTGGTTCTGGAAGCGCCTCTTTCGAAATCATTAGAGATTTGACCGAGAAAATTCCGGTAATGGTTGCGCCAAAGTGGGTAAAAACCAAATGTCAGCCGATTGGTATCCGCGATGTTTTAGGCTATTTAATTGGGGTACTACACAATGAAAAAGCTTTTAATCAAACATTTGATATTGGCGGACCTGATATTCTGACGTATAAAAATATGTTGTTGGGTTATGCTAATGAACGAGGTTTGAAGAGATGGATCATTACCGTTCCGGTCCTTACGCCCAGATTATCATCTCTTTGGCTTAATTTAGTTTCAATATCTACAGCGCAGTGTGTACGT
>NZ_AJLG01000333.1 GCF_000258495.1 Pedobacter agri PB92
ACGTACACACTCATCTTAGCTGTAATATCAACTAATAATGTTAATATTTTATTTACCTGGTGGCAATTAAGAGAATAAAATGAACAGACATATTTCACAACAATTTGAAATATACATTGTATTTTCTTTATGATGACATTAAAAATGTATGAGAACAGATCTTCCATATTAACAGAAAAACAGTATAAAGTTCTACAACTTGTCGCAGAAGGATTAACAAATGCGGAGATTGGAGAAAAACTCTCTATAAGTAAGCGAACAGTTGAAGGTATAAGAGCAGAATTAATGGTAATTACTAAAACTAAAAATACTGCTGCCCTAATATCACATTGCTTTCGATGTGGGATATTGGTATAAAAAAAAAATGCAGATAGAAATAACTACCTACACCTAATTAGGGATAACATTATATTATTTGGCTATCTTAAACCAATTTAACATTTACTGCATTTGCGCCTTTTTTGCCCTGCTCAATATCAAATGTCACTTCATCACCTTCACGAAGTTCTTGTTTTAAAGCTGATGCGTGAACAAATATTTCTTCACCGCTTTCTGTCTTAATGAATCCAAACCCTTTAGATTCATTGAAAAATTTTACTGTACCTGATGCCATTATCTTTTTTCTTTAAAACTATAAATTATTTTCTAAAAACAAGCCATAAAACCAAGGCTCGTAAACATTGACTATAGAAACGTCATTTAGCATCCATTCGAACTCTAAACTAAGCTCCCACACAATTTGAAACATTGTGGATGGACAGAATCCGAAAATCTTAGAGCCGTTCTTAAAAGCAAAAGCAGTCCACTGTACATTTTGATTGGAATTAGTGCGCATCTCGAAGCGAAATGAATGGCCATTATAGAGAGGAACAAGTCACCATTTTCCGTGTAATCCCCAGCCAAGTGTCACGTCCTGATTTTACTTGTCGTTTTTGAGTTATAATACTAGAATTAGTTTACATCTTCTGAGTAGTAATACTGGAATTAGTTTACACCAATTTTGTGTTAATTCTGATATTACTTTACAAGAGTACAATTTGTAATTTATTAATAAAAGAATTGCGGTGCATTTTTTCTGATTGTATTTTCAGACGGTCTCCAGGGGCTCTTCTTGCATTCCCTTTTTTTTATAAGGGTAGTGTTTCCAACGCTTGCTTATTTCGCCAGACTT
>NZ_AJLG01000334.1 GCF_000258495.1 Pedobacter agri PB92
CAGCAACATTTGCAGCAAATGCTTTTGCCAGGCAACCTTCAGAAAAAAGTGAGTCATGATACCGGTAAGTTAATCCTAGTCATTGGTCAGCATCGCTACTACAATCACCTTACGCTTGAACTTTTTCAGGCAGCTACCACTAAGAGTGGGAAGGTGAAAAATCCAATAAAGAATGTGAGTGCCACCGAACTAATGTTTCAGACTGAAGATCAGCAGGCTTTGAAATTTTATGGTGGCATTGTTTCTTTTGGGCAAAATTTTAATGATGAACATCGTGAGGAAGAAATTGATGCACTGAAAGCAGTGGTTAAAAATCCTTTAAACATTCCAATTTATCTTCAAAGTACAAAACAATCTGCAACTGTTCAGGCAGCCACCATTTTACCGGTAAAAGTTCATTTCTTAGAACCAGATCTAAGGCTGAGCGTTAACCAAAAGGATGACTTTTATGAGATCACCGGTAGATTGATGATTGCAGGAAATTCTTATGAGTTGGATAGTTTAATGCTTGTTCATCAATACTTTATTCAGCTTAAAGATCAAATGTATCTCATCCCCAGGCTAGATTTGCTTCGGGTAATTGGGTTTTTTAAGAAACAGAGTAACCGGTTAATTTTACACCAATCGAAATATCCTGAATTTCAAAAATCGATTTTAATACCGTTAGAAGGTAGCATTCAGGTCGATTATTCTTACCTTAAGCCTGCTACCAAAAGCCAAATTGAGGAGAAAGGTTTTGATCTGGAGAATGAGCAACTCATTTATCTTTCCGAATCAGAAGACTTTATTTTGATTACGCCTGTGATGCGATATGGTAACCAGGAAATTCCGGTGCTTTCCAAAAAGCAAATTCAGGCACAGGATAAATTGGGCAATGTATTTACTGTTTACAGAGACGAAAAAGCGGAGCTCCAGTTTATTGGGAATGTTTTGAAACAGCATCCGTTTTTCTACGACCAGGAAACCAATGATTCTTATTATCTGCACCGTAAACGGTTTTAGAGGAAAGTTGGTTTTTAGATGCTTTCGAAAACTGGAGAAACAAA
>NZ_AJLG01000335.1 GCF_000258495.1 Pedobacter agri PB92
GAAAAAACAAGCATCGCCATGAACATATCTCATGGGATGATGTACAGGCAAGGCTTGAAGCTCATCCTGAGAAATTATGGTCGCTAGATGAAATGGAAGCAACCGGTGGTGAGCCAGATGTAGTAGCTATTGATGATAATACAGGCGAATATATTTTCTTCGATTGTGCCGCCGAAAGTCCTAAAGGAAGGAGAAGTTTTTGTTATGATCGCGATGCCTGGGAATCAAGAAAAGAACATAAGCCTCAAAATAACGCTCTCGGGGCAGCAAAAGCAATGGGCGTTGCAATACTTACCGAAGACGAATATCGGCAATTACAGCAACTGGACAAATTTGATTTAAAAACATCAAGCTGGGTGAAGACCCCGGAAGATATCAGAAAACTTGGTGGCGCTATCTTCTGCGACCGACGATATGGTAAAGTGTTTACTTACCACAACGGAGCAGAATCTTACTACGGCGCCAGAGGCTTTCGTGGTGTATTGAAAATTTAGTACGCTTTATACCTAACAATAAATTTATGCTCAGAAAAATTATCTTATTCTCATTTTTTAGTTTTGTATTTTCTCCGGCGTTTAGCCAGGTGCCGCGAAAAGTTTCACTTTATCTCTTTTCCCAGTACAACAAAACGCTTTCCGACCAAACCAAAGGCAATAATCCCTGGGGTTTTGGATTAGGAATGCAGGCAACGGCCAACACAAAAACTAAACTAAAACCTATGCTTGAAATTACCGCAGACTGGTATCTGGAAGACGATAAGGTATTGAGGCTAAGCCCAGATGGCAGTTTTCCAACACAAGATCATACTGTGAATAAAATGATAAACGTGTTTGCCGGCACTACTTTCTCCCCTATTCCTGAGATTTACACCATTATAGCTGCAGGTCCGAGTTTTATTGGTGATCAAGTTTTATTAGGCATTAAACCCACATTTGGCTTTTATTTTTCAAAATCGCAAAGGTTAACAGCAAAGCTTGCCTACATTCATATTTTCAATCGGGATAAATTATCTGCTAAAGATTTCGGCACACTAAGCAT
>NZ_AJLG01000336.1 GCF_000258495.1 Pedobacter agri PB92
TATGCTCGATATTCTTGCGCACAATGACTGGAAACGTCCGATTTATTTTGCTTCTACAGTTCCATCAGACCAGTACAATGGTTTAGATAAATATTTATACAGTGAAGGTTTAGCTTTACGTTTAATGCCTTTGAAACCAGATACTACTGCAGCTGAAGAAAGAGCAGAACAGTTAAATACACCGGTGCTGTATAATAATGTGATGAACAAATTCAAGTGGGGCAACATGAAAACAGCTAAATATCTGGATCCACAGTCATCTGATGATACTTTCATTTTCACTAATATTTTCAGTAACCTTACAGGAAGTTTGATTAAGGAAGGCAAAACTGCTGAAGCTAAAAAAGTGGTTGAAAAATATTATGCGGTAATGCCTCAAAAATTCTTTGGTATCCGTACGGTAGTGGTGAAATTCTACATGGCAGAAAACTTATATAAGCTCGGTGAAACTGCCAGAGCCAATGAGATTTTAACGCAGTCTGGAGATTACATCAATAAGGAGTTAACATATCTTGCAGATCTTTCAGCCACAAAAGGTTTAACAGGATCTCAAAACATCCAAACAGGATTATATTATTTAGACAGAATGATCAGAATTGCTAAAGCCAGTGGGCAGGATAAAGTAAGCAGTCAGCTAGAGAAAACATTCTCTGGTTTGGAAGCTAAATTTTCTGCTTATTACTCGCAACAAGCGCCACAATAAACATAGCATTTAGAATATTTGAAAGCAGCTTCATTCATTTGAAGCTGCTTTTTTTTTGCCCCAGACCTCATAGGTTAAGTTACTTACGCTCGTTAGAAACGAGTGTGGGCATTTACTGCAAAAAAATCTTTCATAGTGCCTGCGCTCGTTTCTAACGAGCGCATTAATAGCTTTACGATTCCATCGTAAGATACGAACACCTATTTACAATAAAATTGCAATAGTAGCTTACCGATTCTATCGTAAAATACGATTAGTTTTTTACACGCTCGTTAGAAACGAGCGTGGGCATTTTTAAGCGTGCGCAT
>NZ_AJLG01000337.1 GCF_000258495.1 Pedobacter agri PB92
CGGATACGATTGAAGAAGCTGAAAGAAAAGGAGGAAAAAAGCAAGGCAAAAAGGCCAGGGAATGCAGCGATGAATATATGTTGGATAGTTTTCAAGGATATCCTCAAGACTTGCGGTGGTAATCCCTTCGCCCGTTGCGCCCTGCGAAACCCCGATCGCATTGCCCCAACCTGTTTCGCTTTAGCATTTACGAAAAAAAATTAGAGGAGGTAAATAAATGAATTTACCTCCCTTTATAATCGTTAGACCATCTAAAAACCGGGTATTAATTTATTTCTGTCAGCTTACAGTAGCCTATCTTTCCCGAGGACAAGACTTTAACATTTATCCACTCTCCCTTTTTAGCAATTCGTTTAACTTTTTGGTTGCCATTAAGCGTCTCAATAACAGGATAGGATAATCCTGGACCTGAGCGAAGACTGATTTCTTTAAGCTTTACCACTGATATCGCTTCTGCAGTGTAACTTCCCAAACTGCTATTATTAACGCTAAGGGATTGCGTATACTGTTTGCTTGGTGCACTAGCTTTATGTGTTGATGCTTTTCTACGGGGACTAGCGCGGACAAGCGGTTGCGATTCAACAGGCGAACATACTCCGCAGGTACCTCCGCTCCTACAGTGTGCGCACCGTGAGCAGTTTTTACACGCCGAACAATAAGCCGAACCGGTGCATCTTCCCATCTTGCTTTCATTGACCGCACCAACAGAAGATATCTTCTGACAGTTGCCAAGAAAGTGACATAACATCAGTGCTATTAAAAAAGTAAATACTTTCATGATTTTTGTTTTGGTATTATTTTATACAAGTTTCTAAAGTAGAATTTACTTGAAGATATGCCAGCGGGAATCTATTTATGCTGCCAGCACCTACCACCTCCGACAACCACCCGCTTACAATAGCCTCCAGTCTTGTTTTTTGCCCCACAAACTGAAGAGGTAGGTGCAGTGGTTCCCCCAGAGCTATTTCAGTGTGTACGT
>NZ_AJLG01000338.1 GCF_000258495.1 Pedobacter agri PB92
ATCATTTTATTTGCTTAAACCGTTGCTAAACGACGCATAACTTTCTTGGCATATAAAGGAAGTTGGTTTATCCTCTGCAATAGCGCTCGATATCACGTCTATATTTTTCTATTCGTGAGCAGCAAAGCAAGTAGGGCAATCGTTCCAATCGCTATATATTTACGATGTTCCTTGGGCTTTCCCGGGATTCCCCATCCACCATGGGTGGAATGCCCATAATCCACGCTGTTAAAAATATTTCCGCTGGTAGGGGTGATTGTTTTTGCCTGCTTTAAATAGGTATTAATTACTGCCGATGCAATTCCCCTGGTTAGCGAAGGAAGCAGACCATAGGATATACGCATCAAGCTTGAAAAACTTCCGACCATTTTCTCTGACCGGGGATGAATTGATAGCTCATAGATCGCATTCGCGAGTCGAAATGGATCATACACGATGGGTCCGGGTTTTAGTGCTTTGCCTGTGTAATTTGCGGCATGCTGCATACCTGGAGTATCAAGAAATCCTGGAAATGCATCACAGATATGTATGCGGGAATAAGATTTTAATTCTGACTTCAGTGCTGCTGAGAATCCGCGAAGCCCGAACTTGGCAGCAGAGTAGCCTGCGCCGTAAGGAACAGGAAAAAAGCCGCCAATGGAGATGTTATTGATCAAAATGCCATGACCTTGTGATTTAAAATAAGGTAGGATTGCATGCGCACCATTCATGTATCCAATCAGATTGGTTTTGACTACTTGTTCGCTGATTTCCATTGGGGTAAGGTCGAATGCGCCGATAGAAAGCACGCCCGCGTTATTGATCCATATGTCGATATCCCGGTTTCCTTCAGCGGCAATTCCTGCGAGATTGATTACTTCGTGGTAATTGGAAACGTCGGTCGGTATAGCTTTTACAAGCACGCCGAAAGCCCTGCATTCATCAGCCAGTT
>NZ_AJLG01000339.1 GCF_000258495.1 Pedobacter agri PB92
ACGTACACACTATCCCAAGCCTTCCTTAAGTAATCCCAGTAAGTATAAATCCGCTCACCGGGATAGAGGGTGCGGATCGCATCGGTCCAGCCTTGCTCCAATAACGCCGCATAAGCACTTCTGATCTCGGGCTGAAAAAGTGCATCGTTTTTATATTTCTCAGGCTTATATGTATCCAGTTCAGTCGGCATCACATTATAATCGCCAACGAGCATGACCGGCAGCCCAGTTGCCATCAGGGTTTTAGCGTGGCCTAGCAACCTGGAGAACCATCGTTTTTTGTACTCAAATTTAGGTCCTGGAAAAGGATTTCCAAAGGGCAGATATATACAACCAATCACCGTTTCATAAGTGAATACCTCCAGATAGCGGCTATGCAAGAATTCTTTGTCCTTCCCAGGCAAGTCTCGTTTAAGTTCCTTAATTTCCTTTCTGGACAATACTGCTACCCCATTCCATGCTTTCTGCCCATGCCAAACTGCATAATAACCGGCATCAGTAATCCGGCTTATTGGAAATGACTTATCCTCACATTTCAATTCCTGTAAACACACTACATCTGGCTTGGAAAGCTTCAGCCATTTCAGCAGCGTCTCTATCCGGCCATTGATACCATTGATGTTGTATGTGGCAATTTTCATTGTGCTAAAAAAAGAGCCCCTTTAGGGGCTCAGTAATTATTTAACTTTCTTCTCGATCTCCTTGCGCTGGTTTCCGGCACTAGATTTTGCATCTTTAACTTTATCAGGTTTCACATCGAGCTTTTTAGCCTCATACTTAATCTCATGGTCCTGATCAGATACTGAGTTACGTTCCACTTTTGTTCCTCTTGCCATAATACTTATTTTTAAAGGTTTACATCATAACAATCTTCAAGTTCATTGGTTTTGAAAAACAGCTTAGACAGTGTGTACGT
>NZ_AJLG01000340.1 GCF_000258495.1 Pedobacter agri PB92
GAGTGAAAGATTCTTTGTGATGCAATAGTAAGAAATGATCACGCAGATGATGAGAAAAATCCACATTGGAATTTTATGTTTAAATAAGCTCCAGCCACTTTCATATTTTTTTTCAATAGATACTTTTGAAGCTGAGATAAATTGCTCATAACGATCGCCTGGTAGCGCACTTAAATAAGATTCAGCATCAACTTTATCAGCCAACATAATTTGCGGTGCTGCATCTTTTACAATTTCTTCCTTAACGATTTTGAGTTCATCTCCATTTAATGAGGTTACAAAAGAAACCGTTTCAATTGTTTTAGGCGAATTAAAGAAGAATGCTTTAGTTTCTTTACCAAATTGGGTAAAGGCAAATATGATAGCTGCTACAAAAGCAAGTGGAACAATAAACTTACTATTTACGTAAGGTATTTTAAATTTGCCTCGCTGCACATCAGGACGATTTTGCAACACCAGAACGCCAGCACAAACCAGCACAAATGCGAATAAAGTACCTATTGAGCAAAGATCTGTCACAATAGTCAAATTCATGAAAAGTGATGGAACTGCTACTACAAACCCCACAACAATCGTCGCAAAGGAAGGGGTTTTATATTTGGGGTGAATTTTAGAAAATGATTTTGGCAATAAACCATCGCGGCTCATGCTCATCCAAATACGTGGTTGCCCCATTTGGAAAACTAAAAGTACACTGGCCATAGCAAATACCGCACTTACGGCAATAATTCCGCTCATTAATTTCAGGTTGATCTGATCAAAAACGAATGCCAATGGATCACCAACAGCAAGTGTATCTGATTTCACGATCCCCGTTAAAACTAATGCTATTGCTACATATAAAATGGTACAGATAATGATTGCCCACATCATACCGCGAGGTAAATCGCGTTGAGTGTGTACGT
>NZ_AJLG01000341.1 GCF_000258495.1 Pedobacter agri PB92
TTAATTAGATTTTTTCTACGCATCATCGTCGGCGGGCCTAGTCCTTTATCCTTGATGATAAAGGGTCCAAAACCGAGCTCTTCAGCGAGCTCATTAATGCCTATAAATAAAAATAACAAAATATTAATACAATCAAGGCGTGGATCTAATGTCGGGTAAAATCGTCAAAGCTTTAATTTCGGCAACACAAGTTCCGATGAAGAATCGGAAAGGACGCGTTGCCTTGGATAGTGGTGGTTTGAAAGTTTTTGCACAGGCTTTAACGTTTTCCCTCTCCATCATCTCCTATGCCGGGGAGCAGGGTGCCTTTTTCAGGGCGTCATTGCGAAGGATACGGAAATTTAAGGCAGTCGCTATCCCCCTCTGGAGGGGGCATGGGGAGGATTATACTAATTGAGGGGAAACTCCCCACCTTATTTTCAAGGAGGGGCGGGGGTGGTTAATTAAGTAATCGTGTTAATTAGTTTTTTCTACACCTCATCGGCGGCGGCCTCCTACTTTTCCCTTGATGGAAAAGTAGCAAAACCGAGCCTTTCGGCGAGCTCATTAATGCCTATAAATAACAATAACAAAATATTAATAACATCAAGGCTTGGATCTAATGTCGGGTAAAATCGTCAAAGCTTTAATTTCGGCAACACAAGTTCCGATGAAGAATCGGAAAGGACGCGTTGCCTGGGATAGTGGTGGTTTGAAAGTTTTTGCACAAGCTTTAACGTTTTCCCTCTTCATTATCTCCTATGCCAGAGCAGGGTGCCTTTTCAGGGCCGTCATTGCGAAGGAAGTTTTTTCAGCTGTAGCGGCAATCTCTTTTCGGGGTCATCCAATTGTTCCAATGTTATCACAAATCTGTTTTATTTCTGTCGAAAATATCTGTGAGGATACGGAAATTTAATGA
>NZ_AJLG01000342.1 GCF_000258495.1 Pedobacter agri PB92
ACGTACACACTAGTAAAAGGTCTTAGCGAGTGGTTAAACTATCCAAAATTTTCATTCCTATTTTCGTCATTGCGAGGCACGAAGCAATCTTAATGCTTAGATCAATAGCGATGGTTGTTGGATTGCTTCGTACCTCGCAATGACGACCGCCAAGATTAGCGCTTATATAAAGATTAATAAAACAAAAAAAGTCTTAGCAGTATGCTAAGACTATATAACAAAATTTCTTTTTAATATCCGAAACCTTACTTACAAGGCACTTCTACAAAAGTAAATTTCCCTGCTTCGTAATTTATGGGTTTACCTTTAACAAAATAAGAACGCCCTAAAGTGGTTTCAATTTGAGCTACCCCCATGATCAACTTTCCATCCTTTTTTAAAAAGGCTAGCGGATTGGTAAATGCCTTTGTAGTATCGCTACCTGTGTTGAAACGGTAATCAACTAATAGTGTATCACCATGAAACTTACCGTTTATTTTTCCGTTATTCTGAGGTTTTTCACCGTATTTTATTAATAACGAACCAGTAACTTTACCAGAAGACATTGTTTTTAAAATCATTGCAGCACTATCCTTTTCGAAAGAGGAGGCATAACACGTTTCATTGATCAGCGAATCGGCTTTTGCAGAATCAGCTTTTTGATCTGATGAACCGCAGGCAAAAACAAATGGGATCGCACTAAATAGCAGGTAAATAATTTTATTCTTCATCTTTTAATTTTTAAGATTAACACTTATCTAAATATAAAAAGATGATGAAATGTTTTTCGCATTTCCATAATAGAAATAGATTACATTAAAATATTATTTTCTGGCGTAAGGGCTGGTGGTAAATTAGTTTCATCTAACATATCCCTCATATCAATTTCCATTGTTCTGGAAATA
>NZ_AJLG01000343.1 GCF_000258495.1 Pedobacter agri PB92
ACGTACACACTGAAGCAATAGCTGGATAATAACTTTCGTTTAGCGCCAGTTTAATGGAATAAGGAATGGCAGTGTTATTAATATCTTGAGAGGTTAAACCAAAATGGATAAACTCTTTATAATCCTGAAGGGAGAGTGTGTCGAATTTAGCCTTAATGAAATATTCAACCGCCTTCACATCATGATTGGTTACTTTTTCAGTTTCTTTAATTTCCAAAGCATCAGTTTCTGAAAAATTTTCATGTATTTGACGTAATTGGGCAAAAAGGCTTTTATCGAAATTTTCTAAACCAGGTAAATTAATTTCGCATAATGAGATGAAATATTCAATTTCTACAAAAACACGGTATTTTATTAAAGCTTCCTCTGAAAAGTAGTTTGCTAGATTTTCTGTAGTCTTTCTGTAGCGACCATCAACAGGTGAAATTGCTTGTAGTGAGGTTAAATTCATTATGCGGATTATAATTTTGCCGCAAATTTACTACAATTGATGGATTTAGAGGTTTTAAATCAGATAAATTTTAAAGCGTAAGAGGTTATTAGTGCAATTCTCGAAAGACGATAACAAAAAAAGGCTCCGGAAATTTCCGGAGCCTTTTTTATATTTTCTAAAATTAATTAGTTTTTAACAACAGTAGTATCAGCTTTAACAACTGTATCAGCAACAGTAGTATCAGTTTTAATAGTTGTATCAGCAGTGATTGTAGTATCAGCGCCTAAAGTATCAGTACTTTCGCCTTTTTTTTCTGAGTTACAAGCAGCAACTGATAAAGATAAAGCGATAGCTAAGAAGCCTAATTTGAATGCATTTTTCATTTTGAAATTTCGTTTTAGTGATTAATTAATT
>NZ_AJLG01000344.1 GCF_000258495.1 Pedobacter agri PB92
AAAATAGGCTAGCAGAAGGTAAAATCAATGACATCACCGAGCCTCAAACCTATGCAGAATAACTTCTAAACCTTAAGAAATGAATTTAGTTGACCAAATAAACGCTTCGAATAAAAGAAATAACAAAAAATTTATCCTGATTGGTGTTTTAATCTTTGTAGCACTAATTGCAGCAGCCATATTACCCTTTTTCATTAATCCGAAAGCATTTTATGATGAAAAAGACGGAAAAATTTATTTCGGAAGTAAAGAACTCACCTACATTAAAGCCAATGAGTTTAAACCGTTGGATTATAGTGTAGCGGTAGATTGTACAAAAGTTTATTACAACGGAAACCCTGTTGACTTTGTAGACCGTAAAACATTTAGAAATCTCGACAAAGGATTTTACTTAGATAAAAATGGATTATATTATGAGAAAACCGCTTTCTACGCTAAAAACCGACTTGAGCCTTTAGAAGGAGATTATGATAAGGCAACCTTTCATTCTTTAGGATATCAAACCTCTTTGTTTGCTGATAAAACAAACTTATATGCCATTGAGGTTTTTGCCGACCCACCATTAAAAAAGATCGAGATTCCTGGTTTGGATATCGCATCGGTAGAATCGTTACACAACAACTGGTTAAAAGATAAAAACAAAGTTTATTTCGATGATTGGGGTAATATCAAAGTTTGTTCAGAAATTGATGCAGCAAGTTTTGTGGTACTGAATTACACTGTAGCTAAAGATAAAAACAAAGTGTATTATATCACCAGAGGATTGAAATCAGATCAAAAGGAAGCTACAGAAAAAGCTGATTATGCGGTACTGGATGGCGCTGATGCTG
>NZ_AJLG01000345.1 GCF_000258495.1 Pedobacter agri PB92
ACGTACACACTTTTCTGGATATTGCCATCCAGGCGGCTGTACAAACCAGCTTTAGCCCGATTATTGTTGTACTTGGAGCCTATGCAAAGGAAATCATGGATGCTCACCATTATGCCCGGATCACATTTGTGCTTAATGAAGATTGGAAAACAGGAATGTCATCAAGTATTGCAACCGGGATGAATGTGATTTTAAGAGATTTTTCAGATACAGAAAATATTATCATAACCGTAGCCGACCAAGTGCATATTACTTCTGATATTCTGGAAGTATTGTATCAAAAATTCAAATCTGAAAATAAAAAGATTGTCACTGCTCATTATTTGCAAACAACAGGCACTCCCGCGTTGTTCAACAAGAAATACTTCAATAAATTACTAAATTTACAGGGTTCAGGCGGTGCAAAAAATATCATCAAACAACATCTTGATGATGTATCATCTATTCCTTTTGAGCTCGGTCATATCGATATCGATACGGCAACAGATTATCACAACTTAATTAATCATCAATGATAGCAGATGCGTTTGGAAGAGTACATGATTATTTACGAATATCGCTAACCGATAATTGCAACTTCCGTTGCTTTTATTGTATGCCTGAAGAAGATTATGATTTTACGCCCGCTTCGCGATTGATGCAACCAGCGGAAGTTTTTGCATTGGCTAAAACCTTTGTAGATCAAGGCGTTAAAAAAATCAGGTTAACCGGTGGTGAACCGTTGGTACGCAAAGATGCTGCGGAGATTATCCTGGCCCTGGGGAAACTCCCGGTTGAGCTGGTGATTACCACCAATGGCACCCGGATCGCAGAA
>NZ_AJLG01000346.1 GCF_000258495.1 Pedobacter agri PB92
ACGTACACACTGGGTTAGTGAAAGACTTCGGCACAAGGGTAGAGCCATCACATTGTGGGATTATGAGCGCTTGATTCTGGCTCAGTTTGCTGATGTTTACACCGTAAAGTGTATTGGCCATACCATTTTTAATGGCAATGTAGCCAGCTATAATGCTTTGTCGCCTGGTGCTGTTACCATTATTGCTGTTCCGGATATTTCAATTTCGAACGCTCCAAATCCACTGCAACCTAAAGTATCGAAAAACACGCTCAATGAAATTAAAAACTTTGTGAATCAGAGAAAATCATCCTTTGCGCAAGTGCATGTGCATAACCCAGTTTACGAACAGATCAGGTTGCATTTTCATGTTAAATTGAAGGATGGTTACGAAGATAATATTTATTTGCCACTTCTTAAAGAAAGCATAAAGTCATTGTTGGCACCTTGGATAAACAATAGTGCTACCCAGCTCGAGTTTGGCGGTAAGATCGAAAAGTCTACACTAATATATCAATTAGAAAAGCTGAGCTATGTAGATTATATCACCTGTTTTAAATTGTATTTGATCAGACCGGCCGGGTTAGAAGATATATCAACAAAAGATTTAGAACGAGCTGAAACTGCAACAGCTGCAAGCATTTTGACATCTTTTCCTGATCACAGCATCGTCAATATAAAAGATTTGCCTGGTGTAAAAAATCCTGATTGTTCATGTGCTGATTGCGATGACAATGTGATCAAATCAAGTAAACAATTTGTTTCTTTAAATGAATGTGGATGTAAGTGTGTACGT
>NZ_AJLG01000347.1 GCF_000258495.1 Pedobacter agri PB92
TATCGTCCCGCCCTTTGTTCCAAATCCTCGCTCGTACCTCGCTGCGGGTTTTCCACTTCGGTCGGGTTTAGGTGGCGCAGCCCTTGCCCTGAACAAATGGCTAATCGCCTGGCATAAACAAGACAATTACCTCAACCTATTGTACTATATAGAGATATGGTTCAAGCAATAATGTAGACAATCTGCTCATCTGAAGAACTCTCAACATTCAGATTCAGCCCAGACAACCTTGTAAAACCATTAAAGACTTCGAAAAGTTTTACCCCTTCAACATTTTTTTCTCTTTGAGAAACAATGATTTATGTGAAATGGAGAAACAAAATCCACTAATGGTTTGCAGAATGGGTAATTTTTTCTACTTTTGCAACCCGCTCCGGAGGAGAGGGGTTGTGAATGAAAGTATGGGTCTGGGGGATGTGAGGTAGGAAAAAGCCAATAATTTATTTCAAATTAAATTTGCGGGGATGAAAAAGATCGTTACCTTTGCAGCCCGGTTCGGAAGAACGGGAAGCTGGTTAAACCGGCGGCATTGAAAAGCGGGAAGGAAAAAAGAAGAACAAAAAAATAAAATTTATTTTATTTGGAAGTTAGAAAAATATCCTTACCTTTGCACTCCCAACTGAAAGGAAGGGGTAACAGAAAAGATCAAGTGGCGGATGCCACAGCGATTAACAAACAAAAAGATTGAAACTGGTGAAAACACAGGATGGACGACAAAGACCATCTGAAACCAAAACCAGAAGATATATAAAAGGCGACCGTGAGGTTTTAA
>NZ_AJLG01000348.1 GCF_000258495.1 Pedobacter agri PB92
ACGTACACACTGATAGTTCCCTAAAGCAAACCATGAAAAAGAAGCGAAATTTATCAGAGCAGAATCGTTGGTAAAACTTGGTCGCCCTGATGAGGCCATTCCTGATTATGAGTTCATCTTAAATGACTGGACCAGCGATTACACGGAACGTTCATTGGTGAGTATATCACAATTATTCCTGAATCAGAAAAAATATAACGAGGCAATTGTTTATTTGAAACGATTGGAGACTACTACCGATTATAAATCACATTATAGTTTTGCCATCAATAATTTATTAAAGGCTTATACGGCGCTTAACATGCCTGACGACATGTTGAAATATGCGCAGTTAACCAAAGAATCAGAAAAAGCATCTGAAGAAGAAAAAAATAGTTCAGGTTTATTTGCGGGTAAAGCTTATTTGTTAAAAGGCGATACCACAACAGCGGTTAAAGAATTTAAAAATGTTGTTGCTAAAACCAAAACTGCGGCTGCAGCAGAGGCTAAATACAATCTGGCTTTAGTTGAGTATAACAAGGGTGATTTCAAAACATCAACCAAAACATGCTTTGATATTGTAAATAATATGGCTTCTCATGATTATTGGGTTGCGAAAGCATTTATTCTCTTATCTGACAACTATGTTGCTTTGAAAGATAATTTACAAGCAAAAAGTACACTTCTAAGCATCATTGATAATTATGAAGGCAAGGATGATATCATCCCGACAGCCAAAGAAAAACTAGAAAAACTAA
>NZ_AJLG01000349.1 GCF_000258495.1 Pedobacter agri PB92
AAGCCTTGATCTTTTGCTACTTTTCCATCAAGGGAAAAGTAGGAGGCCGCCGCCGGTGAGGCGTAAGAAAAATCAGTTTGAATGACGAGTTAAATGTCCTTCGACAAGCTCAGGATGACAACCCGGAACAGATTGCTTTGCTTCGCTCATACCCAGGCCTCGCAATGACGACGAGAGGAGGAACTTACGGCGCCGCTATAGGCACCACGCTATCCGGCCTAGGAGATGATCGTAGAAGAAACCACCAAAAGCTTTTTAAGGGGAATCTTTATTAGACGAAAAAGCTGCAGTGCGCACGCTCAATTTTTCATTGAGCCTTGCACTGCAGTAAAAAAGCGTTGGTAGGTTTATTCAAGATCAGATCCGAGCCTTGATTGTTTGCTACTTTTCCATCAAGGGAAAAGTAGGAGGCCGCCGCCGGTGAGGCGTAAGAAAAATCAGTTTGAATGACGAGTTAGATGTCCTTCGACAAGCTCAGGATGACAAACCGGAGAGGATTGCTTTGCTTCGCTCATACCCAGGCCTCGCAATGTCGACCCTAAAAAGGCACCCTGCTTTCCGGTCTAGGAGATGATGGAAGGGGAAACAGTTAAAGCTTTTGCAGAAACTTTCGTAGCCAACTGCCCAAGGCATCGCGTTCTTCCCGACTTTTCGTCGGGGCTTGTGATGCCGCAATCAAAGCTTTGACGAATTTACCCGACATCAGATCC
>NZ_AJLG01000350.1 GCF_000258495.1 Pedobacter agri PB92
GGTTTATCTCTTTCCATCTTTAAAACAGGAAACCAGTTAGGTTCTTCAAGAACAAATCGTTTCTACCGCAAAGCAATGTTTTACTAAGCCACATAATCACATAGATAGATACCTTGTTTACTCCCCTGTGATGAATACGCGGTATCAGATATTTAAATATTCTATTTTTGAACCAGAAGGATATAGATTAGTAATTACGCGTTTGAATCTGTTCGCTTTAGATTGCAATACAGGAAGTTTACAATTTACACTTACAGGAACTAATTTTTGATTTAATCACTTAGCTTATATCAAAGGCTATATTTGCTTATTTTCATAATAAAGCGTAAATCTCTAGTTATTAAGTTCAATACATAAACCCTTTATAGCATCTTGATCCGGTTTTATGATCTTTATATCTACATGTTTCAAAAAGGAGCCTATTCAGAGCCGAAAACGCATTTCCGAATAATATTTTTTTCATCTAAACTCGCCGATCCAACCCAGATAACCTGATAAAACCATTAAAGACTTCAAAAGGTTTTACCCCTTTAACATTTATTTCTCTTTGATAAACAGCATTTTATCCAGGGCTGAGGAATAAAAGGCGTTACACTATTTGTGTATTGTGGAATTTTTTCTACTTTTGCAACCCGCTCCGGAGGAGAGGGGTTGTGAATGAAAGTATGGGTCTGTGGGATGTGAGGTAGGAAAAAGC
>NZ_AJLG01000351.1 GCF_000258495.1 Pedobacter agri PB92
ACGTACACACTTAATAAATTAGCTGATGGAATAATGAAATGGCCAGCACTATCTGTAACCAAAACATTAATTTTTGTTCCGCCGATTGTATTTAATACCATTGGCGTTTTCAACCGGCCATTGTCTTTTTTTACAGTGCCTCTCAATTCCATAGAAGACTGATTAAATTTGGTTGTGGCCAATTTTTCACCTTGCCATTTATATTTCCTCCACCCCTTTATCAATAATACAAGATTTAAGTATTCTGGGTCTTGATACTTTACACCCAGAGGATGTTGAGGTAAATCAGGCAGATGCCGCTGAAAAAAAGTAAAAATCAGTGATGTTTTGATTATTGTATTGAGCAAGCCGATTGGCTTGGACACAACTAACTGAGACCAATCCGAGCAGGGGTTTGTTGTTTCTACCCAAAGCATTTAAAGAAAGTTCAATACGATCTCTGGTTTGATATTCTTCCTTATCTGTACCAATTTGAATTTTATTAATTTGGTCGTAATGCGCAAAGAATATCCGTTCAGCTATTGGCTGATAAGCTTCATTCAGAATAGTTAACGCATATAATCCTATCGGAACAGAATCGAGCTTGAACCGGATGTTTTGAATGCTGAAAGCTTTAAGCTCGAAAGCAGAATGAAGGTAAATCGTCGAAAATCGTG
>NZ_AJLG01000352.1 GCF_000258495.1 Pedobacter agri PB92
GTTGTGTTTGGTGCTACGTTTACAGCACCTGTTGCAGGATCTAAAGTTACACCTGTATTTGTTGTGGAAACTTGTGTAAGTGTCAGTTCAGTTAAATTGGCTGGCGCACCATTATAGGTATCGTTTGCCAATACGTTTGGTACAGCAGTACCACCAGTAAAACCATTTGCAGAACCTGAGTCACCGTTAGCCACGATCGCAATAGGATCTACTGTTACCGTAACGTTCGCAGTTTTAGTCTGACCAGGGTTCAGTTTATCTTCGATCTGGTAAACAACAGTATAAGTTCCTGCAGGCGTATTCGCCGCAACGTTTACTTTTCCGGTTGCCGGATCTAAAGTTACTTTAGTATTCGTTGTTGAAACCTGGGTTAAGGTCACATTTGTCAAAGTTGCTGGCGCACCGTTGTAGGTGTCGTTCGCCAATACATCCGCAACTGCAGTACCACCACCAAAGCCATTTGCAGAGCCTGTATCGTTAGTTGCAACCAAAGTAGGTGCACCAACAGTTACCGTTACAGAAGCTTGTTTGGTTTGGCCAGGGTTTAATTTATCTTCAATTTGATAAACCAGAGTATAAGTTCCGGCAGGTGTATTCGGTGCTACGTTTACTGCACCAGTCGCCGGATCTAAGCTTAAGCCCGGGTTAC
>NZ_AJLG01000353.1 GCF_000258495.1 Pedobacter agri PB92
CACTAATATCGCCGGTATTAAATACAACTTTTGTGTGATCAGATGCTTTGATTGCAACTTGATAATTCCAGTAGATTGTGACAAAATTGATTGGTTCATTCATGTTCAAAATATCTGGCTGATAGAAATCTTTGGCCAGACGAATGCCTTTCAAAATTTTAAAATTTGGCTTATCCTCATTATCTGTGCAACCTGAATAAGTGATGCTGCCTGACCCCGCAGCTTGTTTGTAGGTTTTACCTTGTTCTGGTGGTCTGTTCTCAGAATCGCCGATATGATTGCCACAGTTCAAGATGTTAGACCGACATACATAATCACCGCATTTATTTGCGCCCCTTACAGCAAAATTCAAGCGATCATCTTTTTTGCTTTTAATTACTACGTCTTTCAGTTTGATTCCCGAAGATGCCGTTAGGTTTGAGATATTATCTTCAAGCATCACAACTCCATTCGCCAATGGCTTATACCCAATATTAGTTAAATATTTTTTTATCTCAAATAACGGATCATTCAACTCAACATCATACTTGTAACTTTTTTTATCGCTCAAACTTAACCAAACCCTTCCTTGCTCAGTTGATAATAAATTAGCTGATGGAATAATGAAATGGCCAGCACTATCTGTAAAGTGTGTACGT
>NZ_AJLG01000354.1 GCF_000258495.1 Pedobacter agri PB92
AAACTTTTAGGATTGGTAATTACCACTGCTCCATTCTGAATTCGCTCTAAAGCGGCGGCCAAACGTGGTTCTTCCAGTTGCTGATAAAAAACTTCATCGTATGCCTGGCGCAAAAGTAAATTATGTTTGTCGTAATCACTAAAAACATTAAAAAACAAACCCGCAGATGACTGGAGATGCTTATTTGCAACGTATTTTCCAGGGTAACCCTGAAAAACCAAACCGGAGATACAAGCAATGTCACGAAATTTCCGGCGAGCCATTTCTGTCGAATTAATACTTAAAGTAATATCCTCAGTAAGGTTTTTAGGCGAGAAAACTTCATAAGCGATGGATTCATCCATCGGGATTTCTGTTTCACTCAGCAATTCAAAACCGTAATCATTCATCGCAATAGAAAAACTAATTGGCAACAGTTTGCTTAATCGATAAGCCACCAAAGCGGCTAATACTTCATGAACCAAACGTCCTTCGAACGGATAAGCGAAAAGATGGAAACCCTCTTTGTTGTTTATCAATTCGATTAATAATTCATCATTTCTTGGAACATGCGAACGTTTTTCTTGTAATAGAAACAATGGATACACAACATCCAGCTCTTCATCCTGATGGAGTGTGTACGT
>NZ_AJLG01000355.1 GCF_000258495.1 Pedobacter agri PB92
TCTTTCTGGAATAGGCATCTGTGATCAGGCTTAGATAGCTAAAGCCATCCTGCGTACGGATATAGGTTATGTCACTTACCCATAGTTGTTCCGGGGCAGAGAGCATTATATGTTTTATGAGATTCGGGTATCTTTTTAGGGAGTGGTTGGAGTCAGTGGTCCTAACAGAACGTTTCCTCCGCCGTATAAGTAGTCCATGAAATCTCAAAAGATCATAAAGCTGGTCTCTCCCCATCTTTATATTATGCTTTTCCATTTCCGGAGAAAGCATGTATAGCAGTTTCCTTGTCCCCAAAAAAGGAACTGCTGTACGGAATTCAGCCACCAGGGCCAATACCACCATGTGGGAAATATCAGTTTTGATCGCTGTTTTCTGGGCCAGATAATAAGCCTGGCGGCTTACACCAAACAGTGCACAAAGTTCAACCAGATGCTTATCCGGTAGTTTTTGCCGCATCCTTAAGACCGTTTGGTACCACGCTTTTTTCTAATATTGATCTTAAGTTCGCTTTCCGCAACCTCAATCATAGTCTCTAATCCAACATTTCTCAGCTGGGCATCAGCCAAAGCTTTTGTTAGCTCATCGATCTTT
>NZ_AJLG01000356.1 GCF_000258495.1 Pedobacter agri PB92
ACGTACACACTGCCATTTTGGTAAAGTATGCGTTCTCAAATCCAGGAACATAGTTAATCAGATATTTCTGGATGTCATGAATTTGCCTGCGTCCTTCTGCTTCACCAAAGGAAAGGCTTGCAGGATCGGTTCCATCTACACCGTTCACACGTGTCATATTTACCCAAATCTCACCCTCTCTCAAACCGGTGATTACGATTGTTCTTTCTGTTGGTAATTTCAAACCATCTTCCTGTGCTTTTTGAATAAGCGAACGTAATCCGACTACAATAAATTGATTATTCTGCCCGAAGTATTCATTCGGAATAAAATCGGTAAGATAGGTTCTCGTCTCTTCTGAAATGCTTAAGCGCAATTTCTCTGTATCGACGCCACCAAGCGCAAACATGAGTGTTGGAGGTTGAACGCCACCTTGTTCATTTCCCTGCTCACACTCCACACCCGATCTAAAAGCTACATCAGCATCTCCTGTACAATCGATAATGGTTTTGGCTAGAATCACTTCTCGCCCGGATTTGCTTTCAATGATGATGCCTTTAAGGTGATTTTCTTCTTTAATTACTCAGTGTGTACGT
>NZ_AJLG01000357.1 GCF_000258495.1 Pedobacter agri PB92
TTAGCTAATGTCGATATAGATCGCCAAACTGCATTCGTGTTAATGACACATAATTATAACTATGACATCGAGCTATTAAATATTTTATTGGAAACTAAGGTGTCTTACATCGGTACATTGGGGCCAAAGAAAAAGCTGTTGCGAATGCTCGATGAATTAGGAAAAAGTGATGAAATTGCAAAAGTAAATGGCCCAGTCGGATTAGACATTGGTGCAGAAACTGCTGAAGAAATTGCTGTATCGATCATTGCAGAAATAAAAGCAGTGTTTTCCGGTGCTTCTTCAAAGATGCTCAAGGAAAAAAAACAATCCATTCATTCTTACGAATAGCGTCAATTATGGAAACCGCAATCATCATTCTGGCAGCAGGAAATTCGAGCAGAATGGGCAGGCCAAAACAACTGCTCCAATATAAAGGGCAAACGTTTCTGGATATTGCCATCCAGGCGGCTGTACAAACCAGCTTTAGCCCGATTATTGTTGTACTTAGTGTGTACGT
>NZ_AJLG01000358.1 GCF_000258495.1 Pedobacter agri PB92
TTGTTGCTATTGGTTACCGTATAGGTAATGGTAGCTGTTCCGGCAGAAACACCCGTAACCAGACCTGATGAATTAACAGTGGCAACGGCAGTATTGCTACTGCTCCATACCCCAGCTGAAGTCGCATTTGAATATTGTGTAGTAGAACCAACACAAACCGTATTTGTCCCCGTGATAGCGGCAACAACAGGTAAAGCATTTACCGTAACTGTAACTACATTCGTTGCAGTTGGGCCACAGCCAGTACCATTCGACCTATCTAGTCTTCTAAAATACGTTGTAGTTGAAACTACAGGGCTATCATATACAGCACTTGTACCGTTAGTTGTAATATTTGTAAAATTTGCCGCAACATTGGTAGTAGAAGATTGCCATTGATAGGTATAAGTTCCTGCACCTCCTCCTCCAGTAGTTGCCGTTGGTGTAGTAAATGCTACCGGATCACCACTTCCGCAAAAAGTTTGATTACCAGCAATACTTCCTGG
>NZ_AJLG01000359.1 GCF_000258495.1 Pedobacter agri PB92
CTAAACGCCACTGTTTAGGGTCTCCTGCTTTAAAACCGCATTGCCCCTGGAAAAACATCACCTTCCCAAATTCTCCTGCGTTTCGCATCCGAATCACTTCCAATGTGCGTGGTTCAAAATGCATCCTGTAACCAACCAGCAATTTTACATTCGCTTTTTTACAGGCATCTATCATCTCTTGTCCTTCTCTGGCATTTAGCGCCATGGGTTTTTCGCATATCGCGTGTTTTCCTGCATTGGCTACACGGATAACCTGACTGTGATGCAATGCATTTGGTGTAATCACATAAATCGCATCAATATCCGGATTGTTTTTAACCTGATCGAAGTTGTCGTAATTGTAGCAATTTTTTTCAGGGATATTGTATTTCGCTTGCCAGTCCTTAATTTTAGAAGTAGTACCGCTGATAACACCCACCAGCTTAGCTTTAGTGCAGTCTTTCATCGCTTCAGCGAAGCGGGTGCCATATCCGCCCAAT
>NZ_AJLG01000360.1 GCF_000258495.1 Pedobacter agri PB92
TTAAACGCCACTGTTTAGGGTCTCCTGCTTTAAAACCACATTGCCCCTGGAAAAACATCACCTTCCCAAATTCTCCTGCGTTTCGCATCCGAATCACTTCCAATGTGCGTGGCTCAAAATGCATCCTGTAGCCAACCAGCAATTTTACATTCGCCTTTTTACAGGCATCTATCATCTCTTGTCCTTCTCTGGCATTTAGCGCCATGGGTTTTTCGCATATCGCATGTTTTCCGGCATTGGCTACACGGATTACCTGACTGTGGTGCAATGCATTTGGTGTAATCACATAAATCGCATCAATATCCGGATTGTTTTTAACCTGATCGAAGTTGTCATAATTGTAGCAATTTTGTTCAGGGATATTGTATTTCGCTTGCCAGTCTTTAATTTTTGAAGGGGTACCACTAATTACTCCCACCAGCTTAGCTTTAGTGCAGTCTTTCATCGCTTCAGCGACGCGGGTGCCATATCCACCCAAA
>NZ_AJLG01000361.1 GCF_000258495.1 Pedobacter agri PB92
CTGCTTAATTATGCTCAACGTTTCTACGGGCGGCAGTTTATTACACGCAAAGCTATAAACCATCAGTTGTTGGACCGATTGGAAGATATTGTGAGAGATTATTTTGAGCAAGATGATTTAGGTGAAAGAGGATTGCCAACCGTGGCTTATATTGCCGAAAAACTAAATGTTTCACCTGGGTATCTGTCCGGGCTTTTGAAAACATTGATTGGGTTAAATACACAGCAGTATTTACATCAAAAACTGATTGATTTGGCAAAAGAAAAACTATCGACAACAAATCTTTCTGTTAGCGAAATTGCTTACGCTTTAGGCTTTGAACATTTGCAATCCTTCACAAAATTATTTAAATCGAAAACAAATCTTACGCCTTCAGCCTTCAGGCAATCATTTAATTGACGACGTAGGAATATATTATTGTAAAAAAAAGCGAAGTGTGTACGT
>NZ_AJLG01000362.1 GCF_000258495.1 Pedobacter agri PB92
TGAGTGCAAAAACCATCATGAAGCTTTTTTCACTCCAATGGATATAAAATAGTCTGCTCATTGCCGGAGCAAAACCCATCAGGTATTCTTCAATAATATGAACCTGAAGAGCAGCCACGGTGAGAATAAATAGCGGAAGGATAATACGGGGTTCAACCGGGTTTTTAAGATAGGTGACATACCAGCAGATCAGGCCGATTAATGCCGAACCGCCAACGATAACGACGGGTGCAAGGCCAATGGAAAGGTAGCCGGCAGCCGGCGCAATCACTGTGAACAGGCAGGCCGCTAACAAGCTGGATTTTTGGGAAATAGACAGTGCAGTTTTCATATCAGATTGATTTAACCCGAAGGTACTGCAGTAATCAAAGACTGCATTTATCAAATGATAAAAAACTACTTGATCGCTCTGATGCGG
>NZ_AJLG01000363.1 GCF_000258495.1 Pedobacter agri PB92
ACGTACACACTGATCAACTGGTTTTCATAATAGGTTAATATCGGGTGAACGGCATTTGCAACAAAAGCACCATCAACTGTATTGGGATCAAGACTACCAGTAGCCGTAATGCCTGTTTTGAAAAAATAGTTGTAAATGGCGGTTTCATCGGTTTTCGTGTTCAAAGAATTGATGCGGCTTTTAAGTAAAACCGGCAGGTATGCGCCGTCAAAACCAGTATCACCTGTTCTGGAAACTGACAAAAAAATCATAGTTTTGGTTCATATCTACACCAATACTATTTCCGTGAGGTACCAAAGCATCGCCCGATGTACCGATTCCCAACCTGGCACTTTCTGCTGCAGCTGCTATTAATTTTTTAAGTGAAGATTTAATCTGGCTTTTAACGTATT
>NZ_AJLG01000364.1 GCF_000258495.1 Pedobacter agri PB92
ACGTACACACCTATACCGCTTTGATTATCGCGGGCTACAACAATCAACCTCAAGCAGTAAAACTTTTAATAGATGCCGGTGCAGATATTAATGCTGCAGACCAAGGTGGAAATACAGCCTTGATGGGTGCTGCTTTTAAAGGTTACCATGATATTGCAAAAATACTGATTGATAAAGGTGCAGACTTAAACCTGCAACATGGTAACGGAGGCACCGCATTGATGTTCGCAGCAATGTTTGGCAGAAACGATGTGCTTGATTTATTGATAAAAGAAGGTGCAGATGTAAATATGGTAGATCATAGAGGGCAATCGGCATTAGATTACGCAGCTTTGCAAGGCAATGAAACCGGACAACAAATGCTAACTGAAGCAAGTCAGAAATTAG
>NZ_AJLG01000365.1 GCF_000258495.1 Pedobacter agri PB92
TCATAGGATTTGCACTCCATCCGAACCTTGAAGCTACCGGCTGTATTATCGCTCTTGAGATGGCTATCAACGGGAGGAAAAAAGACTCACCGTTCATATTGGTTCATCATTCGGATCGGGGATACAATATTGTTCCAAAAGCTATACTGAACTTCTTAACAGGGACAGAATTGCAATAAGTATGACTGAAAGTGGTAGTCCCTATGATAATGCTTTAGCCGAACGTGTTAATGGAATAGTGAAAAATGAGTTCTTCCCAAAAAAGATATATAAGGATCATAAAGAAGCTAAAAAGAGCATTGAAATCATTATCAAAAACTATAACGATAAAAGGCCACACGGTAGTCTGGACTATCTTACGCCTAGCAAAGCCCATGAT
>NZ_AJLG01000366.1 GCF_000258495.1 Pedobacter agri PB92
ACCTGCAAAGGCTAAAAACGCAGCTGATAAAATTAACTTTTTCATGGTATTTTGATTTAAATGAAACTGCCGAAACAATTTCGTGGTTCTACTTGATTTAAAGCGCAGCCGAAGCTACGCTTTGGTTAATTATGCCTTTAGAGGCGATTATTATTGAACTGGTTTACCGTCTTTATCAATTTTCACAGAACCAGTTTCTGCTTCTTTTTTAACATTGATAAGGTAGTATTCTTTTGTACCTTCTTTAACAGCCCAGGCTTCAGTAGCCTCCCAACCTTTATAAGCGTCAGATTTTAATGCTGTTGTAACTGGCTCAGGTAATTCTTCCAGTTTAACTGGAGTTTTAACTGCGCTATCTTGAACTGCAAC
>NZ_AJLG01000367.1 GCF_000258495.1 Pedobacter agri PB92
AATAAGATCACATTCAATTGGCTAAAGAAAAAGGTGCCGATTTAGTGGTTTTTGCGGAGTTGGCTATTTGTGGTTATCCTCCAAGAGATTATCTTGAATTTGATGAGTTTATATCGCTTTGCGAAAATGCTGCAAAGGAAATTGCTAAACACTGTGTGGATATTGCCTGTATTTTAGGTTTGCCTATTAAGAACGATGTACTACAGGGTAAAGACTTGTTTAATGCGGCTTATTTTATTGAAGAAGGAAACATAAAGGCCATCGCCAGGAAAGCGTTGTTGCCAACTTATGATGTATTTGATGAATACCGCTATTTCGAGCCTGCTACAAACTTTACTGCATCG
>NZ_AJLG01000368.1 GCF_000258495.1 Pedobacter agri PB92
AAACCATTGCGAACGGTAATTAGCAAACGGTTTAAATCTGGTGGTTTTGAAATAAAATCGAATGCACCTTTTTTGCTGGCCTCAATTGCGGTTTCAACCGTACCATGACCAGAAATCATAATGAATGGTAAATCAGGTTTAATGATCTGTGCTTGTTCAAGCACTTCCATACCATCCATCTTATTCATCTTAATATCGCAAAGAACAAGGTCGAAATTACCTTTCTTAATCATTTCGAGCCCATCGATACCATTATCGATATCTTCTACATCATAGTTCTCGTATTCTAAGATTTCGCGTAGGGTACTTCTAATCGCCCGCTCGTCATCAATAATTAATAG
>NZ_AJLG01000369.1 GCF_000258495.1 Pedobacter agri PB92
AATAATTTATTTCAAATTAAATTTGCGGGGATGAAAAAGATCGTTACCTTTGCAGCCCGGTTCGGAAGAACGGGAAGCTGGTTAAACCGGCGGCATTGAAAAGCGGGAAGGAAAAAAGAAGAACAAAAAAATAAAATTTATTTTATTTGGAAGTTAGAAAAAGATCCTTACCTTTGCACTCCCAACTGAACGGAAGGGAAAACAAAAAAGATCAAGTGGCGGATGCCACAGCGATTTAAAACAAAAAGATTGAAACGAGCGGAAACAGGGAAAAGACGATTAAGACTTATGCCTAACTGAAGCGAGCAGATATATAAAAGGCGACCGTGAGGTTTTA
>NZ_AJLG01000370.1 GCF_000258495.1 Pedobacter agri PB92
TAGATGGAACCGATCCTGCAAGCCTTTCCTTTGGTGAAGCAGAAGGACGCAGGCAAATTCATGACATCCAGAAATATCTGATTAACTATGTTCCTGGATTTGAGAACGCATACTTTACCAAAATGGCACCGTTTATCGGCATCAGGGAAACCCGAAGAATTGTTGGCAAATATGTGATGACGGCACAGGATGTTTTGGGCTGTGCAAGATTTGATGATTCGATTGCCGTGGCCAGTTACCCTTTAGATTTACATCATCCGCAGGGAGGTGGTTGTACTTTGGAATGGTGCGGCGACTGTTACGACATTCCATACCGGTCATTAATTCCTAG
>NZ_AJLG01000371.1 GCF_000258495.1 Pedobacter agri PB92
CCGTCATTGCGAGGTACGACGCAATCTCAATGAAGTAGCTATAAACCTATAGTAGTAAGATTGCTTCGTTCCTCGCAATGACGACCGTTCGTGTGAAGTTTCTTAACATTCTTCGTCAATTCATTGCCGTCCGGCTTCGGCTGATAGATAAAGTAATTAATCACCTCAGTAAATAATCAACTCCGGTTTCTTTATGTTACCGTCATTGTGAGGTACGAAGCAATCTCAATGAAGTAGCTATATAGTAGTAAGATTGCTTCGTGCCTCGCAATGACGACCGGCCATGTAAGGTTTATGATAGCGATTGGTCAATTCATT
>NZ_AJLG01000372.1 GCF_000258495.1 Pedobacter agri PB92
ACGTACACACTGTTTTTGTTTATGCCCCAGGTAGTTATAAACATCCCAAAGTAAGGTTTTCTTATCTTTTCCGGTAAACCTCAAAGCCCCTAACCGGATTAGCAAAATTGCCTGTTCTAAAGTAATTTGAGTCCGTTTGATAAACTGCTCCAAATCCTGGTAAGCGCCGTTTAACTGCCGTTCTTTGGGTATGAGTTCGATTAATTTCTGCTCCAATCCTTGAATGCCGACAAAGCCCAAATAGGCATCATTTTCTCTAATAGTTACCACCTCGTCGCTATGGTTAACACATGGCAAATGAACCTTTGCTCCT
>NZ_AJLG01000373.1 GCF_000258495.1 Pedobacter agri PB92
TTCTTAAGAAGTTTTGTCTCCTGGTTTTCGTCCATCGCTGAAAGTTCATAAGATGTTTTAGATTGGACTAAGATAGCCAAATTATGTTTCTCCATCCATTTGCCAATGGTACTTGAAGGTAAGCCATATTTGCGTCCAGCTGCTCGCTGACTGAGCATACCCGATTTGATCTCGCAAATGATTTTCTCTTTAACATCCTCACCTAATCGCCCCCAAGGTTTTCTGGTTGCAATTTTTGTTTTGTCTTTGCTTTTTGTTGCCATTTTTCAGTTTTTAATGACAAGCTATAGCAGGACGAGACACT
>NZ_AJLG01000374.1 GCF_000258495.1 Pedobacter agri PB92
CGGCTCTTCCGTATCGGTATTGTTGCCTGGTGTAGGGTCAGTTTCATTTCCACTGATTGTTACCGTATTGGCATAAACGCCTGTTGCTTTCACTTTAGCCACTACCGTTAAAGTAGCGCTTGCGCCGTTGGCCAGGTTGCCGATCGACCAGTTTGGTGCAGTCCAGCTGCCGGTGCCCGGTGTAACGCTTACCACTTCGTATCCCGTTGGGATGTTCTCTGTTACGCTTACCCCTGTCGCCGCACTTGGACCGTTGTTGGTCGCCGTGATA
>NZ_AJLG01000375.1 GCF_000258495.1 Pedobacter agri PB92
CATCAACGTTCCGGCTAATGTAATTTCAAACTTTCAAAGCATTGCAAATGACAATTCTGTAAGAACAATTATTGAGAATATAGTTAGAAACACTGGTGGTAACGTTTTTTATGATGGGGCGAATTTCACTTATGTAGATAACAACGGTGTAAAGCAGGTGATCAATATCTCACAGCTTGTAAAAGCCAATGAAACAGTAACCACTTTAATAGATAATAAAAACGGAACTTACACCTATACAGCCGAAGA
>NZ_AJLG01000376.1 GCF_000258495.1 Pedobacter agri PB92
TTGCCGAAACCTGTGTTAAGGTTACGTTTGCCAAACTTGCAGGGCTCACACCATTATAGGTATCGTTTGTCAACACATTCGGAACAGCAACTCCTCCGGTAAAGCCATTGGCCGTACCGGTATCAGTATTGGCATTCATTACCGGTGCAGTTACGGTTACCGTTACTGAAGCTTGTTTGGTCTGACCAGGGTTCAGCTTGTCCTCAACCTGATAAACCACCGTATAAGTTCCGGCA
>NZ_AJLG01000377.1 GCF_000258495.1 Pedobacter agri PB92
TATTGGTTACCGTATAGATGATGGTGGCTGTTCCCGCAGAAACACCCGTAACAAGACCTGATGCATTAACAGTGGCAACGGCAGTATTGCTACTGCTCCATACCCCACCTGAAGTGGAATTTGAATATTGTGTAGTAGAACCAACACAAACCGTATTTGTCCCGTGGTAGCGGCTACAACAGGTAAAGCATTTACCGTAACGTCCCTGGTTACAGCGGTCGAACAA
>NZ_AJLG01000378.1 GCF_000258495.1 Pedobacter agri PB92
GCCTTAAATTTCTATATCCTTCGCAATGACGACCCTGAAAAAGGCACCCTGCTCCCCGGCATAGGAGATGATGGAGAGGGAAAACGTTGAAGCTTATGCAAAAACTTTCGAACCACCACTATCCAAGGCAACGCGTCCTTTCCGATTCTTCATCGGAACTTGTGTTGCCGAAATTAAAGCTTTAACGATTTTACCCGACATTAGATCCA
>NZ_AJLG01000379.1 GCF_000258495.1 Pedobacter agri PB92
TTAACTTCTAAATAGATTTTTCTACGCCTCATCGGCGGCGGGCCTAGTCCTTTATCCTTGATGATAAAGGGATCAAAACCGAGCCCTTCAGCGAGCTCATTAATGCCTATAAATAAAAAACAACAAAATATTAATACAATCAAGGCTTGGATCTAATGTCGGGTAAAATCGTCAAAGCTTTTATTTCGGCAACACAAGTTCCG